>CAJKMT010000041.1 GCA_905201055.1 uncultured Sutterella sp. | reverse complement strand
GATGCCGTCTTCGTCTTCGGGCGAAGCACCCGAAAGGCTCTCCCATATCGGAGGGCCTTTTTCGTAGGCGTACAATATCCAGATCAGTTATTCAGTCGCCGCATTATGTCCCTGACAGCTCTAATTTTGGTTTTGACCGCTGCGTTGGTGCACGCCACTTGGAATTATTTTCTCAAAAAAGCCAATGCGGGACGTCCTTTTTGGTTGTTGGTTTATCTCATCACCGCTGTCATTACTGTCCCGGCACTTTTCATCTATGATCCCGATTCTCTTAAAAACATTACCCCGGTCGGCTGGTTTGTGATTGCGCTTTCCGCACCGATTCACGTCATTTATGGGCAAGTACTTCAAATCGGTTATAAAAAATCCGATTACTCGATTGTTTATCCCACTGCACGCGGTACCGGTCCTTTGATTACTGTTTTAAGCGCCGTGCTGATTTTGGGTGATAGACCGTCTTTTTGGGGAGGAATCGGCATTGTTTTGATTTTGGCAGCCATTGTATTGCTGGCCATGCCTCAGAAACAAGATAAGCAAACTCAACAGCTGCGCATTCGAGCCGGAATCTTTTGGGGGGCTTTAACCGGCTGCTTTATTGCCGGATATTCCTTTTGTGATGCCTGGGCCGTGCAACAATCCACGGGCTTGACTCCTATCAGTTTTTATTTCCCCTCCATTGCGATAAGAACTCTGGTGTTGGCACCCTTTGTCATGATGCATGCGAATTGGAAGCAAGAGTCACGTGAAATTCTGACGACCCCCCGACTGCAAAAGGCCTTGGCGGTTGTTACGGTGGGCTCGCCTTTGGCTTATTTGCTTGTGCTTTATGCGATGACAATGGCACCTTTGTCTTACGTTGCCCCGAGCCGAGAAGTCGGCATGATGATCGGGGTGGTTTTAGGGGGGCTCCTTTTGCGCGAACGCTTATCGCTGACTCGCTTAATTGGAGTGATTGGCATGACCCTTGGTGTGATTCTTGTCGGTCTGGAAGGTTAACCGTTTTTCGTGTCAGAAAAAACGTATAATCAACACGTTTTTGATGGATGGAATGAAAAGATATGCAAGAACAACAAACGAATTTGGCTCCGGAACCGATTCACTTCACCGATGCGGCTGTCGCTAAAGTTAAAAGCCTGATTGAGGAAGAAGGCAACGACAAGCTGAAGCTTCGTGTGTTTGTCCAGGGCGGCGGCTGCGCCGGTTTCCAATACGGTTTTCAATTTGATGAAAACGAAAACGAAGATGATGCCAAGATGGTCAAGGACGGCGTGACGCTCCTGATCGATTCTTTGAGCTATCAATATTTGGTTGGTGCTGAAATCGACTTTAAAGAAGATTTAACCGGCGCTCAGTTTGTCATTCGCAATCCCAATGCGGTGACGACTTGCGGTTGCGGCTCTTCTTTCTCTGTTTAGCCTGCCGGATAAAGCGCACCCAATATACGCTCGCCTCGAGCGCGCGTCACAGCCGGGAGATTCCCGGCTTTTTTATTGATAAAACGATAGGCAAGCCAGGCAAAGGCCATCGACTCCACGTGCATCGGATCAACGCCTAAGACAGCCGTACTCTGAACACTGTAGGGCCCTTTGCGGAGCTCTTCGATCAAAAGCGGATTGAGTGCTCCGCCCCCGCAGACAAAGAGTTCTTTCGTGTCGGGCTGAGTGCGTTCTACAGATGACAAAATCGTTTGAGCGGTGAGCGTTGCCAGCGTTCTCTGAACATCTTCCGGCGGTAGTGACGCCAGAGATGGGAAGCGTTTTAAGAGCCACGATTCATTGAAATATTCCCGACCGGTACTCTTCGGAGGCTTTCGCGAAAAATAGGGATCTGACAGGCACGCCTGAAGTAACTCAGCGTTGAGAGTTCCCTTTCTTGCCCAGCGGGCATCTTCATCGAAAAGCAGTCCGCAATGCTTCTGCACCCAGGTATCCATCAGAGTGTTGCCGGGGCCGCAGTCAAACCCGGAGACTTTCTCGCCATTTAAGAGGGTGACATTGGCAATACCGCCGATATTGACAATCGCCCGAAGGGCGGGGCCAGAAAATATGTTGGCATGAAAAGCAGGCACAAGGGGCGCTCCTTCGCCGCCAGCTGCCATATCGCGGCTTCTGAAATCGGCAATGACATCGATGCCGGTGAGCTCGGCAATGAGTGCCGGGTTATTGAGCTGAACTGTAAATCCCAGGTGGGGATAGTGTCTGATTGTCTGACCATGCACGCCGATCGCGGCGATCTCTGAACTTTGGCAGTGCATGGTATCTAAGAGCTTCTGTACCAATTGGGCGTAAAAGCGTGCCAATTGAAGAGCAACTTGTCCGCTGCGGGTGATTTCATCGGCCCCCGGTGTTAATAAATCCAGGAGTGATTTTCTCAGAGAAATCGGATACGGCAGATAAGCATGAGCTAAAAAAACAATTTGTTCATGACTTAAGCGACAGGCAACGGCATCGGCTCCGTCAAGGCTGGTGCCGGACATGAGACCAATAAAGATATCGGATTTCTTTTGCATTGCAGTTAAGACTGGGGTTGCTCAGCAGTGTGCTCTTGTGCCAAAGCTTCCTTGGCCGGCAACGGTTTGACCGATTGAATGCGGTTGAGCATTGCCAGACGAGTGGTCAGCGGCTGTGCGGAAGCCAAGAGCTTCTGACGCTCTTCTGTCGTTAAGCGATCTTTATCCGGAATGCTCGTTTTCAAAGGATTGACCTGGCGATTGTTAACACGCAGTTCGTAGTGTAAATGCGGTCCCGTGGCTAAGCCCGTCGATCCGACAAAGCCGATAACCTGACCGCGTTTGACCTTTGTACCTACTTTCATACCCTCGGCAAAACGAGTCATGTGACCGTAAAGGGTAGTACGAGAGGCATCGTGTTTGATCATGAGGTAATTGCCGAAACCGCGTTTATCAAACGAGCGGCGGGAGATAACACCGTCGGCGGCAGCAAAAATCTTATTGCCGCGAGGAGCACCGAAGTCCGTGCCCTGGTGAGGACGAAGGACACCCGTGACCGGATGGCGGCGCATCGGCATGAAACTTGACGTTACCCGTGCACCTTCAACGGGCACCCGGATAAAGGTTGTGCGGTTGGATGTGCCGTCAAGGCTGTAAAAACTGCCGTGGCGGGTACCGTCATCAGCCCAGAAGCTTTCGTACGTTTGACCGTTGTGCGTGACCGACAGTGCCAGAATCTTTCCGTTTCTGACAAAGTCGCCTTCAAGGAATTGTCGTTCGTAGATCACGCGGAAGTCATCGCCTTTGGTAATCTGAAGACCGTTATTAATCTGCCGCTCGAAAGCAATCGGCATTCTTTCAGCGATTTCTTCAGGAATACCGGCGGCCTTAGCCGACTCAATTAAATTGGTTTCCACCAATCCGGCGCTCATCGCCTGCTGAGTTTCGTAGACAAAGGGGGCAGAATTGATAACAAAGCGTTCACCGCGCCGGGTGATTGTCACCACGGTATTTTTTTGTTTGGCCGAACGCGGTTCCAAAAAGATTTTTAAGGACTGCGCTTTTTTGTCAGCTGTCACCTTGGCTTGAACATAGACACCTTCCCGAGGAGTGGAAAGGGGTTGAGCGAGTGTTTGACCGCGGATAAAACGCTGCAGTGCGCTGTCTTCAATATTGAGACGCGAAAAAATTGCCCCCAAAGTGTCATTGACGCGAATCATCGTCGTATGGGTCGTCACTGCAGAACGTGTTGTGACAACCGTGATCTGCTCAGCGATGGAAGGCATCGGTAAGGTCGTCGTGATCTGCGTCTGCATGTCTCTGAGCATCTGTTCTTCATCAGAGGGGTAGGCAGTATAGGTGGCGATAGCCACCGAGGCGGGGAAGACACCGAAAATCAAGCCCATCGCCAAGCGTCTGTAGGGGCTTTTAGCGACTTTTTCCCAAGAGTGCGCACAGCCGCGGGCGACAAGGCATAAGCCCTCACCGACGGAGCGTAAATTTTTTGCAAGGATGCTGGGCGCAGACATTGAGAATGTGATTGGTTACAATAAGCCGATACGTAATCTGAAAACGGCACTAATTTTACCCGAATTACTCCGGCCGGCCGATTCAAGATTCCTTTTTTATGTATTTATTTTGTAAAAAAAATCTTATGAGTGAAATTGAAAAGAAATATCCCGTAACCGAAGAAGTTCGGGAAGCGATGGCAACGATTAAGCGCGGCGTCGATACGCTGTTAATTGAAGCCGACTTGGAACAAAAACTGGCCCGCTCTCAGGCAACGGGAACGCCGCTGCGCTGCAAGCTGGGTTTGGACCCCACGGCTCCTGACATTCATATCGGCCACACGGTGGTTTTGAATAAATTGCGTCAGCTGCAGGACTTGGGACATACCGTGATTTTCTTAATCGGCGACTTCACTGCCTCAATCGGTGACCCCTCCGGCCGCAACATCACTCGCCCGCCGCTTTCCCGTGAGCAGATTGAAGTTAACGCAAAGACGTACCTGGATCAGGCAAGCCTCGTGCTCGATCGTGAAAAGACCGAAATCCGCTACAACTCCGAATGGAGTGACAAGATGACGGCAACCGACATGATTAAGCTTGCCTCTCGCTACACGCTGGCCCGGTTGCTTGAACGTGATGACTTTGCCAAGCGTTACGCCGAGCAGGCGCCGATTGCCATGCACGAGCTTCTTTATCCCCTGATGCAGGGTTATGACAGCGTGGCCCTGAAGGCGGATATGGAATTGGGCGGCTCTGACCAACGCTTTAACCTCCTGGTGGGACGTGAATTGCAGCGCCAGTATGATCAGGAACCCCAGTGCATTTTGACGATGCCCTTGTTGGTCGGTTTGGACGGTGTCAACAAAATGAGTAAGTCCAAGCACAACTATATCGGTATTACCGACGCACCCAACGACATGTTCGGCAAGGTGATGAGTATTTCCGATGACTTGATGTGGAATTGGTACGATCTGTTGAGCTTAAAGAGCAATAACGAAATCGCTACGTTAAAGAGCGAATGCGAAAACGGTCGTAATCCCCGTGAAGCCAAGGTGCTTTTAGCCAAGGAAATCGTTGAACGCTTCCATGATAAAAATGCAGCCGATGCGGCGGAAGTTGAGTTTAACAACCGTTTCCGTGCAGGCGAAATGCCCTCTGAAATCCCTGAAGTCAATGTGGCTGCAGGAGACGGAGAGATCGGCATCGGTAAACTCATCAAGGAAGCCGGCATGGTTGCGAGCGTCGGCGAAGCCAATCGCAATGTTGATCAGGGCGGCGTGCGCGTCAATGGTGACCGTGTGACCGACCGCGGTTTGAAATTGAAGGCCGGCACCTACACGATTCAGGTCGGTAAACGCAAATGGGCTAAGGTGACGGTTCATTAATTATTAACCGTGCTGAAGCAGTGGGCCGTGCGAAATAACAAATTTCTCATGGTCCATTTTTGTATGAAGGAAAAATTGAAATGATCGGTTTATTGCAGCGTGTTCAAAGTGCCTCCGTTACGGTTAACGGTCAGGTGATCGGCAGCGCGGGCAAGGGTCTGCTGGTGTTGGTTTGTGCAGAAAAAGGCGATACGGTTGAGCAGTGTGAGAAGTTGGCCAAAAAGGTCCTCGCCTACCGTATTTTTGAAGATGAAAACGGCAAGATGAATAAAAGTCTGTCGGATATTCATGGCGACATTCTTGTTGTTTCTCAATTCACACTGGCAGCCGATACAGCCAAGGGCTTGCGTCCGAGTTTTACGCCGGCAGCTGATCCCGAGACCGGCAAAAAGCTCTATGAATATTTTGTTGAAAAAGTCCGAGAAAGCGGTTTGAGAACCGAAACGGGAGAGTTCGGCGCTTACATGCAGGTTGCGCTTGTCAATGACGGTCCCGTCACTATTTGGTTAAAGTGTTAGTCATTGACAAATCGCGTTTTAAGACCGAATAATTAATCAGGTTTTTCAAAGGAGATTTCCATGAAAATAACCAGTCAAGATTTTGAACACGGTCAATGGATTCCGAGTGAATGCGCTTACGGAAAATTGGTTGACGGTCAATTTGCCCTGGCGGAAAACCTCAATCCACAGCTCTCCTGGAGCGGCATACCCGAAGGCACTCAATCTATTGTTCTCGCCTGCATCGATCCGGATGTACCGACGGATCGAAAAGCTCTCAATGCGGAAGGCGAAATTCCTGCCGATCAACCCCGACGCGACTTTGTGCATTGGCTGATTTGGGATATTGATCCTCAGGTTTGTGAAGTGCAAAAAGGACAAGCCGCCGTTGGCGATGAAAATACCGGCAGACGTTTTGCCAAACCGATCGGGATTGAAGCCATAAATGACTACACATCAGAAAGTCACGTTCATCGCGGCTATGACGGTCCCTGCCCTCCCGGATTTGACGCCCGCATGCACGGTTATGAATTCCGAGTGTTTGCGCTTGATGTAAAGACATTGAGTTTGCCTGACACTGCCCGTTGGGCAGAGGTTCAGCAGCGTATGGCGCCGCACGTATTGGCTGCTGCAACGATACAAGGTATCTATAGCCTTAATCCGAGACTTCAAACCGCTTGATTCTGTGTTTGCGAAAAAAAACGCTAAAGCATCAAACGAGGTGCTTTAGCGTAAGGCGGTTGGTGGAATTTCGAACCTGTCAAAAAACGTATTCAGTCTATTGAGTTACTCGATTAACAAAGGCATCAATGATGCCGGCGGCCCTGGGCAGATTAAACAGCGTATGAGGTGCCTGAGGTAAAAGAACGATAGTGGCATCCTGATGATCTTTGAGGGCGCGGGCTGCGTATCCCAGAGCATCGGGATTGTCCAGGTAACTGTTTTTCTGACTGAAGTAGGGATCTTCGGCACTCATGATATTGAGCACGGGGCAATCAGCTGGAATTTGCGTTCTGTGTTCGACGACGTGATAGTTATTTTCACAGCTCCAGGAAAAAATCATTCGTCCGGCTTCTTTATTTTCAAATTCATTGACAAAGCGTGCGACGCTGACAGCGCCTTCACTGGTGCCGGCAATGACGAATTTTCCGTTAAAGAAGGGAAGTTCTTTTAGGCGAGAAACTGCATAAGAAAGTTCTTCATAGCGCATGCTGTGGACTTGTTCGTACACTTCACGGGCCACAGGCGAAGAGTAGGTGATGCGGTCTTTAACCTGCATGGAGTCAGGGGCCAGAACGGCAAAGCCTTGTTTAGCCAAATGATTAGCGAAGGTACGGGTGGCAGGATTGATGCCGGAGCTGCCGTGAATGAAAAGCACAGTCGCCTTCGGGCTGCATTGTCCGCTAAATTGCTCGAGCGTGCCTTCAAACAATGAGCCATCCGATAGGGGCAGTGCAGCATAGGCCTTTTCAAAAACGGCTTTTAAAGTTTCCGGGGTATGAGAAGTCACGCTTCCCATGATTTTACCAGTCAGAGCGATTGCCATTTTCAATTTCCTTTTCTTATTCAAAAGGGCAGCCTGAAGCTGCCCTTGCACGTAAACAGTTAGAAGAACAGGCCTACGAAAGTAAGCATGACGACGTAACCGACCAAACACGGAATGGCAGTACGCTTAACCATCGTCAGAGGATTCACTTTGGCAAAGCCGGCAACGATAATGATGACACCTGCAACAGGAGACATGGCGCGCAGCATTTCAGCTGCCGTATGCATCATGACCATCATCGAGATGCCGTCAACGCCCATGGCTTGAGCCACGTCAGGAACGATGTGAGCCAAGCTTGTGAAGGCAGCTACGCCGGAGCCCGTCAGCACTGTCACCAAACCGATAATGGCAGAGAGAACCACGCCCATGCCGGTGCTGCTCAAACCGATGCCTTGTGCGGAATCGATCAGCAAATCGACGATACCGACATTTTGAAGACCCTTGGCAAAGAAGGCGGCGACGAAAATTAAGCCGACCGTACTCGTCAGGATGTTGCCCATGCCTTTGAACATCGCAAAAGACAGGTCAAAGGACTCTTTGACATTGCGGCGCATGATAAGGTCGAAAAGGAAAGCAATGAACCAGCAAATGAACATTGCCGTCGGTACGCTCAGAATCACGCTCTTGTAGACCATCTTGTTGAAGATCAACAGTAAGACAATCGGCATGATCGGGAAAAGTGCGTAAAAGGCCGGGGTTTTTTCGAGCGTTTTGCGCTTGTTTTCCAGTTCGCTTAAGTCCGCAACCTCACCGGTTCCTTCTTTTTTGTCGAAGTAGTATTGAACGACAACGTGTGCGATAGCCATGGCGATGATGGTGGGAACGGCCATCGGCAATTGATAGCGGACTAAGTATTCGATCGGTTCAAGATGAACCAATTCAGCGGCAAGGTTGGCGGTACCGGAGGCAGGAGCGTAACCGATTGCCAGTACGCTGGCGACAACCGCAGCGGCAGCAAGCGGTGAGCAGCCCACTCGGATGATAAGCGGATAAACCGTCACGACCATCAACATGGCTAAGCCAGCTGCAGACGTGATGACCAAAGACAGGCAGTGTCCGAAAATGAACACTGCAGCAAGAATCAGGTACGGATTCTTAATGAATGATATCGGTTTGGCGCAAACCGTCACGAAGCGGTCAGAGGCACCGATGGCTTGCATGTAAGTGGCAAAGCCGCCGGAAATCAAGATGATGAAACCGACACCGGCAACCTGAGAGGTACTGATCGATTTCAGCAGTTCAAAAAAGTCAAAACCGATAAAACCGGTGCTTCCCTTTGTCAAAAGGGTGTCCATGCCGCCTAAAAGAGCAAGCAGGTTGAGTAAAAGACCGCCGATAAAAAGCACCATATTGACCTGGTACTTCTTCACAACGGCCCATCCCGTCAGAAATAAAACGATGATGCCTAACCAAGGAATCACGCCACTCATATTTTCCTCCCAGATAGGAATTTCATTACTAACCGACTTTCTTTTTCGGTTATGTCACTGTGTTTGAGATCAAAGTTAATTGTTCGGCATAAGTTACGGCTGTTATTGGCGCATAACAACCTAAAACCGTCCATTTTCCCCGACAGTGTTATGCTCATCGGGATATCAGGATTATCTCGGTGACTGTTTTTTCTGTCTTTGAACCTTGGTACAAGGCGCAGAAAAAATCTAGGTAAAAATGCTTAGTAATGAGGGGGTGTTTTGGGAAAACCCTAAGTTGGAAATGAAGGTCTCGGAAGTTCTCTATGATTGAAAAATGAGGTGAGAGTTTTTACTCTGGTACAGATATGATCGGTTTTTCTCGAAATTTGGCAACGGTACTGCTCGGTTGGGCCCTTTTCGTCATGACTTCATACACGTGGGCTCAGGAACCGGAAGCGGTGCTTTACCTGCCTCAAATCACTGAGCCGCAAGAAAAAGAAATTCTTCATATCGGTGTCGTGGCTTCGGACACTTCAGAAATTCAAGAGGGATTGCTGCAGCCGACACTAAAAAGACTTCACGAAAAATTGCCCCGGTATCGCTTTGAAATTTCCACATTGGATGAATTTGAGATTTATCTGTCGGCGGTTAATAAGGTAGTGGATTTCTACATAGCCCCCAGCGGGACGTTTGCCTATATGCAGGATTCCGGCGGCGCGACCTATCTGGCAACCAACCAAGGTCCCGGCGTCAGAAATCCGCAGCATGCGGCTGGGGCATTGGTGGTGGCCCGCTCGGATGATAAGCGTTTGAAACGATTGACCGATTTGCGCAATAAACAGGTTGCCAGTCATGGGAGAGAGTCTTTTTTCGGCATGCAGGTTGTGCTGCAAGAACTTCGACATGCAACTGAGCGGCCGGGGCAGTTCTTTAATCTGAAGTTAGCACGGCAGGGCGGACTGGAAATTGCTCAAAAAGTATTGTCCGGGCAAGCCGATGCGGGTATTTTGAAAACCTGCGAGCTTGAATATTTTTATGAGCATCGCCTGATTGAGGAGGGAAGTCTCAAGCCTGTCGGGTTACGTCGGGATGCTGATATCGGTTGTATGACATCCACATTGCTGTATCCGGATTTGGTCTTTGCAGCCACTCCTCATGTCAGCGCTGAACTCAACACACAGATTGCCGAGACACTTTTATCAATGCCGGCAACGCCTCAGGGTCATCGCTGGGTGGTGGCCAATGATTTCAGAAATGTGACTCATGTGATCAGATGCTTTGTTTCTACTCCTCTGACCCCTGAGGGACTGCAAAATCAATTGGCTCTTTGGCGTTATCGTTACGCTATTTTTCTTGGGGTGATCTTGCTGTTGGGCAGTGTGCTGTTTGGTTTTGCCGTCAGCAAAATGGTCCAAAATCGCACGCGAGAGTTGGTAAAAACACTTGAGGAAAATAAAAAACTGGAAAGTCTGGCTAAAAAAGATCGTGAAAGACTGATGCAATTGGAAAAAGCAGGAATTGTCTCGGAACTGTCCAGCATCATCGCTCATGAAGCCAGGCAGCCGATTACTTCACTCATCAATTATTCCAACGGATTGTCGCTTTACTTGAAAGACAGAAAGGATCCTGTAGTTGAAGAGGCCTCAAGGGAAATTGCTTCTCAGGCGTTACGGATTTCCCAGATTGTCGAGCGTGTTCGTTCGTACGCTAAACGCAGAGACAGCGTTCACGTGGAAACAGACTTGGTGGTTCTGGTGAAAAAGGCGCTCCAAACTGTCAGGGCAAGTGAGGAAATCAACAACGTGGTTTTGGTACCAAGGCTGCCTGAGCGGGCACTGACGTCTTGCGATCCTTTTGAAATTGAATTGGTTATTGTGAATTTGACAAGAAATGCTTTGCAGGCAGTCGCCAATTTAACCGATGAGGTGCCTTACGTTGAAGTTGGGGTGAGGGCTAGTGAAAACCATTTAAAGTGGGAACTTTTTGTGCGTGATAACGGTCCAAGCATTGCCCCGGAAAAAATAAAATTGTTATCAAGACCTGTGCATAGTGAAAAGATCGAAGGTCTGGGATTGGGTTTATCGATTTGCCGAGTGATTGCAGAGCGGCATACCACGAGACTTCAATTTGAACAAGTTGAGCCGCACGGCCTGATGGTGTCTTTGCGCTTTGATGATTTGGGAGATAAAGGTGATGAGAAACACAGCTAATCCGGAACTGTATCGTCCGATTGTTCGAATCATTGACGACGAAGAAAGCGTGCGTAACTCAGAGGCTTTTACACTGAGAGTCGCCGGCTTTGAGACCGTGTGTTACTCAAGCGCAGAAGAATTTTTACAAAGAGATGATTCCCTTCATCCGGGCTGCATTATTTTGGATGTGCGAATGCCTGGCATGAGCGGACCGGAATTGCAGCAGGAAATTAACAAGCGAGAGATCGATTTGCCGATCATTTTCTTATCGGCTCACGGCAACATCGGATTGGCTGTTGATACGCTCAAGCGTGGCGCCAGAGACTTCTATGAAAAACCGGTGGCTCCTGAGATTCTTCGTGAGACAGTCGCTCGTTTGGTTCAGGAAAATTTGCAGTGCAGAAAGAAAAAATATGAGACGCATACACTGCGCGAACAATATGAATCTCTCACCAATCGTGAGCGCGTCATTTTAAAGTTGGTGGCGCAAAATTTGTCGAACAAGGCTATCGCCGATCAATTACAGATTCAGGAACACACCGTCAAGATTCATCGCGGCAACGCCTGTCACAAACTCAATATTCGGACCGTGCTGGATGTTCATCATTTTTTGTCAAGAATCGGGGAAATTTAGAAAAATTCTTTTCTATATGTAGTTGTTATTTACTCCGAATAAAAACTCAGAAAATTCGGACGAGAATGATTTTTTTGACACAATTGATTCTGATTTTTCAAGAATTTTTCCACAGGTTGTGTCTTAACGAGTACAATCAGACATAATCGCCTGATACCATATATTGTGGTTTTGGGGATATTCGGAATTAATGTCTCAAGTAAGGAGCGCAGCGTATGCATTGTCCTTTCTGTAAGCACGAACAAACTCAGGTCATTGACTCTCGCACCAGTGAAGACGGCACGACCATCCGCCGTCGCCGCCGTTGTCTGAAATGTGAAAAACGGTTCACGACGTATGAACGCGTGGAGCTTTCCATGCCTTCTATCATCAAGAGAGGCGGTGGGCGCTGCGAGTACGATCAAAAGAAACTTCGCTCATCGATGATGCTTGCCTTGCGTAAACGCCCCGTTTCTCGAGAACGGGTCGATGAGGCGATTAATCGGATTGAACAGAAGATGCTTGCATTGGGTGAGCGTGAGGTTCGCAGTGAACGCTTGGGCGAACTCGTCATGGAAGAGTTAAGAGGACTCGATAAAGTCGCCTATGTTCGCTTTGCCAGTGTGTATCGCAATTTTGAAGACGTTCAGAAATTTGCTGATATGGCTCGCGAGGTCTAACTGCAGATGTTGTCAGATCTCGAGTGCATGCAAAGAGCTTTGCAGCTCGCACTGAAGGCTCGTCCGATCAGTCCCCCGAACCCTTCGGTGGGGTGTGTGATTGTGCGCGATGGTCAAATTATCGGTGAGGGTTTTACCCAAAAGACCGGGAGTGACCATGCTGAAATTCAGGCGATCAAAAATGCCGAATCGAGGGGCTTTAACGTTGAGGGGGCAACGGTTTATGTGACTTTAGAGCCCTGTTCGCATTACGGCAGAACGCCGCCTTGTGCACTGCGCTTAATTAAGGAAAAAGTGTCCCGGGTAGTGATTGCCTGTCTCGATCCCAATCCCCTTGTGGCAGGACGCGGTGTTTCAATGTTAAAAGATGCCGGTATTGCGGTGGAATGCGGACTGCTGCAGCAAGAGGCATGGTTCATGAATGCGGGCTTTATGACCCGGATGACGAAAGCGCGGCCTTGGGTTCGGGCCAAAGTGGCAATGAGTTTAGATGGGTACACGGCTTTGCCCGATGGACAGAGTCAGTGGATCACGGGAGAAAAGGCGCGCGAAGACGGACGCCGCTGGCGCTGTGTGGCAGGTGCCGTGTTAACAGGCGTGGGTACGGTTTTGGCAGATAATCCGTCACTTACCGCCAGAAAAGACGGAAAAATTCAGGATCGACAGCCTCTAAAAGTCTTGTTGGATTCTTCGTTGCGTGTTAATCCCGAGAATCGTTTTTTTGATGAAGGCAAGGTATTGGTTGTTTGTGCCAAGGCCGATGCTGAGAAAACTCAGGCTTTGCAAAAACGCGGCGCAGAGGTAATTGAACTAAAGGGCGCAGATGGCAGAGTTGACCTTCAGGCTTTGCTGACAGAGTTAGCCGGAAGAGAAGTCAATGAAGTGCATCTGGAGGCGGGCTCAGTTTTAACCGGCGAGTTTGTCCGGCAGGGACTGGTTGATGAACTTTTGTGTTACATTGCCCCGAAAATTCTTGGCGAAGGGCGAAGCGCCTTTCATTTAAAAGCGCCGGAGAGTTTATCGGAAGTAAAAGACTGGGCAATCGTTGAAAGCTCTCAGCTTGGCAATGACATTCGAATGATTTTACGAAAAAGGAAATAACAAAATGTTTACAGGCATTATTGAAGCAATCGGCAAAGTTCGCGAACCTGAAGCACTTGGTGACGGAGTCAGACTCACCATCGATACACCCGAGGGTTGGCTCAACGGCACGGTTGTGGGCGATTCCATTGCGGTTAACGGCGCTTGTATGACGGTGGTTAAGATTGAAGGGGATACCTTTCAGATTGAAGTGTCAGCAGAAAGCCTGTCAAAAACGTGCGGTTTAGACAATTGGGGCGAAGTGAATTTGGAAAAAGCACTTCGGGTCGGAGACCGTTTGGACGGTCATATCGTTTCCGGTCATGTGGACGGAGTCGGACAGGTTGAAGTAATGGAGCCCAAGGCGGAAAGTTGGCACCTGGTTGTTCGTGCACCGATGAAATTGTCTGCCTATCTCGCCTACAAGGGATCGGTGACGGTCAACGGTGTGTCACTGACAATTAATGAGGTTGAAGACACTCCGGTCGGCACCCGCATTTCGATTAATTTGATCCCCCATACGGTTGAAGTGACGACTTTAAAGCACTTAAAGCCTCAGGATTGGGTCAATCTTGAAATCGATACCATTGCCCGTTACGTTGAACGAATGATGAGTTTGAAAAACGACGACGGTCTTTTCTAGCGGAGAATAGAGTTGAAAACGCAATTATTTTCCCCGTTTCAAATCGGTTCTATGCGGCTTAGAAACCGCATCAGTGTGCCGCCGATGTGTCAGTACCAGGCCGAAAACGGCAAAGTGACCGCTTGGCACAAGGTGCATTACGGCAAACTTGCCGGTTCCGGCGCAGGTCTTGTCTGCATTGAAGCCATGGCTGTCACGCCCGACGGTCGAATCTCAGGCTCTGACCTTGGTCTTTGGTCAGATGAGTTGGCGATGGGGCTTGCCGAAGTTGTCGAGACGATGCGTGCGATCGACCATACGACAAAGATTGCCGTGCAAATCAATCACGCCGGTCGTAAAGGATCTGAGCGAGTGCCTTGGGTTGGCGGACATTTAACGAAGGAAGAAGGCGGTTGGGATGTTGTCGGTCCTTCCGCTTTGAGTGCCGGAGAGCATCGCCCCGCAGCCAGAGAAATGCTGCCCGGGGGTATCGATGCAATCGTTCAGGCTTTTGCCAATGCGGCTGAGCGCGCACAAAAAGCCGGGGTTGATGCCATTGAAATTCACATGGCTCACGGCTACCTTTTGCATCAATTTCTTTCGCCGTTATCGAACCGCCGCACGGATTCTTACGGCGGCACCGAATTCGCCTGCCGCTTGCAGTATTTGATGCGATGCAAAAGGCAGCGCCCGCTGTTGAATTGGGAGTGAGAGTTTCTGCCACCGACTGGATTGAAGGCGGGTGGAACCTCAAGGAAACGATTGATTTCGTTAAGCTGCTTAAAAGCCGTGGCTGCGCCTTTGTGGATGTGTCTACGGGCGGATTGCATGACAGCCAAAAGATCGCTGTTTCCTATGGTTATCAATTGCCTTTTGCTCGTGCGGTGCGCGAGCAAACCGGCATGCCTACGATTGCCTGCGGGTTAATTAAGGACGCCCGTCAGGCCGAAAGCGTATTGGTTGAGGGGACGGCGGATTTGGTTGATATCGGCCGTCAGATGCTCTTGAATCCTCATTGGGGTTGGCGGGCTGCTTTGGAATTAGGCGAAAAAGTGGGTTTCCCGCCTTCTTATATTCGAGGCATGCATCTTTGAGGGAAGTGCTAGCGAGTTGATTTTTCGGTTGTTTTTGTGCCATTTAGAGGTGTGGAGAAGCCTTAAAAACGGTACAATATGCGAATTTAAGTAAGCAACAGATTTTCTTCGGAGAAACGCAATGTCCATGGACATTATTGAAAACTCTTTAGACGGACGCGGATTGCGTATCGGTATTGTTCAGTCTCGCTTTAACGAATACGCAGGCGAAGGTCTTTTAAAGGCCTGTTTGGCGGAATTGGATCGCCTTGGAGTGGTTGAGGAAGATATCACGCTCATGCGCGTGCCGGGCGCTCTTGAAATTCCGTTTGGCCTTCAACAGTTGGCCGCAACCGAAGAGTACGATGCGCTGATCGCTATCGGAGCTGTTATTCGCGGGGAAACCTATCACTTTGAAATCGTTTCCAATGAATCGGCTTCCGGCATTATGCAGGTCGGTTTGGACTTCGATATCCCGATTGCCAATGCAGTGTTGACGACCGAAAATGATGAGCAGACTCAGGCCCGCTTGCATCAAAAAGGAACCGACGCAGCGCAGGTTGCCGTTGAAATGGCCAATCTTCGCAAAGAATTTGAATACGACATGGACGAAGGTGAACAATGATGGCTGAGGCTAAAATGCATCGTCCGAGCCGTGGCGCTCGATCATTGTCGCGTGAATTCGCACTGTTGGGTATTTATGAGTGGCTTGT
>CAJKMT010000040.1 GCA_905201055.1 uncultured Sutterella sp. | reverse complement strand
AGCAATGCAAACCCAATCCTTGGGAAGAATTTGCTCAAAGCCACAAGAAGGGTGATAAGGTTACCGGTCAAATCAAGTCGATCACCGATTTCGGTGTCTTCATCGGTTTGACGGGCGGCATCGATGGTTTGGTGCACTTGTCTGACCTCTCTTGGACCGAACAGGGTGAAGAAGCCGTTCGCAAGTACAAGAAGGGTGACGAAGTCCAAGCCGTTGTGCTCGGCATCGATACCGAACGCGAACGTATCAGCCTCGGTGTGAAGCAATTGAGCGGTGATCCGTTCAGCAACTTCACGAGCACCCATGAAAAGGGTTCTGTCGTGACCGGTACGGTCAAGAGCGTTGACGCCAAGGGTGCCGTTATCGATTTGGGCGACGAAACCGAAGGTTATTTGCGTGCCTCTGAAATCTCCTCCGAACGCGTTGAAGACGCTACGACGCAATTGAAGGAAGGTGACAGCGTGACGGCGCAAATCATCAGCATCGACCGTAAGAACCGCAGCATCCAATTGTCCATTAAGGCTAAGGATGCCAGCGAAGCTCGCCAAGCCTTGGATCGCATGAACCAAGACGCTCAGGGCGCTTCCGGTACGACCAACTTGGGTGCCTTGTTGAAGGCTAAGCTCGAACAAAAGTAATCGGAGAAGCATGGTGGATGCCATGACGAAATCCGAGCTGATTGAACGGCTCGCAAATAAAACCACGCGGCTGAGTGCGCGTGATGTTGACGAATCCGTTAAAGCGGTTCTCAATGCAATGATTTTGGCTATGGCCGAAGGCAGACGCATTGAAATCCGCGGGTTCGGCAGCTTTTGTCTGAACTATCGCCCAGAGCGCCAGGGACGCAATCCCAAGAGCGGCGAAAATGTGATGGTTCCGGCGAAGTACGTGCCGCACTTTAAGGCGGGCAAGAAAATGCGCATACGAGTGGATGGCGCAGCGCCTGAAGCTTAAGCGTTTTTCAACGTCAACCTAAGTTCAGAAAGAGGATTCCGGTGTTGGCCGGGATCCTCTTCCATTATTAAAAACTGAAAATTCGGGCGTTGCCCGGTCAACCATCTCTCAGACCTTTCCCTAAGCGATCCTGCTTAGCAAACCGCAATATCTAAGGTAATCACTCTAGAAAGCCTGATAATCAAGGCTTTAAGGCTTACATATAATCCAACTGAGGTAGCGGCGTATTCGACTGCCTACTGATTTCTTGATTAGAAAAAGAGCCAATTATGTATAACTTTTTAGCTGCTTTTTGTATCTGCGGTTTCGTCGTCATTATCGGCGAACTCATTTCAACATGGACCAAGGCTTGGGTGCCTTCCGTTTTTGCTTCGGCCTGTTTGTTGCTGGTCGGCTATTGGACTGTAATTCCTCACAATCTTGTCAGTGATTCGTTCCTCACGCCCTTTGGCGCTACGCTCGGTATCTATCTTTTAATCGTTCACATGGGAACGGTCATTAGTCTGAAGACGCTGATGGAGCAATGGAAGACCGTAGTGATGTGTTTGGTCGGATTGGCGGGGATGTGTATTTTGGCGCTGTTGCTCTGCCCTCTCATTATGGATTGGGATTACATCGTGGCTGGTCTTCCGCCGCTCACAGGCGGTATTGTTGCCGCTACGATTATGCAGCAAGCGGCCAATGAACACGGGTTGACCTCCGCGGCTGTGTTTGCCATTACCATGTACTGCGTGCAGGGTTTTGCGGGTTACCCTCTGACGGCTATTTTCATGAAGGCTGAAGGCGCAAAACTTTTGAACGAATTCCGTGAAGGACAACGTGTCTCTCAAGACGAAGTCTCTGCCGTCAAAAATGTGACCTCTTTGCCTTCAAGCGAGCGTCGGGGTCCGTTGGCTTTGCCTGACTCGTTGAATACGCCGGTGGTAATGCTCACCAAGATCGGTATGGTGGCCTGGCTTTCCATGATGGTGGGCGGCTTTACCGGTATAAGCGGCGCTGTTTGGGCATTGATTTTCGGTGTTGTTTTCTGCTCATTGGGCTTCCTGGAAACCGATATTTTGCATCGCTGCAACTCCTTTAACATCCTGATGTTTGCCTTAACGATGTTTGTCTTCGATGGTCTTAAGGACTGCACGCCTGAAATGCTCACGAGCATCATTTTCCCGATGGTTGCCTTGATTGTTGTCGGTGTGTTGGGCATGGGGATTTTCGCCTGGGTGGCGGCAAAAGTCATGAAGATGTCCTTTGCATTGAGTTTCTGCAATTGCCTCACCGCTTTGTACGGTTTCCCGTTTAACGCCATTATTACGGAATCCACCTGCAAAGCAATGGCAAAAACTCCTGAAGAACATGAATACCTGATGAGTAAGATGTTCCCCTCGATGATTATCGGCGGCTTCGTGACGGTAACAATTACATCTGTGATTCTTGCCGGCTTCTTCGTGAATTTGTTCTGACTTTGATTTGGCGAGGTGCCTTACCCGGGCGCCTCGTGTTGTATTGAAAGGAATTCAAAAATGGATATTCAAGCACTTGGTAAGAAGTACCATGACTACCTTATTGAACAGCGCCGTTGGTTTCACGCTTACCCGGAAGTAAGCGGCGAAGAGTTCGGCACTGCCAAACATATCCGCGAAGAATTGGATAAACACGGCATCCAATGGCGCGAATGCGGCATGAAAACCGGCACGCTTGCCACAATCAAAGGCGGCAAGTCCGGTAAGACCATTTTGCTTCGCGGTGATATCGACGCGCTAACCGTTAATGAAGAAACCGGTTACGAGTTTGCGAGTAAAAATCCCGGAGTGATGCACGCCTGCGGGCACGACTGCCACATTTCAATGCTTCTGACGGCAGCCATTATGCTCAATGAAATCAAAGAAGAATTGGCAGGCACCGTAGTGTGCGCATTTCAGCCTGCAGAAGAAATCGGACGCGGCGCCAGTGCCATGATTGAAGAAGGCGCCCTGCAAGGGGTCGATGCTGCATTCGGTATGCATGTCTGGTCTGAGATTCCGAGCGGCAAAGTCTCTGTACGTGAGGGAGCCGCGATGGCTTCGGGCGACCGGTTCGATATCACGATTGAAGGCAAGGGCGGTCATGGAGCAACGCCGCACCTTTGCTATGACGCCATCGTGATGAGCGCAGCAGTTGTTCAAAATCTGCAGACGATTGTAAGCCGCGAAATCTCTCCCGTGGAGACGGCAGTATTGACGGTTGGTACGATTGAAGGCGGTACACGTTGGAACGTGGTTTCCGGTTCTGTAAAACTCACAGGCACAACCCGTTGTTTCAGCAATGAAGTGCGAGCACAGTTCCCGAAAGCCATTGAACGCGTCGCCCAAGATACGGTGCATGCGATGCGTGGAACGGCCAAGGTCACTTACACCGAATTGGTTCCTCCCACGATTAATGATCCGAAGTTTGCCAGAGCGGTTCGCGGCAGTGTTCAGAAGGTTTTGGGGGATGACTATTTTTACGATTATCCGGTGACAATGGGCGGTGAAGACTTCGCCTACTATCAGCAGAAAGTGCCCGGTGTCATTGCTCTTTTCGGCGTGGGTAACCCTGCTTGCGATGCCGTGCACGCACAGCACTCAGGCTGCTATAAAGTGGATGAGGATGCGCTCATTAACGGCGCACTGACTCATGTTCAGGTGGCTTATGACTTCCTCAATAGTTGACCTGATCTCCGGTAGTAAGCATTGAGTTTTAAGCCTCGCCCTCTCGGTCGAGGCTTTGCTGTCCGTATAATGGAAATTTCCTTCAGACGGAATATGACTGAGATGTTAATTGAACGCAAAGATTTGAAAAACGCCAAGCGTATTGTGGTGAAAGTCGGCTCAAGTACGATTACGCATGCCAATGGCAAGTGTGATTTTGCTCGTATTGACAGACTGGCCCGTGAATTGGCCGATTGGCAAAACCAGGGTAAAGAAATGATTTTGGTGAGTTCGGGTGCCGTGGCGGTCGGTGTGGATCGCCTGGGACTGCCTGAGAAACCGAAAACAATCCCTGGCAAACAGGCTGCGGCCGCTGTCGGTCAGGGTATCCTGATGCACACATACGAAAAAATCTTTGCCGAATACGGTCAGCTGGTGGCCCAGGTGCTTTTAACCCGCATGGAAACAATTGACAGGCACCGTTACACCAACGCAAGAAATACATTCATGGAACTCTTGCGTCAACGCGTTATTCCGATTGTCAATGAAAACGACGTGGTGGCGCTCGATGAATTGAAGATCGGTGACAACGACAACATGAGTGCTTTGGTAGCGAGCATTGTGGATGCGGATCTGGTCATTATTCTGTCTGATGTGGATGGACTTTATACCGCCAATCCTCAAACGCACCCGGAGGCAAAGTTGGTGAGCCGAGTCGACGAAATTACTCCCGAAATAGAGGCGAGTGCCGGGGGCGCTGGCAGCAGTGTCGGCACGGGCGGCATGTTTACCAAAATCCAGGCGGCGAAAAACGCGACGACTTCGGGCATTAATCTCGTGATCGCCTCGGGTTCTCAAAAGGATGCCATCAGCCGGATTCTTGAAGGAGAAGAGGTCGGAACCCTTTTTGTGTCAAGAGAAAACCGCTTGCAGTTCAGAAAACGGTGGCTTGCGTTCGGGGCCCGTATCATGGGACGCATCACGGTGGATGAAGGCTGTGAAAAAGCCATTAAAAAAGCCGGCGGCTGCAGTATTTTGCCGGTCGGAATCGTTGATGTTGACGGAGACTTTGAGGCAGGCAATACGGTGAGTGTTATCACAAAAGCCGGTCGGGAGATTGCCCGCGGACTGTGTCACTACTCATCAGAAGAACTCAAAAAAATCACAGGCTGTCAAAGTGAAGAAATTGAAGAGCGTCTGGGGCACAAGGCCTTTGATGAAGTCATTCACCGCGATGACTTAGTGATTTTGAATTAGGAGAATACAAATGAGTGAAACGACGGAATTGGTTCGGCGCAAAGCGCAGGTAGCTCATGATGCGGCTGTTCGAATGGGTATTCTCCGCTCAGTCGAAAAAAATAAAGCCCTCTTGGCTATGGCTGACGCTTTGCTGGCGCATAGCGAAGAGATCCTGAAAGCCAACGATGAGGATATGGAGCGCGCAAGAGCCAACGGCATGAAGACTTCCATGCAGGATCGTCTTCGATTAACAAAAGAGCGTATTGCCGGAATGGCCGAAGGTTTGCGTCAAGTGGCGCAATTAAAAGATCCCGTCGGAGAGGTGATCGGGGGATCGACACTTGCCAACGGTTTGCAGATGACAAAGGTGCGGGTTCCGCTCGGCGTAGTCGGAATCATTTATGAGGCTCGTCCCAATGTGACGGCAGATGCAATCGGTTTGTGTCTGAAGTCGGGCAACACTGTGGTACTTAAGGGCGGCAGTGAAGCACTTTGCTCAAACCGTGTCATTGCCTCAATTTTGTCAGAAGCAGCCCAAAAGGAAGGGATTCCCGAAGGGGCTATTCAATTTATCGATGTGACGGATCGCCAGGCAGTAACTGATCTTATCCGAATGAACGGATTGGTGGATGTGGTTATTCCGCGCGGCAGCGCTCGTTTGATCCAGGCAGTTGTTCACAATGCGACCGTTCCTGTCATTGAAACGGGGGCCGGTGTCTGCCATACCTTTGTCGATGAAACGGCCGATTGCGACAAAGCCCGCCGAATTGCTTTTAACGCTAAGGTTCAGCGTCCGTCGGTTTGCAACGCCATGGAAACACTTTTGGTGCACGAAAAAGTGGCATCAGACTTTTTGCCGGCAATGCTCAAAGATTATTTTGATGCCGGAGTCAGCATCTATGGCTGCGAAAAAACGCAGCAATTCGACGAGCGGATTCAAAAGGCGACCGAAGAAGATTGGGTAACCGAATACGGTGACTTGCGCTTATCTGTGAAGATCGTGAGTAATTTAGACGAAGCCTTGGCGCACATTGCTAAGTACGGTACTCGCCACTCTGAATGCATTGTCACGCGTGATATGCAAAACGCCCGACGTTTCCAGGCGGAAGTGGATGCGGCAGTAGTTTATGTCAATGCCTCCACTCGATTTACCGATGGTTTTGAGTTCGGTTTCGGCGCGGAGATCGGCATCAGCACACAGAAGCTTCATGCCAGAGGACCGATGGCATTGCCTGAGATGACCTCTTACAAATACCTGATTACCGGTGACGGACAGGTCAGAGGATAATTGCCTCGCATAAAAAAAGGTGTGCTGAGCGAACTCACCACACCTTTGGAATGCTCTGGTGATTAATTAGAGGTCAATGTCCACGAGCTCGTAATTTTCTGCGCCCATGCCCAAAGCACGCATGGCGGTCAGTTGATGTAAACCGTGACGGGATTCGATGCGTTCAACCAGGTCATGGTTCTTGTCTTTGCCCAAAGCATAAACCAAATCTACACAGGCCTGATCAATAGCCAAAATGTCGGTCGAGGCAACCATGCCGATATCGGGGATGGTGGGTTCTGCAGCAGAAAGACCAGCACAGTCGCAGTCTACGGACATACGGCGCATAACGTTAATGAAAACAATATTCTTGCCGAAATGATCACACACAGCCTTGGCCGATTCCGCCATCGTTTCCATTAAGTGTTCTTTACCCGGCCACTGATCCCAGGGGGCGTTGACGTCTTTAACGGCATGCACCTGAGCCTTACCGATCTTGCCGTCGGCGCAGCCGATGGCGATATTTTTCATCGAGCCGCCGAAACCGCCCATAGCGTGTCCCTTAAAGTGAGTGAGCACAACCATGGAGTCGTAGTTGACGATGTTTTTGCCCATGGAAACTTCTTTGAAATGTTTGCCGCCTTTGACAGGGAGCATGACAGTCCCTTCCGCATCCATGATGTCAACCGGGCAGAATGTCCAACCGTTGACTTCCAATGTTTTGAGATGCTTTTCAGTGGTGTCGCGGTCACCGTGGTAGAGCGTGTTGGTTTCGACAATGGTGCTGTTGGGGATAGTCTGTTGAAATTCCTTGACCATGTCACGCGGCAGGATGTTGGGGCCGTGCTGTTCGCCGGTATGAAGCTTAATGGCGACTTTGCCCTTAATTTCATCATTGATGAGTGAGTAAAGCTTTTTGAGATGTTCGGCATCAATGTGTCGGGTGAAAAATACTTTAGCCTTTTTACCCTTAAAGTCAGAAGTCACTTTTTTGCAGCCGACAACCGGAGCTTGTGTTTGAGCCGTAGCAACATTAGCGAGCGCGCTTAATACAGCGCCTGTCATCACGCCGCCCATCGTTTTCAAAAAAGCGTTGCGTGAGCATTTAAATTCAGACATAACGATGCCTCCTCAGAAGGATTGTTAAAAAAATTTTATCAATTTCAATTTTTTGTCTATTGCATAAAAACGCATTGAAATTTGCCTTCTTTTGTCACTTTGGGTTCAAATCAATTACTCCAGTCGATTGGGATGAGACGATGCGGTCTATATGAATTGTCTTATGTTTTGCAAAAGAAATCGCTTTTCTACGCTTTCTCCCTTATAGGCAAATCAAACCTTATTCCTAAAATTAAACAATAAGTTGCAAAAAGAAAGAGAGAAAGTTATGGATAAGAACGTTGCCACCAGATATATCCCGATCGGGTTGATGTTGTTTGCTCTTTTTTTCGGTGCCGGTAATTTAATTTTCCCTGCCTCAATGGGTCAGAATGCCGGTGTGAATGTTTGGTACGCACTGATCGGCTTTTGTATTACCGGGGTCGGTATGCCCCTTTTGAGCGTAATGGCGATGGGGTATTCAGGCTGCGCCGATTTGCAGGAGGCTGCCGGCCGCGCTCATCCTCTGTACGGTCTGTTTTTTACGATTGTGGCTTACCTCGCGATCGGTCCCTGTTTTGCCATTCCCCGTACCGGCACCGTTGCGTTTGAAATTGCGGTAAGTCCCTTCCTGACAGAAGCAAGTATGGAAATGGCTCTGCCGATTTTTCTCGCGGTTTTCTTTATTATTTCTTTTTGGCTTTCAGCCAGTCCTCAGAAGCTGGTTGACCGTATCGGCAAGCTTTTGACGCCGGCTTTGGTTTTGACCATTGTTTTGCTGATCGTTCAGTCTTTTGTTTCTCCTCTGGGAGAGGCCCAGGCGCCGACAAAATCCTACGCTACACCGGTAGTGGCGGCTGTTCAGGGGGTGCTTGACGGTTACAACACACTCGATGCCATTGCCGCTTTTGTTTTTGCGACCCTGGTCATTAATGTCGTCAAGGATGATTGCGGTCTGACGGATCCCAAAGAGATTACAAAGCAGGTCTATAAGTCCGGTATTGTTGCCGTCGCCCTCTTGGCCTTTATCTATGTCTTCATTGCCAAGATCGGTGCAGAAAGCGTGCCTGCGATCGGAATGCAGACAACCGGGGCGCCGGTGTTGGCTGAGTCGGCAAAGATTCTGTTCGGTAACGCCGGTGCCGTCATTTTGGCTGTCATTGTGCTTCTGGCATGCTTGTCGACAGCTATCGGATTAATTACTTGCTGTGCGGCTTACTTCTTAAAGCTTACCGGCCGTTTCAGCTACATTTACTGGGTCGGTGTTTTCTCGGTGGTTTCTTTCCTTGTCGGTATGTTCGGTCTGCAAACCATCATCACTTCGACCGTTCCGGTGTTGATGTTTATCTATCCGCTTGCGGTTGTGCTGATTGTTTTGCTCTTTACGCATAAGTTTTTCAATGGCAGACAATGTGTCTACGCTTTCACGATTGCCTTTACTTTTGTGATGGCGTTGATCAACGGTTTGGAAACAGCCAATATCAAGTTTGATGCTCTGGAAAACTTCCTCGTCAATTACGTGCCTATGCACACGTTGGGATTGAGCTGGATTTGGTTTGCCTTGGCGGGTTACATCCTGGGCTTAATCTGGATGCGGCTAAATCCGGCAAAGGCTGATTAGAGCATTTGTCTGTGTAATTAAGAGAACTCCGATAGAGTGTAATCAACCTCTATCGGAGATTTTATTGGGTGTTTTCTGCAAGGACGTGCTCTTCGTTGAAATTCGGAATGAATTTGGCACTGTCCGTGCGCCCCACTTGCATGAAGCCCTTTGTAATGCCGATTTCTCTAGCGTGACGCACTACCTTTTGATATTCCAAAGTCGTAAGCGGTCGATTGATTTCCGGGTGCCTGCATGCCTTAAAAAGCGGCATGTACTGGTTCATGATGGAGACATACACGTGATCGCCGAAAGTGTCATGAATCCAGTCCAGGCACCGACAGCTGTCACGCCATTGCCAAGGCAATACAAGATGCCGGATGATTAGACCGCGCCGAAGCTGTCCGGAACTATCAAGCTCAGCCGGTCCCGTCATTTCAAACATCGTGCGGATAGCTTCCGATGCGTAGTCAAAATACTTTGAGACTCCCGAATATTTTTCACCGAGACGATTATCAAAGTATTTAAGATCCGGAAGAAAAATATCCACAAGACCCGTGAGCATGCGAAGCGTTTCGGGTAATTCATAAGCATTGGAATTGTAGACAATGGGAAGCTTCAACCCCCTTGCCTTGGCATTGATAAGCGCTTCTTTTATCTGCCTGGTGTAGTGTCCGGGAGTCACAAGTTCAATACAGCAGGCGCCTCTTTGGGCTTCTTCCAGAAAGATATCTGCCAAGCGTTCGGTTGAAATTTTGAGCCCATGCCCCTGAGCGCTGATTTCATAGTTTTGGCAAAAGCAGCAACGCAGGTTGCAGTGCGAAAAAAAGATTGTGCCGGCGCCCTTTTTTGCCTCAAGGATCGGTTCTTCCCATGCGTGCAGACTGACAAGCGCAACTTCTACATCATCGCTTGCCCGGCAGATGCTTCGCTTTAAGCCTTGGATAGTAGAACGGTCCGCATTGCATCGGCGAGGACAGAGATTACAAATCATCGTTTAACGCAGAGGAAAATTGAGAACTTAGATCCGCAATTCTATTCTCTTAAAGAAAACGTATTGGATTTTTTTGAAAGAAATTCAAACGGATTGGTGGAGGCGGCGGGAATTGAACCCGCGTCCAGAAATCGTCCATAGCTGGATCTACATGTTTAGCTAAAACATTTAAAAAATCTCATCTCGCTTTACGCCCTTTAGCCGGCTCTGACGAAACCAGACACTTTAAAGTCTCGGTACTCTCTCAGTGTCCTAAAGAATACCCAGCCTGTATGGATATGAAACCACTGCCGGCGAACCGACCCGGTCTAGAGGCAAACCGGTGTGGTCCTCGCCTTAATTAGGCGGCGAGAGCGAAACGCTTATTGTTGGCGTTTATTTTGTTTCCAGCGGATTTACAAGGTGACTGGACCTTGACATGCACCAAGCCACTTCGTGACCCCTGTCGAAACCAGGTCGCCCCCTTGTGAACTTGTCAAGCACACAATTATGGACTAATTTTTTCGGATTTGCTTTAAAAACGATTGAAGCGTTTGTTTTTTCTGAAAAAATAGTTCTCAAAATGTTTCCCTACACGAGCTTTTTGCATTAAAATGCGCTTCGCTTTTGTTTGAATGAAAAAGCATCTTTGTTAAACGATTTATCGTTTTTGATTTTTTTACAAATGCGCTGAAATTGACAGCGCAAGGAATTATGGCAAAAGAAGATCTGATTGAAATGAGCGGTGTTGTGCTCGAAGTGTTGCCCGATGCCCGCTACCGTGTAAAGCTTGATAACGGCCATGAATTGGTCGCCTACACCAACGGCAAAATGCGTAAGCACCACATCCGTATTTTGGCCGGTGACAAAGTGTCTTTGGAACTGTCTCCTTATGATTTGACCAAGGGTCGCATCACCTTCCGTCATATTGAAGGTCGTCCTGCAGCGGCTCCTGCCGCCGGCGGCAACAATCGTCGTCGCTAACCGAATCAATCTCGCAACGAATTTTTCAGAACGCCTAAGCTCATTGGGCGTTCTTCGTTTGCGTGTAAAATCTCTGCAAATTCATCTTTAATCGGAATCGCTGATCATGGAATTTGAGCTTTGGTATCTGATCGTTGTGCCAGTTTTGTTTGTCGCCGGATGGTGGTTCAGAGGGTTGGATCAGCGTCAGCGCGAACAGGAAAGAGAACCCGGTACCTACTATAAAGGAATCAATTTACTGCTTAACGATCAGCCCGACAAGGCCATCGACGCTTTTATCGAAGTGGTGAAACTGGATCCCGAAACGATTGAATTGCACCACGCTTTGGGGAACTTGTTTAGTCGCCGCGGTGAGTTTGATCGCGCTGTTCGAATTCATAATCATCTGCTCAATCGTGAGGATTTGCCGGCTCACGAACGCTCTCTTGCACTCTTTGAGCTGGGAAACGATTATCTCAAAGCCGGAATTTATGACCGTGCCGAAGACAGCTTCCAACGTCTTTTAAAAGAACCTGAATACCACTTGGACGCCATGCGTGCTCTTCTTAAGATTTATTGCACGGAAAAAGAGTGGAATAAGGCGCTTGATATTGCCAATGCTTTGGAAAAGCAGGCCGGAGAAAATCATCAGGTTGAAATGGGACATTTCCACTGCGAATTGGCAGCGCTTCAGATGCGGGGCAAACATTTCGAAGAAGCTCGCATCGAGCTTGAGCGAGCCCTGGAAGTGGATCGCAAAAGCGTTCGCGCTTTGATTATGTTGGGTAACTTAGCTATGGCGGCTAACGATCCTGCGAAGGCATTGGAACATTGGGGCAAAGTGGAGAAAGTTTCTCCCGATTACCTGACCTTAGTAATGGTACCGATGGCGCAGGCCTATGAAGCGATCGGCGAACACGAACAGGCAAAAAATCTGATTCACAGAGCCCAGGAAGATAATCCCAGCGTCGAAACGCTTTCCATCGCACTTGATTTGATTATAAAAAGCGAAGGTGAAGAGGCTGCGAAGCGATTCCTTAAAGAAGAACTGG
Organism: uncultured Sutterella sp.; assembly: GCA_905201055.1. Classification (GTDB taxonomy): domain Bacteria; phylum Pseudomonadota; class Gammaproteobacteria; order Burkholderiales; family Burkholderiaceae_F; genus Aphodousia. The sequence continues at coordinate 4,251 of CAJKMT010000040.1, read as the reverse complement.
AGCGGCGCCCTGCGCTTTGGACGTATGAAAAGCTTGCCGAATTGCGTCTTAAAGATCAACCGGAAGACGCTGAGCTGCAATTGCTTATTTCGTTGCTCAAGCCCTACGTGAGCCGACCGGGACGCTACCGTTGCTCGCACTGCGGCTTTAAAGCCAAGGGATTCCAGTGGCTTTGTCCGGGATGCTCGTCTTGGGGGAGTTATTCTCCGAAACGCGAGGAAGAAAGTTAAGAAAGTAAAAAAGTCCGCAAAGATGTCAAGCTTTTCGGACTTTTTTGTAATTATTTACATTATTCCCGCACTCTTTAGTAGAACATTGCGTACACTTGATCCTCGTGTGATTGCCTTTATTTTCTAGGAAACTTCAATGTTTAAACGAATCGGTTTATTCATCCTGACCAACCTGGCCATCCTGGTGATGTTGTCAATCATCCTCAACTTGGTGAGCTGGTTCTTCGGTGTGGATTTTTCTCAGATCGCTGGGGCGGGTCAGAACTACGTATCGCTTCTGATTTTTGCGGCGGTTATCGGTTTCTCAGGATCAATTATCAGTCTCTTCATGAGCAAAACCATGGCCAAAAATTCCATGGGTGTGCAGCTCATTGATGTGGATCATCCTCGCAATGAAGTCGAGCGCTGGTTGGTTCAGACCGTTGCCAAATTGGCCCAAATCAAGGGCGTGGCAATGCCGGAAGTGGGCATTTACCACGGTGAACCGAATGCTTTTGCAACCGGTCCTTCCAAAAACAACTCGCTGGTGGCAGTCTCTGACGGTCTTTTGGCCAGCATGAATAAGGAAGAAGTGGAAGCGGTGTTGGGCCATGAGATGAGTCACGTCGCCAATGGCGACATGGTGACGATGACGCTCATGCAGGGTGTGATCAATACCTTTGTAATCTTCCTTTCTCGAGTCATCGGCAATATTGTTGACCGCGGTATTTTGCGCAATGAAAGTGACGCGCCGGGTGCAGGTTATTACATCACCAGCTTGGTGCTTGACATGGTTCTCGGTTTGTTGGGATCTATGTTGGTGGCGGCTTTCTCCCGCTATCGCGAATACCGTGCCGATGCTGGTGCCGCGCAAGCTCTGGGCTCTTCAGCTCCGATGATCAATGCGCTGGCTCGCCTTGGCGGAATGCAGCCGTCGGAATTGCCGGGTAATGTGAAGGGTTTTGGTATCAGCGGTGGTTTTGGTTCACTTTTTGCAACGCACCCGCCGATTGAAGCTCGTATCAAAGCGCTCAGAGAACTGCAGAACTGATCGGGAAAGCAATAAAACACAAAGGCCTGCCGACAAAACTCGGTGGGCTTTTTGTTTGACAGTCAGAGGAATTAAAAAGAGGGGAAGGAGAAGTTGATGGGGTGGGAAATGGGACTCGAACCCACGACAACCGGAATCACAATCCGGGACTCTACCAACTGAGCTATTCCCACCATCAAACTTTTTGGCCCGCCCGACAGGATTCGAACCTGTGACCCTCGGCTTAGAAGGCCGATGCTCTATCCAACTGAGCTACGGGCGGTTCGGTTTCTGCCGAAACGTGGTCGGGGCGAAGGGATTCGAACCCCCGACATCCTGCTCCCAAAGCAGGCGCGCTACCGGACTGCGCTACGCCCCGCCTCAAGTGCGAATCAGCATTATGCAGGAAAATAAAATGAAACGCAATAGCCGTCAGATATTTTTTTGTGTTTGCCTGACATCTCTAAGGTACAATCGATGACTGTTATCGCTTAAGACTAGGAGTTTTTGCTGTGAAATGGTTATGTGCTGGGCACGAAGTGGATTTGTCGTTTCCGTTGATTATGGGGATTGTGAATGTAACTCCCGACTCATTTTCTGATGGCGGTGAGCATAACGGCACAGAAGCGGCTATTCAATATGCGCTGCAATTACTCGATGAGGGGGCGGATATTTTAGATATAGGCGGTGAATCGACTCGCCCCGGGGCGGCAGAAGTGACCGAGGACGAGGAGCTGCGACGCGTTATTCCTGTTGTCAGTGCCTTATCGAAAACCGGTGCTTTGATTTCGGTTGATACCAGTAAGGCCGGTGTAATTCGGGAAGCGGTTAAAGCCGGTGCTCACATCATTAACGATATTCGGGCTTTGCAGGAACCGGGCGCATTGGAGGCCGCAGCTGAGTCCGATGCCGGAGTCTGTCTCATGCACATGCAGGGGCAGCCTCGCACCATGCAGCAGAAACCTCATTATGACAACCTGCTCGAAGAAGTGGAGTCCTTTTTAGTGCAAAGGGCGCATTGCGCTCAAGAGGCAGGCATTGATCCCCGACGGATATGTTTGGATTACGGATTCGGCTTCGGTAAAACCGTGGAACAGAATTTTGAACTCTTAGCCAATACAGCGCGTTTTGCCAAACTTCCTTATCCGCTTTTAGTTGGTCTTTCCAGAAAATCCAGCTTGGGGGCAGTGACCGGGCGCGATGTTCATCATCGTTTGACAGCTTCCGTCACCGGAGCTCTTTTAGCGGCTCAGCAGGGTGCAAGAATTCTGCGTGTGCACGATGTGGCAGCAACGCGAGATGCGTTTACAATTTGGCGTATAACAGAAAGTCAAACCCAAAAGGATTAAGTTATGACTCGTAAGTATTTCGGTACCGACGGAGTGCGCGGTCGCGTTGGTGAATCGCCTATCACGCCGGATTTTGTGTTGAAGTTGGGGCAGGCCGCAGGGCGAGTTTTGAGACGCCGCATTGACGGGCATCGCCATGTTCGTGTGGTTATCGGCAAAGACACGCGTGTTTCCGGCTATATGCTCGAGGCCGCTCTTCAAGCCGGTTTTTCCAGTGCAGGCGTCGATGTCGTGTTATGCGGTCCTATCCCGACTCCGGCAATTGCCTATCTGACGCGTGCCCAGAGAGCTGACGCCGGTGTGGTGATCAGCGCCAGTCACAATCCTTACCACGATAACGGCATTAAATTTTTCTCTGAATCCGGTACGAAATTGCCCGATGAGGTTGAACTTGAAATTGAAGCCGAGCTCGATAAGGGATTTTCCTGCGTGGAAAGTCGTGAATTGGGTAAAGCGTGGCGACTTGAAGATGCACCCGGCCGTTATATCGAATTCTGTAAGTCCACGATTGACAGCAACGTCAATCTCAAAGGGCTGCGAATTTTAGTTGACTGTGCAAACGGTGCGGCTTATCACGTTGCTCCTGCGGTCTACCATGAGTTGGGGGCCGACGTTTTCACTGTCGGTGATACACCGGACGGTATCAACATCAATGACGGCGTCGGTGCCACGCACACCGAGTCGCTCTCCAAGAAGGTTTTCGAAAGAGGGTGTGATGTCGGCATTGCCTTGGACGGCGACGCTGATCGTTTGATTATGGCTGATGCCAACGGTCATGTTTACAACGGTGATGAGCTGCTCTATGTGATGGTCCGTGACCGCATGATGCGTGAAAAAGTCCGCGGTGTGGTTGGCACGCTGATGACAAACTATGCACTGGAAAAGCGCCTGTCGGAATTGGGAATTGAATTTGTACGAGCCAAGGTGGGTGACCGTTATGTACTTGAGCAATTGAAAGCGCGTGACGGCTGGATCTTTGGCGGCGAAACTTCCGGTCACCTTTTGGTTCTTGACTGCCAGACGACGGGTGACGGTATCGTGAGCAGTCTTCAGGTATTGGCTGCCATGCGCCGCCAAGGAAAGTCTTTGGCGCAGTTGACTGAAGATTTGAAGTTATTGCCTCAGGTGCTCATCAATAAGCGTATTGAAAAAGGATTTGACTGGAAGTCCCATGAGCCGATGCAAAAAGCCGTAGAAGAGGCTCAAAAGCAATTGGAAGGCAGAGGACGAGTGTTGATCCGTCCTTCCGGAACGGAGCCCCTTTTGCGAGTGATGGTTGAAGCCGATGACAAAGTGCTTGCGCAGACATTGGCTCAATCCATTGCCGATACGCTCTAAGAATTTTGGGCCGCAGAAGCGGCCCAAAATCCAGCTATTCGGTCAGCCAGCTCAAAAGCGCCGGATATGCGGCCACAGAGGGAAACACGACGTTGCAGACTCTCAAAAGCGTGACTCCGCATACCCCGAAATACGCGTCCCCAAGCCGTCTGTATACGAAGATGGATTTTACCCTTACGGCCAAGACGCAAAACAGCTCCGGCGGGCAGACGACGGCCACCGTCACCGTGACATGCGACATCTTTGACGAACTGGAAAGCCTGCTGTCCATGGGGATTCAGTCTTTGGACAACGAGCTTTGGAGCGTGTCCAAAAGCGGCTCCAA
>CAJKMT010000039.1 GCA_905201055.1 uncultured Sutterella sp. | reverse complement strand
AGTTGTCAAGCAGGAAGCCGAACTTGGCGCGGGCTTCTTCAGGACCGATATTCAAAGCGTTAAAGACCTTGCTTTGAATGTCAGCGCGGTGGATACGGATGGAACCACCACCGATTTCCCAACCGTTGAGGACCATGTCGTAAGCTTGAGCCAGGCACTTGCCGGGATCGGTGCTCAACATGTCAATGTGATCGGGATGCGGCATTGTGAACGGGTGGTGGCAGGCAACCCAACGATGTTCTTCGTCGTCATATTCAAACATCGGGAAATCAACCACCCACAAGGCTTTCCAGCCTTCTTCGTAAAGACCGTTAGCCTTACCGAAATCGCTGTGACCGATCTTCAGGCGCAAAGCACCCAAGGAGTCGTACACGATCTTGGCACGGTCGGCACCGAAGAAGATCACGTCGCCGTTTTGTGCGCCGGTCACTTCAAGAATGTGGGCGATCAGTTCGTCAGAGAGGTTCTTGACGATCGGGCTTTGCAAGCCTTCGCGCCCCTTTTCCTTTTCGTTAACCTTGATGTAGGCGAGACCCTTGGCACCATAGATCTTGACAAATTCGGTGTAGGCATCGATTTCAGAACGCGGCATGCTGGCAGCGTGCGGCACGTTCATGGCAACAACCTTGCCGTCGGGCAATTCAGTGGCCGAGCGGAAGACTTTAAATTCAGAGGTCTTTGCCTGTTCGGTGATTTCACGAAGTTCGATACCCTTAATGCGAAGGTCGGGCTTGTCAGAGCCGAAGCGAGTCATGGCTTCATGCCAGCTCATCACCGGGTACGGATCGGGCAAGTCGACGTTGATGGTTTCTTTGAAAACGTCACGGATCATGTTTTCCATGATGTCGCGAATTTCCTGCTGCGTGAGGAACGACGTTTCAATATCCACCTGGGTGAATTCCGGTTGACGGTCGGCACGGAGGTCTTCGTCACGGAAGCACTTAACAATTTGGTAATAGCGGTCAAAGCCGGCCACCATCAGCAATTGCTTAAACAATTGCGGCGATTGCGGCAGAGCGTAGAAGTGACCGTCGTGCACACGACTGGGCACCAGATAGTCACGGGCGCCTTCCGGGGTGCTGCGGGTAAGCATCGGCGTTTCAATGTCGATAAAGCCTTGCTTATCCAAGTGATTGCGGATAGCCAAAGCCACCTTGTAGCGCAGTTTCAGGTTGCGTTGCATTTGAAGACGGCGCAGGTCCAAAACGCGGTACGTCAAGCGCGTCGTTTCGGACAGGTTTTCGTCATCCAAATGGAACGGAGGCGTTTCAGACTTGTTGAGGATGGTCAATTCTTTGCAAAGCACTTCAACGCCGCCGGAGATCAGATCGGGGTTGTGAGTGCCTTCAGGACGGGCACGGACAAGACCCACCACCTTCAAGCAGTATTCGTTACGAACGGCATCGGCCGTTTTAAAAACTTCGGGGGTGTCGGGGTCGCAGACGATTTGCAACAAACCTTCACGGTCGCGCAAGTCGATGAAAATGACACCGCCGTGGTCACGGCGACGATGAGCCCAGCCATAAAGGGTCACCGTTTGGCCGATGAACTTTTCGTTAATGAGACCGGTATATTCGGTACGCATAAATGCTCCCAATATATGAAGGGAATGATTTCCCAAATAATCAACCGAAGTATTCTAATATGAAAGCCTAGTGATTTGTTAGCTTTGTGCAAAAACAGCCGGTCAAACAAACTCAGTGCCTGACCGACTGTTTTATTTAGAGAACGGAATTAATCGTCTTCATCCTTGCGCTGATACTTGCTGGCCAAATCAGCTTGAACAGCAGCCGGAACTGGTTCGTAAGCCAACAGTTCAACAGAGTAGGAACCGGCACCTTGTGTCAGGGCGTTGAGGCGGTTGGCATAACCATCCAGTCCTGTTAAGGGCACTCTGCCGGTGATGAGCATCATGCCGCCCGTGAGATTTTCTGTACCGCTGACTTGTCCGCGGCGGCTGGCAAGGTCACCCGTGATATCCCCCATGAAAGCATCAGGGGCTTCGATTTCGATGCGCACGATCGGTTCAAGCAGTGTGGGTTTGGCCTTAGCCAAGGCATCCAGCATTGCTTTACGGCCGGCGGCAACGAAAGCCACTTCCTTACTGTCAACCGGGTGATATTTGCCGTCATACACCGTTACGCGGATATCGTGAATGGGATAGCCAGCAATGAAACCGGAATCCAAGACTTCCCGTACGCCTTTTTCCACGGCGGGAATGAGGTTATACGGAATGGCGCCGCCCTTGACTTGGTCAACAAACTTGAAGCCTGCACCACGAGGCAGGGGTTCGACGCGCAGGAAGACTTCACCGAATTGACCGGCGCCGCCCGTTTGCTTCTTATGGCGGGCGTGACCTTCTGCCGGAGCAGCGATGGTTTCACGATAAGGTACACGAGGTGTGCGGGTTTGAATGTCGAGTTTAAACTGAGTCGACATGCGCTTGACGACCAGGCGCAGATGCTGTTCGCTCAAACCTCTGAGCACGGTTTCATTCATGACCACGTCGTGCTCGACAACCAATGTCGGGTCTTCGCTGACCATTTTTTCAAGCACTTCAGACATACGGCTTTCGTCCCCACGCTTGGCAGGGCTGACAGCCAAACCAAACATCGGTTTGGGGAAGTTAAGTTTCTTCATGTAAATGCCGCCTTCAATGGCACTGTCATGAAGAATGCTGCCGTAAACGATGTCATCAACCTTAGCCACGGCACCGATGTACCCCGGGTTCATTTCATCGACTTCCAGACCTTCTTTGCCCTGGAGCATGATCGGACGGGCAATCTTGAAAGCCTTCTTGCCGTCATCAACGTAGAGCGTGGAGTCCTTGGTGATGCGGCCTTGGTGCAGACGGAACAGACCGATCTTACCGATGTACGGGTCGTTGACAACTTTAAAGACGTGGGCAAGCACAGGGCGGTTGGCGTCAGGGAATGTCATGTATTCGGAGCCGTCAGCTTTGAAAAAGAGCGGAGCGTTGGCTTCTGTCGGATTCGGCAAGTGACGGACAAACACTTTGATTAAGTCACGCATACCGATCAAATTCTTTGCCGAGGTGTAGCAAACCGGAATGATATGACCAAGACGCAAAGCTTTGGTCAACGGAGCGTGCAGGCTCTTCGGATCGACGGCACCTTCTTCCAGGTAACGTTCCATGGTTTCGTCGTCCATTTCAACAACGCGTTCAATAAAGGCTTGGTGCACGCGTTCTACAGAGGCAAACCGAGCTTCGCCCTTGTCGTTGTCAAAGCAGTCGATGACGTGGGTGCAGTCCTTATTGGGGAGGTTAAGCGGCAGCACTTCATTGCCGAACGCCTCACGCAATTCAATCAGAAGTTTTTCAAGATCAACGCCCGGTTGGTCGAATTTGTTAACAACAATCATGCGGCAAAGATTTCTTTCTTTAGCCCACTGCATCATGCGGCGCGTCATCAATTCAACACCCTTGGTGGCATCGACGACGACGCAGACGGTCTTCACTGCGTCCAATGCACCCAAGGCCTGACCGACACAATCCGGATACCCGGGGGTGTCAAGCAAGAAAATGCGAACCGGAGTACCGTCGTCTTTTTGAGCATTCAGGTGAGCCACAGTCGTACGCAGCGAGTGCCCGACTTCTTTTTCCATGGGGTCGAAGTCACCCACTGTATTGCCTTTTTCAACGGTGCCGACTTCTTTAATGACACCGTTGCGATAGAGCAAAGCTTCCATCAGCGTTGTTTTACCGGTGGAGCCGTGGCCCACCAACGCTACAGTACGGATATTCTCAACCGGGTATTGACTCATGATAATCCCCCTTAATTTGACTGAATAATAAAAAGTCAACAAATCTATTTTGCGCTTTTTATTCGGGGGAAGTTAAAAGAAAAGACCAGAATTTGATAAAAATCGCAAAAATTGCCGTATTTATCGCAAAAGGGACAGAAAATCAGCCGAAATTGAGGGATTTCCCTGAATCAGAGTTCACGCAGCTGATAGCCCACGCCTCGCACGCTTTCGATGCAAAGATCGTCACAGTGCAGTTGTTGGAGTTTGTGTCGCACGCTGGAAATATGCACGTCGATAGCTCGGTCAAATTGACCGCGCGGGCGCCCCAGGACTTTGGGATAGATTTCGTCTTTACTGACCGGCATGTTAAGGTTATCAGCCAACAAATCCAATAACAGGAATTCGGTTTGTGTCAAGACAAGAGTCTGACCGTGAACGCTGGCACTTGCACCTTGCTTGTCAATGCAAAGTGAGCCGATGTTAACGGGCTTAAGAGCCTGCAATTTTGCTGTCTGCTGGTTCTTGTTAATGAATTGGATGGTTTCCAGAATCGATACCAGGGGAGTAGGCAATTTCAGAATCTGCTCTTTGGCAAGCGGAATTGAATTGATAACCTGTTCGCTAGCCTCGGCGTGCACCAGGACCAAAATACCCAACTCAGGATTCAGAGCGAGGAGGCATTCAATGAACCGAACATCCTGCTCTCCTTTTACATCGACGACCGCAATGTCAAAAGTATTATTTTGACAATAGTTCAAAGCATCTTTTTGGCTGTAAGCAGCCCTGACTTCACAATTGCAGAAGACCAGAAAATCTGCGATTAAAGCTTCAAAGACTTCATCGTGTAAATTTAAAAGAAGGTGTATAGGCATTGAACCGGAAACAGTACGTATGAAAAATAAAATCGTAATAATAATGATATTTATCTGTAATGGATTTCCCAACTGTTATTTGCCACTAAGACCAATGGCTTATAGCTGAAAAGCCTTTTCAAAAAATTACTTTAGCGCATGAAATTGTTACATATTTTTATGGCACACTTTAAAGTGAAGTAAAAAAGGGGAAGAAAGTGAAACATTCGTTAATGTTGGCAATGGTCCTTTCGGGTACTCTGGTGTTAACGGGGTGCGCCGTACAACCCGTTTCGCTGACTGAAAAGCAAGCGGATTTGATCGCAGAGACTTGGAGCTACGGAGAGGGGAAATCCGAGGCGAAATCGTTGCGTCAGCCTCCCCAACAATGGTGGGCGGCGTGGAACGACGAGTCGCTTGCTTTTTTAGTGAAAGCCACCTTGGAAAATAACACCGATATCGCACAGGCTCAGGCGAACCTGCGCTCTGCTATGGCTTCGCTGACATCAACGACCTCTCAGCTTTTCCCGACATTCACTCTAGGTGCTGACGGAGCACGAAATCGTCGAAACAATTCCTCAACCGACAGCTTCGGGGCTGATGCCTCTGCAGGGTGGACATTGAGTTTCGGCGGTCGGGATATTTCTGCTCGACGTGCGGCTCAAGCCAGCGCGCATGCTTCTGAATTGAGCCTTGAAGATACAAAAAGCGCAATGACGAGTGAAGTGGCCAACACTTATGTCAATCTCAGACTGGCACAGATTCGCCTGGATATTGCCCGTCAAAGCGTGAAGTCTTACGAAGAGGCTAAAAATTTGACGCAATGGCGCTATCAGGCTGGGTTGGTTTCAGCGACCGACTATGAGCAGGCAAATGCTCAGTTTGAAAACGCCAAGGCAAGTATCGCTACCAATATGCACAACATTTTGCAGTATGAAACGGCCCTGTCGCGTCTGACTGTATTACCACTGAAAACGATTCAAGACCTGCCGGCGGGAAAGATTCCTACCCCACCGGAAAATCTGGCGGTATCAATTCCGGCAGATGTGATTTCGTTGAGACCAGACGTGCTGGCGGCTAAAGAAACAGTCCGTGCGGCTATGGAAAATGTCAGGGTTGCTCAGGCTGACTACTTCCCGTCGCTGTCTCTTTCCGGAACGATCGGAACTGCGGCAGCAACCGTGGGGGCTTTAGGAGCCAGCGGTACAGGGATTGGTGCGTTGGTGGGAGCTCTGTCCATGCCGTTTTTAAACTGGGGCGATGTTGTCGCGGGTACTGAAGAGCAAAAGGCGCAGCTTGATCGAGCCCAGGCCCAGTACACCGAAACGTTGGTGGGCGCTCTGGAAGAAACTGAAAATGCCCTATCGGGGATCCGCTCAAGTGCCGCTAAGAAGATGTCTTTAAAAACGGCTACGGAAAGCTCGCAGCTGGCGGCGCAGCTCGCTTTGCAGCAGTATTCCAGCGGCTTGGAAGATTATCAAACGGTTCTGACCACTCAGCGCTCGTGGCTCACGGCTCAGGATAACGAAGTCAGTAATCAGGCCGATTGGGCAATGGCGCATATTGATTTATATCGTGCCCTTGGGGGCGGATGGGTTCCCGAAGGAACTCAAGACAAGGGAAATGCTGATGAGTAACGAAAAAGAAAAAATCAAAGCTCTGTTGGGTGATGGCGATGCTCAGCCAATGAGCAGGCGTAAAAAATGGGCGCTTGGTGCGGCCTGCGTTGCGGTGGTGGCTGCGTTTTCGTGGTGGCTGGGCAGCAAAGAGGCCGGGCCGCGCTACTTAACAGAGGCAGTTACACAAGGTGTTTTGCAGGTTGAGGTGACGGCTAACGGTACGCTTGAGGCTGAGCAGAAGGTGACGATCGGCTCAGAGCTCTCAGGTATTGTTGAGAATGTCCTTGTTGACGTGAACGATCCGATTAAGCACGGCCAGGTGCTGATTGAATTGGATACGGCGAAACTGAAAGCCTCCGTTGAAAAAGCCAAAGCGGCATTGGCCAGTGCTCAGGCTGCGCAAAAGGAAGCCGTTGCGACTTTGAATGAGGCAAACGCAAAATATAAGAGACTCTTAAATGTCCGAAAACTTTCTGGGGGCAAGACTCCTGCGCAAACTGAACTTGATGAACAGGCGGCTGTTGTCGCACGTGCTCAAGCCTCGGTAGATACTGCCGCGGCTCAGATCCAGACGGCACAGGCTGAGCTTGAAACTGCGCAAACCGACTTGACCAAGGCCTATATCTCCTCTCCCATTGACGGTGTGGTGCTTGCCCGCTCGGTGGAGCCCGGCTATGCAGTGGCCGCCTCATTGCAGGCTGTCGAACTTTTAACCCTGGCCAGTGACCTGAGAACACTTGAATTGGAAATCGATGTGGATGAGGCCGATGTCAGTGTCGTCAAGCCCGGTCAGAAGGCAACTTTTACTGTCAGTGCTTATCCGAATAAAAATTTCCCCGCTACGCTGACCAAAGTGGCTTACGGTCCTACTGAGTCCGACACGAATGTGGTGACTTACACGGCTTACTTAAAGGTGAGCAATGAAGAGTTGTTGCTGCGGCCCGGGATGACGGCAACGGCCCGAATTGTGACGGAGAATCGTGAAAACGCCCTGTTGGTTCCCAATACGGCGCTGCGGTTTGCTCCGAGTGTATCCAAGGGCTCCGGCAGCGCTGTCGACAGTTTGATGATGGGGCCGCCCCGTCAATCAAACAAAGTGTCCAAGGAAGTCGGCGGCGTTACAACACAGCGTAAAAATACCGTTTGGGTTTTGCGCGGCGGTAACGCCCAGGAGGTGGACATTATTACCGGGGCTTCTGACGGAACCCGCACCGAAGTGATCTCCGGCGATCTCAAAAGCGGAGATTTGGTCATTACCAGTCAGCTTCGCAGTCAATAACGGAGGTGAGTATGACAGGCAAGGTCCCATTGGTTCAGCTCATTGATATCCATAAGCGTTATGGACAGGGTGAGGCGGCCTTTTTCGCCCTGCAGGGGATCGATTTCGAGATCGAAGAGGGTGATTTTGTGGCAGTGATGGGACCTTCGGGGTCGGGGAAGTCGACATGCATGAATATTGTGGGCGCTCTGGATACGCCGACCTCAGGGCGGTATTTGTTTAAAGGGGCTCCGGTGGAAAAAATGACTCATGATGAACGCGCTCTTTTGAGACGGAAATACTTGGGTTTTATTTTCCAGGGATTTAACTTATTGGCAAGAACGACTGCGTTGGAAAACGTGGAATTGCCGTTGCTGTATCGCGGTGTGCCTCGGGATGAGCGGCATAAATTAGCCCGTCAGGCGCTCGACCGTGTTGGTCTTTTGCCTTGGGAACATCATACGCCTGCAGAGCTTTCAGGCGGTCAGCAGCAGCGCGTGGCAATCGCCCGGGCGATTGTCAGTAAACCGCTTTTGCTTTTGGCCGATGAACCCACCGGCAGTCTTGATACCAAACGTAGTATTGAAATCATGCAGCTGCTCAAAGATCTCAATGAACAGGACGGCATCACGGTTTCGCTAGTCACCCATGAACCGGAAATGGCAACCTTTGCTAAGCGTATTGTTCATTTCCGCGACGGCCGTATTGAAAGCGATCAAGGAATGTAGCTATGTGGGGTAACGCATTTATTTTGGCTCTGAGGCAAATCTGGCGAAACCCGATGCGATCACTCCTGACGGTATTGGGTATCGTGATTGGGGTGGCCGCTGTGATTACCATGGTGACGGTGGGTAACGGGGCGACCCAGGCCGTGCGCGAGCAGATTGAAAGTTTGGGCAGCAACCAGTTGATGATTCGGCCGGGTCAGCGCATGGGACCGGGGGGATCGGCCGGCGCGCCATCCTTTAAGTTGGAAGACATCGATGCAATTGCCAATCAGATAGCAGGCGTCAAAGCGGTTGCTCCTCAAAGACAGCAGTCAATGACCGTTGTTGCCCAAGGACGCAATTGGAGTACTCAGGTCATCGGCAGTTCCAACCAGTATTTTGTTTTGGATAATCGCCAAATAAAGCAGGGGCGTTATTTTGAGACTCAGGAGGAACAGTCCGGAGCGGCGGTTTGTGTCATCGGCACCACAATTGAAAAAGAGATATTCGGCTCATCGAATGCGATTGGTCAGATGCTGCGTACGGGACAATTTTCCTGCCGTGTTGTCGGTGTTTTGGAAAGTAAGGGCCAGGCGGCTATCGGCGGCGACCAGGATGATTTGGTGGTGATGCCGATTCAAACCTTTCAGCGTCGCGTATCCGGCAATACCCGTGTTTCCGCAATTTTGGTGTCGGTTGACTCGCAAATTGACAGAGCGCTTGTGACCGAAAGCATTCGACTGCTGATGCGTGAGCGGCGCTCGTTGTCTGATGCCGACGACGATAATTTCATGATTTTGGATACCGAGGAAATCGCCCGACGTGTATCGAGTACCACAGAAATCATGACGATGCTTTTGGGTGCAGTGGCGGCGGTCAGTCTTGTAGTCGGCGGCATTGGGATCATGAACATCATGTTGGTCAGTGTCACCGAGCGAACTCGTGAAATCGGTGTTCGTCTGGCTATCGGAGCACTTGAGCGTGAAGTGTTGATGCAGTTTTTGATTGAGGCAGTTGTACTCGGAGCCATGGGAGGCGTTCTCGGCGTTGTGATTGCTTTCATCGGATCGTTTGCTTTGGCAACCACGATGGGCGTGCCCTTCATTTTTGATCCCGGTATCAATATGATTGCGTTTTTGTTTGCCGCGCTCACCGGGGTGATCTTCGGATATTTCCCCGCAAGACGAGCCGCGAAATTGGATCCTATTGAAGCAGTGAGACACGAATGATTCGCCGATTTCTCTTTCTTTTCTGTTCAGCCTTTTTTGCAGTGGCTGCGCATGCCCAGCAGTGGCCGCAGGAACTTAATATCACGTATGTAAAGGCGCCTTTCAATATCCAAAACATGGTGATGAAGGCTCACGGTCTTTTAGAGAAGGAGTTTGAGAAAGAGGGCATCAAAATCAATTGGATTCCTATCAAAGCGGGGCTCAATCAGGTTCGCGGAATGGCAGCCGGAGAAATTGATATGGTCGCTGCGATGAACACGAGCACTCTGCTGATTGCCAATTCGGCCGGCAACCGCATCGTTATTGTGGATGGTGTGGCTCATCCGGATGAGACTTTTGCCATCATGGCAAAGCCTGATATCCAAACGGTTGCAGAGCTCAAAGGCAAAGAAGTGGTCGGTCCCAAAGGAACGGTGCTGCATCATTTGCTGAGTGCGGCGTTGGCGCAGTCTGACATGAAGCTTCAAGATGTGAAATGGGTTTCAATGAATTTACCTGCAAGCTTAACGACGTTGTTAGGTGGTCGGGCGGATGCGGCTCTGTTGGCTGCCGGCGGCATCTTAAGTGCAGAAAAAGCGGGCTTTCATGCGCTTGTGCGAGCAAAAGGTTTGATTCAGACGAATTTGGTGCTGGCAGCTCGAGAAGATTTCGCCAAACGCTATCCTGAAGTGGTTGAGCGAGTCGCTAAAGTCAATAGAGAAGCGCTTAAGTGGGCAATGCAGAATCGGCAGGAAGCTATTGCCTTGGGAGCAAAAGAACATAAGATCGATTTAAGTGAGGCCGAAAAACTTTTTGACTGGTCACAGTTTTATGCCGATATCTCAGAGTCAGACATTGAAGCACTGCAACAGAGTCAGGCATTTTTGCTTGAGCAAAAAATGATGAGCCGTCCGGTTGATATTCGATCTTTATTTTTTTCTCAAAAAGAATAAACAGAAAGAGCCGCGGATGCGGCTCTTTGCACCGGTGACCGATTGATTTTTAGTTTTCTCGGGTCGTAGCAATCAGACCGCGACGGGCAGCCCAGGTCCACGGGGTCTTGAGCCATTGCATGATCGTTTCCTTCGTGCTTTCATCAATAAGCTTCATTTCCAAAGCCTTATCAACGATCTTCTTAAATTCAATCATGCGATAGGTCTTAACACCGACTTCCTTAAAGAGTTCGGCCGTTTCCGTCATATCGAAGTTGGTGATGCTCACGCAGTCAGTGACGATTGCACCTTCTTCACGCAGGGTCTTGATTGCATCCAGGCAGGAAAGACCGGTCGAGATATGGTCTTCGATGATGAGAACTCTCTTACCCTTGACGCTGCCGCCTTCAATACGGTCCAAGTCACCGTAGGTTTTGGCGCGTTGGCGAACGTAAATAGTCGGCACATTGAGTCGATAGGCCAAAGCGGCACTGTGGGTCAAGCCACCGGCTTCCACGCCGGCGATGACGTCGTATTCCAGTCCCCACTTGTCAATGAGAGAAGCCATGGTTTCGATGACATCGTGCCAGGCATCCGGATGCGTGATCAATTTACGGTTATCAACATAAATCGGAGTCACGAGACCGGACTTCAGACGAAGCGGTTCTTCCGTTAAGAAAGCGACGGCATTCAATGAGAGCAGGTTCTCAATCAAAATGTTTTCTGCAAGTTTAGACGGCATTTGTATTTTCTCCTCTCATTATTTCTTGATCGGCAAGGGTTCGTACGGTTCAAGACCCAATGCCATGCGACCGTTGCGGGTGGCGATTTCGACCAGTTCTTCAAAGTGGTCATAGCGGCAGCCGGGGGTTGGCCATCAATGTGAGTTCGTGCCACATATCGCCGCCGCTCCAGGGCACCATGGCGTCAGCGACGTTATCCACGCCGATGGCGACACGCACGCCTGCCGGAACCAATTCGTCAACCGGGGTCATGGAGTTGTGCATCGGACCGATGGCTTCGGTACGCGGCGTATCAATCCAGGCGGTCGGGCAGGCGATCATCATGACACCGGCTTCGCGCATGAGTTGATAGAGACGGTCACGATACTTCTTGGAGTGGGCGGCAATTGAAATGCCATGCACACCGACCACGCGGCCTTGAAGACCGAATTCAATGGTCTTTAAGCACATTTGTTCGGTTTCGTATTCAACGGCCTGGTTGAATTGGTCAACGTGAGCATGAACCATCTTGCCTTGTTCTTTGGCCGTGCCCATGATGATGTTCCAAGCTTCTTCAGCCTTACCGAAATCACGTTCGTCACGCTTGGGCAAGGCACCGATGATG
Organism: uncultured Sutterella sp.; assembly: GCA_905201055.1. GTDB lineage: Bacteria > Pseudomonadota > Gammaproteobacteria > Burkholderiales > Burkholderiaceae_F > Aphodousia. The sequence goes on along the minus strand of CAJKMT010000039.1, from coordinate 5,248 downwards.
TCGACCAATTCCGCACCGATATCAAACCATTTGCGGGCTTCAGGATCGATCACGCCTTTTAACGTTTGATTGGCGAATTTGACCGTTAATTGGTCTTTGTAGTGTTCGCGGGCTTTGATGCCGGCAATGATCGCACGGTCTTCGCTTTGCGGGTCGATATCGACGAATGTGCACAAGGCGGTAACGCCCTGGCTGATCATCAATTCAAACATTGTGCAGAAGCGGCCATAGAAATCATCAACGGTCGATTCTCTCTTCAGGTGGTCCAAAGCGTCCCACTTTTGCTGCAGCGTGCAGGTGCGGCGCATTTCCATGATTTCGGGACTTAACGTGAAGGAGCGGTCAGCATGAGCGTGGGTGTTGACCCAACCGCCGTTGGCTTTAATCATCGGCTCCAGCATGGCGCGGACAGTATTCGGAATTACGGTCATTGCTCTTTCTCTCTATTGAAGTTCAAACAAACATACCTAAAAAAACGGCAATCCCTAAAAAAGGATTGCCGTTTTAAAAACATTCTCCCCTCGGGCCCAACGAGTGGCTCGACCGATTCGGATTCGGAAGTGAGAGGAGAAAAATTTCATTTGCACAATCACCCTGGCGGGTTAAATACACAATTAACCCGCCATCATACACCAGTGATGCACTAAAAATCCATCACTAAAATCACGGTTTTTGAAGAGGTATTTTAAATTTCCTTTAAAAACAACGTGATAATGCATTTAGAGTATACACGAATTGAGTTTTTCTAATCGTTTTCAATTCGGTAATGCAAATGCACCATTCCGGCTGAGAGTGTTTGAGCCGCGATTAGTTGCAAATGTGCGTGCTCAGCGGGAGCCGGATTTTGTCCTTGGTAGCCAATGATGGAGTCTGAGCCGTACACACCGTTTAAACCGGGGTAAATTAGAACGCTCAGCTCATCAATGAGACCGGCTTCTAAAAAGGCACCGTTGATAATGCCGCCGCCTTCCAGCAGCAGAGTTTTGACGTTAAAAAGTTTTTCGATGCTCTCAAGCGCATGAGACAGAGCTGTTCTTCCTTTGCCTTGGAAAACGTAGGAAACACCCACGGAACGAAGTTCTTGCAGATATTGATCGCTGAGATTATCTGACAGAACACTGACGATATGTTCTCCTGTGCTTAAGTGATCGCTGCTGTAGTGCAGCTTTCCTTTGGGATCAAAAACGATAGCCAGAGCCCGATCATTGCGATTTCCCTTAAAAGCTTTTTTGTTTTTAATCTCATCCGTTTGTGCGGGAGCGCCTTCCCGAACGCCAGCATCGTATTCAGCCATGGTTGTGCGGCCGACGATCCATCCCTGAGCGTCAAAAGAGGAGGCAACGCTTTCGTAGACCCCGGAGATGTCAACAGGATGTGTGGGGCGACTCCATTTTGCGGAAACCAATTTCCCGTCAACCGAGGAGATCATGTGGCAAATGATATGAATAGACATGAGAACGCTTCCAATAACAATTAACCTCTTGGTCAGTGTATAGGATTCACTGAGGTGGCGCTGATGAAAAAATGCATATTCTTTGCCCAATTACGGCAAAAGAAAAGCCCGCGACAGCGGGCTTAAGGCCCAATCTTTGTGAAGCAATCAGAACGGAATATCTTCGTCGAGATTATCCAAACCGTTCACGGGAGCGGGAACAGGATCGGCTTGACGGGGTTGTTGGTAGGTCGAAGCCGGGGCGTGTTCCGTGTGAACAGGTGCGGGACGGCGGGGAGCGGATTCAAAGCCGCCCGTGCCTTCCGTGCGTTCACGGGAGCCCAACATTTGCATTGTTTCGGCAATAATTTCCGTGGAATAACGATCTTGTCCGTCCGGACCTTGCCACTTACGCGTACGCAGGCGGCCTTCAATGTAGACCGGGCGACCTTTGCGAAGGTATTCAGCCGCAATTTCAGCCTGACGGCCGAAAAAGACGACACGATGCCATTCGGTTTCTTCTTGGGGTTGTCCGTTAGAGTCTTTATAGCGACGTGAGGTTGCAACAGTGATTGTCGTGATGGCTGTGCCGCCTTCAGCGGTATAGCGCGTATCGGGATCACGACCCAAATTACCGATAATGATGACTTTATTTACCGAAGCCATAATCTTTCACTTCCAAAAAATAGCGACACCGGAAAAACCGGCATCAATAAATCACACATCCAAAGGCTTCAAAGTGAGAGAACTCACCCGTTCGCATTCGAGACGTTTGGTGAGCATATTCTACAAAATACGCCAGACGATAATTGTGTAGTAACTTTGAAAAAATGTCCATACCGCTATCGGATTTTTGCTGTGTTTGTCGTCGACCGACTGGAAAAACAGCCTAGATTCTGCAGTTTTTGTCATCAGTTTGTTTCAAAAAAGTAGGAAACTAAGATTAAAATAAATCGTTGTTTCATTTTGAAATTGAAAAGGGATATTCCTATGGCAACCAAGCAATTTACCTTTGCCTATGGTCATGGCACCAAAACCTTTGATTATGAAGAAAACGATATTTTGAAAGTTGTGCGCACGGAAGATTTTCCGCCGATGCAAGATATCGAACAAGGGATCAAAGATGCGATTAACAATCCGATCGGTTCACCCGCTTTGTCTGAGATTGTTAAACCCGGTGACACCGTGGCATTTATCTGCAACGACCCGACCCGTGTGGCAAACAGCTATGACTTTATGCCGGTCTTCGTGAATGAAATGAATCGCTTGGGAGTGCCTGACGAAAACATGAGAATAGTTTTCTCTTTGGGAACTCACCGTGTGATGACCCACGAGGAAATGGTTGAGCAGGTGGGCGCTGAGGTTGCTTCCCGCATCAAGATGTACAACAGTGTTGCCACGAACGCAGACGATTTCGAGTATTTCGGAGATACAAGCCGCGGTACTCCTGTTTGGATCAATAAGCTGTTGTGCGACGTGGATCATGTGATTTTGACCGGTACGATTGTGCACCATTACTTCTCCGGCTACGGCGGCGGCCGTAAAGCCATTTTGCCGGGGTGTGCTGCGATGGAAACGGTTCGCAAGAACCACAGCTGGATGTTGGATCCCCATGCCGGTCTCGGCATTATGGAAGGCAATCCCTGCTATGAAGACCAGATGGAAGGCGTGGCACTTTTCGCTAAAGGTCGCTCGCTCTTTCTTTTCAACGCTGTGCTTAACGCCAAACACGAATTCCTGAAGATGTTTGCCGGCGATTACATCAAAGCCCATAAGGTCGCCTGCAGCTTCGTCGATGAAGTCTACGGCTGTGTGATTCCTAAAGAAGCTGATCTTGTGATTGCTTCCTGCGGCGGCTATCCCAAAGATATCAATGTCTATCAGATGCAAAAGACGATGGATAACGCCATGTGCGCAGTGCGCCAAGGCGGTGTGGTGATTTTGTTGGCCGAATGCATTGAGGGCTCGGGCTCTGCCAAACTTGAAGAAACATTCAAGCGTCTCAAGACTCCTGAGGCCATCCGTAAAGAATTGGAAGACAACTTCCAAATCGGCGCCAATAAAGCCTTCGCCATTACTCGTCCGCAATCCAAGGCTGATTTCATTTTGGTGACGAAATTGGATAAGGATTTGGCAAAGACCATGCATTTTGCCGCCACAACCGAAACGGTTGAAGAAGCGATTGCGATTGCCACGCAAAAACTCGGCGAACATCCGAGCACTATTTTGATGCCCGAAGGCTCACTGACTGTGCCTCGTGTTGCTTAAGCCTTTTTAACTGTCCGAAAGGACTGACGAAAAGCTCTGATCTGAAAGACGGTTGGAGCTTTTCTTTTTTTGATTGTGCTTATCCAGAAAAATAGCTATAAAATCAAAGGTTAACCTTAAGTAAAGGCGATAGAAAAATGCGCGGCGAAATTCACATCCGAGGGGCTCGTACCCACAATCTGAAAAATATTGACTTGGATATTCCTCGGGATCAATTGGTGGTTATTACCGGTCTGTCAGGCTCAGGGAAAAGTTCTCTGGCGTTTGACACGCTTTATGCCGAAGGTCAGCGCCGTTATGTGGAAAGCCTTTCAGCCTATGCGCGCCAGTTTCTGGATCTGATGGAAAGGCCCGATGTGGATTTAATCGAGGGCTTGTCACCGGCTATTGCCATTGAACAAAAAGCGGTTAACAGCAATCCTCGTTCAACGGTCGGGACTATCACGGAAATTATGGATTATCTGCGTTTGCTTTTTGCTCGCGCAGGTGTTCCGTACTGTCCGGTGCACGATAAGCCGTTGGAAATAACGCCAGTGTCGGCGATGGTCGATCAGATCCTTCAGGGACCGGCTGAGGCGAGAATCATGGTCATTGCGCCCGTGGTTAATCAAAAGAAGATGGATTTCGACCGGTTTTTCCAGGATATGCAAACCCAAGGGTTTATTCGCTTTAAGGTCGACGGGGAACTGTACGAGTCTGAAAATTTGCCCCAATTGGATCTGAGACAACCTCACGATGTTGATGTCATTGTTGATCGTTTGAAGATTCGTGCTGATGCTTCTCAGCGTTTGGCCGAAAGCCTGGAGACAGCACTGCGCTTGGCAGACGGCCGCGTGATTATTGAGGATATGAAAACCGGGGATCGGCAGGCTTTTTCAAACCACTATTGCTGCCCGGAGTGCGGCTACAGTATTGAGGAGCTTGAACCCAGACTTTTTTCTTTCAACAATCCCATCGGAGCCTGTCCTGTTTGTAACGGCATGGGCGAAAGCCTGGTATTTACCGAAAAAAGCGTGGTCTGTCATCCGGAACTTTCGTTAAGCTCGGGCGCTATTCACGGGTGGGATCGTCGCAATCTCTATAACTTTGATCTTATTGAAGCCGTCGCCAAGGCTGTCGGATTTGATGCCGACACACCCTGGAATCAATTAAAGCGATCTCAGCAAGAGGCTGTTTTATGGGGGTTGGGCGATAAGCTTATAGAGATGCCTTACAGACGAGCGGGTCAAGTGACTTATAAAAAGGAATCTTTTGAAGGAGTCATCGCCATTTTGAATCGGCGTTTTGCCGAAACACAAAATGAAGCGGTTCGAGAAGAACTGAATCGATACCGTGAGCTGAAAGTTTGTGACGCCTGTAACGGCACACGCTTAAAAGAAGCAGCCCGACATGTTTTGATTGGTAAGGGAAAAGAGCGCAAAGCGATTTATGAAATCACGGCTATGCCCTTGTCCGAGGCTCATGATTATTTCAAAAAGTTGAAAATTACCGGCAGTAAGGCTGAGGTAGGGAAAAAATTGGTCGCAGCCATTGAACAACGGCTGGGTT
>CAJKMT010000038.1 GCA_905201055.1 uncultured Sutterella sp. | reverse complement strand
TTGAATTGGAAGGCATGGACGGCAGCTCCGACAACAACGCCTTTAGCGTGAGCGCCGAGTACGGCTGGCACTTAAAGCTCGGTCAAACGGGCTTTGTGGAACCGCAGGCTGAAGTGACCTACGGCTATATCCAGGGCGACAAGTTCCATACGAGTAACGGTGTGGAAATCGATCAGGACGATTTTGAATCCTTGATCGGTCGCGTGGGTGTGAGAAGCGGTTTCTATCTGCCCAACAACAAGGGGGTGATTTACGCTCGCGTATCCGGTTTACATGATTTCAAGGGTGACTTTGATTACACGGCAACTCTCATGTCTGATCGCACGCTGTTTGATCATGTGAGTGAAGATCTTGGAGATACGTGGGTTGAATTTGGTGTCGGCGCTAACTTCAACTGGACCGATACGACTTACTGCTACGTTGATTTGGAACGTACCAACGGCGGTGACGTGAAAGAAAACTGGCGCTGGAACGTCGGTCTTCGTCACGTCTTCTAATCTAAGTTTAATTTAACAATCTTTCACCTTTTAGCGTGCCGAGAATTCTTTGAATTCTCGGCATTTTTTGCATAATAAAGAATAGATTGTCGTGTTAAAATGCCTAGATTCGGAATAAAGGGAAAGGCAGTTTTTCTAGCCGGTTTTCCCATTGGTCCGAATGTGTGTTTTTATTGTTAACCAATTCGACTGATGCAAAATATTCGCAATTTTTCCATTATTGCTCACATTGACCATGGTAAATCCACTCTCGCAGACCGTTTGATTCAACGCTGCGGAGGATTGTCTGACCGGGAAATGGAGTCTCAGGTGCTCGACTCCATGGATCTTGAAAAAGAGCGCGGCATTACGATTAAAGCCCAAACGGCCGCACTGAAATATAAAGCTCAGGACGGTCAAATCTATGAACTTAACCTCATTGATACCCCGGGGCATGTGGACTTTTCCTATGAAGTTTCCCGCTCATTGAGCGCCTGCGAAGGGGCTCTTTTGGTGGTTGACGCCACGCAAGGTGTGGAAGCTCAGACTGTTGCCAACTGCTACACCGCTATTGATCTTGGCGTTGAAGTGATCCCTGTTTTAAACAAGATGGATCTTAATTCGGCCAATCCCGATGAGGCTAAAGAAGAAATCGAAGATGTTATCGGCATTGATGCAACCGACGCCATTCCCTGTTCGGCTAAGACCGGTATGGGTGTTGATGACATTCTCGAGCGCATTGTGCGCGATGTGCCGCCGCCCAAAGGCAGTGAAGAGGAGCCCTTGCAGGCTTTGATTATCGACAGTTGGTTTGACAACTATGTCGGCGTCGTGATGCTCGTGCGTGTTGTCAACGGCACGATTAAGCCCAAGGATAAGATCTATTTGATGGCAACCGGTGCGACTCACTTAGTTGAACAGGTCGGTAAATTCACGCCGAAATCCACGCAGTGCGAAAAACTCACTGCCGGTGAAGTGGGCTTTGTCATTGCAGGTGTTAAGGAACTGCGTGACGCGAAGGTGGGTGACACGATTACGCTTGCCAATAAGATGGCTGCCGCTCCCTTGCCCGGTTTCAAACAGGTAAAACCTCAGGTGTTTGCGGGTCTCTATCCGGTTGAATCGAATCAGTACGAAGCGCTTCGTGACGCATTGACGAAGCTGCAGTTAAACGATGCGGCTCTTCAGTTTGAGCCTGAAGTTTCTCAAGCTTTGGGCTTTGGGTTCCGCGCGGGCTTTCTGGGCCTTTTGCACATGGATATCGTGCAGGAGCGCCTTGAACGTGAATTCAACATGGATCTCATTACCACGGCACCTTCTGTGGTGTACGAGGTTTTGAAGACTGACGGTGAAGTTATTCAGGTGGAAAATCCGTCGAAGCTCCCCACGCCCGATAAGATCGCCGAAATTCGTGAACCGATTGATACGGTGACGATTTTTGTGCCGAGCGACTATGTGGGTGCGGTGATGAAGCTTTGCAATGAAAAGCGCGGCGTGCAAACCAATCTCGCCTATCACGGCCGTCAGGTGCATCTCACATACGATCTGCCGCTTGCGGAAATCGTGCTTGACTTCTTTGACCGTCTGAAGTCGCTCACGCGCGGTTACGCTTCCATGGACTATGAGTTCAAGGAATATCGCGCAGCCGATGTGGTGAAGGTGGATATGCTCATTAACGGTGATCGTGTTGATGCGCTTTCAACCATTATCCACCGTTCCAATTCCGTATCCCGCGGTCGTGAGATTGTCACGCGTCTGCGCTCGCTCATTCCTCGTCAGATGTATGACGTCGCCATTCAGGCGGCAATCGGCGCAAATATTATTGCTCGTGAAAACGTTAAGGCGCTCAGAAAGAATGTGTTGGCCAAGTGTTATGGCGGTGACATCACCCGTAAGAGAAAACTCTTGGAAAAACAAAAAGCCGGTAAGAAGCGCATGAAGCAAGTAGGAACGGTGGAAATTCCGCAGGAAGCCTTCCTTGCCATTTTGCAGGTCGATGAAAAGTAATCGGGGGTTGTCATGAACTTTTCTTTAGTGTTGTTGCTTTTGACGGTGGGTACCGGTGTTATCTGGGCCCTGGACCGTTTCCTCTGGCGCCCCAAACGTTTGGCTCGTGCAAAGCAAGAGGCCGACCGTTTCTCTGAACTCAATCGCGAGGCGATTGACCAGGGACAGATGAGCGTGATCGGAGAAGCACAGAGTATTTTCAACAAACTCAGTTCTCAGCCGAAGTGGATCGAATACACAGGCGGATTCTTCCCTGTGATTCTTTTTGTCTTCCTGCTTCGCTCTTTTGTCGTGGAACCCTTCCGTATTCCGTCGGGCTCCATGCTGCCGACGCTTCACGCCGGTGACTTCATCCTGGTCAATAAGTACGAGTACGGTCTGCGTTTCCCGGTCTTTAACTTCGGCATCACCGAAGGCTCTGCTCCCAAGCGCGGCGACATTGTGGTGTTCAAGTATCCGCTCGACAAAAATATTGATTTCATCAAACGCGTGATCGGCGTGCCGGGTGACGAAATCCGCTATATCAATAAGCAGCTGTACGTAAACGGCAAGCGTATTGAAGCAACGCCTGACGGCAATTTCTTCGATAAAGAAACCTACACGGACTTAAAACAGTTCAACGAAAACTTGGAAGGTGTCGTTCATAAGATCGTTGAAAACGACAAGGTGCCTTCCATGGCCCGCCCGGTTCAGGGGCATAACGGTTTGAACCAATGCATTTACAACATGGGTGATGTGGTTTGCCGAGTGCCTGACAGTCACTATTTCATGATGGGCGACAACCGTGACAATTCCGCTGACAGCCGTTTCTGGGGTTTTGTGCCTAAAGAAGACATCGTCGGCCGAGCATTCTATATTTGGCTCAATATCAGTGACATGGGCCGTATCGGTTCCATCCAATAGGGGAAAGAGATGCTGCCCTTGGAAAGTCTTGAAGAAAAAATCGGTTATCGTTTTGAAAACCGTAAACTTTTGCAGCGCGCTGTCACGCACCGCTCTTTCGGTGCTGAGAATAATGAGCGACTCGAATTTCTCGGTGACTCGGTTTTAAACTGCGTGATCGGTCAGGCGCTTTTTCTGCGTGACTCGCACTTCAATGAAGGTTCTCTTTCACGCGTTCGAGCCAATCTGGTCTGCCAGGATGCGTTGGCTGAAATTGCCAATCGATTGGTTTTATCTGATTACCTGCGTTTGGGCGAAGGAGAAATGAAGACGGGCGGCGCCCATCGTCCGTCAATCCAGTCCGACGCCATGGAGGCGATTTTCGGCGCCATTATGACCGAAAGCGGCTTTGATACCGCAAAATCAGTCATCTTAAAACTTTACGAGCCGGTATTGAGCAAACTCACTCCCGAGCGCATGGGCAAAGACGCCAAGACGCTTTTACAGGAATTTTTGCAGGCTCATCATTTGGGGCTGCCTGAATACAAAGTTGTGGATATTCGGGGAGCAGCTCACGATCAAACCTTTGATTGTGAGTGTGACATTAAAAAGCTTGAAATCTCCGTCAAAGGCACGGGGAAAAGCCGCCGCTCGGCCGAGCAGGCAGCCGCTAAAGTTGCGTATGAATTAGCTGTACAGCACTTTCATCACAAAAAGAAAGGGGAGCACTGAGATGACAGAATTTCCGGAGAATTTCCGCTGCGGCTACATCGCAGTAGTGGGTCGCCCCAATGTCGGCAAAAGCACGCTGATCAATACCATTATCGGCGAGAAGGTGAGCATTACTTCTAAAAAGCCTCAGACAACTCGCAATCGTGTGCTGGGGGTGGTGACTAATGACCGGGCGCAGTTTGTCTTTGTTGATACCCCGGGATTTCAAACGAAGTACGGCAATGCGCTCATTCGCGGAATGAATCGATCGGTGAGAAGCACTCTTGGCGAAACCGATGCCGTGGTGCTTGTCATTGAAAGCAGCGGCTGGAAAGCGGCCGATGAGAAAGTGCTGGAACTGATCAACCCGGAAGCGAAAAACGTCATTTTGGCGATCAATAAAGTCGATATGATGAAAGACCGCGATGCGCTTTTGCCGCTCATGGCTCAATCGATGCAAAAATTCCCCTTTGCTGCGATCGTTCCGGTGTCGGCTGAAAAAGGCAAACAGGTTTCCGATTTGATGGCTGAGATTGAAAAACTCTTGCCTGAAAATCCGCCTTTCTTTGACCCGGATATTTACACCGACAAGTCTCCGCGCTTCCTTGCGGCTGAAATCATTCGCGAAAAGGCTTTCCGTCTTTTGGGTGATGAATTGCCCTACGGTATTGCCGTGACGATTGATAAATGGAGTGAAGACGATAAGCGCGCCGAAATTATTGCGACTCTTATCGTTGAACGCGAAGCCCACAAGGGAATCGTGATCGGAGCTCAAGGCGAAAAGCTTCGCGAAATTTCCCGCCTGGCTCGTGCCGATATCGGTGAGATGCTGGGTAAAAATGTTTATCTTGAAGTTTGGGTGCGTGTAAGAAAGGGCTGGAATGACGATGCCCGCGCATTGAAAACTTTAGGCTACGAATAAATGCCGCAAGAGATTCAAAAAAGCAAAGAGCGCCGCGTCAATGAAGATGACGCGGCCTTTGTGCTTCAGAGTTGGAATTGGAAAGAAACCAGTCTGCTTGTTGAGTTTCTGACGCTCAATCACGGTAAAGTGATTGCGGTGGCACGCGGCGCCAAACGGGCGGGGAGTCACTTTCGAGGACTGCTGACAGCATTTTCACCGCTCAAAATCAGTTTCTCCGGTCAAAATGAAGTTAAAAATCTCATGAAGGCTCAATGGCTCGGAGGCTACTTTCCGATTGAAGGCGATGCGCTTTTTTCTGCCTTTTATGTCAATGAACTCCTCATCCGTCTTCTGCCTCGCGAAGATGCAATGCCTCAGCTTTTCGCCTCCTATGCCAAAGTGCTCGAGAAATTGGCGGGTTCCGAAGCCGCTCATCAGGCAGCACTGCGTACTTTTGAATTGGAACTCATGGAGATGCTCGGTTACGGGCTGCCCGTGACCGGTGAACCCTGGTATTGGGATGGGGAAGAATTAAAGCCCTGGAACGAGGGTGTAATTGAAAGCGAAAGGCATTTGGTGATCAGCGCCGAAATGATTCGAAAACTCCACGACAGGGATTTTCGTTCAAAAGAGACGCTTAATTTTGCCAAAGTGCTTATGCGAAAAATGATTACTCATTACGCGGGCGACAAGCCTTTAAATACACGTCGCATTTTTGAAGAATTGAAACGCTATTGAGGTCTGAAGTGATACGAGGAATCGGTTGTGATGTAGTTGAGGTCAAGCGCGTGGCAGATGTCATTGCCAAGCACGGTGAGCGCTTTGCCGAAAGACTCCTTACCCCCAATGAAATGCCTCTTTATCTGAAAAGAAAAGCTTTGGGCGAGTCTCATGCTCTGGCTTTTATTGCTTCACGCTGGGCTGTGAAAGAGGCTGTTTCCAAAGCGTTGGGAACAGGCATCTCTGAGGATGTTACCTTTCAGTCTATGGAAGTGATGCACAATGACAAGGGAGCCCCTTTAATGCTTTTTAAGAACTCACTTAAAGAACGGCTGATGAGCGAAGGCCTTTTTGTACACGTTTCGATTACCGATGAAAAAAGTGTGGTTGCTGCATTTGCCGTAGCCGAACAACGACTTTAAAGGAAATAAAACATGGGACCGCTTGTATTGGACATTGAAGGTACGGTTCTCACTGAAGCAGATGTTCGAAGAATTTCAGATCCGCTCGTGGGCATGGTGATTCTTTTTACCCGCAACTATGAAAACCGAGAGCAGCTTACCAAGCTCTGTCACGATATCCACGCGGTTAAGCCCGGTTTATTGATTGCCGTTGATCACGAAGGAGGACGCGTTCAGCGTTTCCGTGAAGGCTTTACACAAATCCCGGCAATGGCAAAGCTTGGCGAGAGCTGGATTGATGAACCGGAAAACACTTTGCTGGCGGCAATGGCATGCGGCTATGTGATGGCTGCAGAGCTTCGTGCCTGCGGGGTGGACTTCACCTTTGCTCCGTGTTTGGACGTGAACTTTAACCGAAGCACCATTATCGGCGAAAGAGCTTTTTCCAATAACCCGAATGTCATCACTCAACTGGCTCTGGCTGTGGTACAAGGCTTGCGTTTGGCCGGTATGAGCAATTGCGGCAAACACTTCCCCGGTCATGGTTGGGTAATTGCCGACAGCCACATGGAACTGCCGGTCGATGATCGTCCGTACGAACGGCTTCTTTTTGCGGATTTAAAACCCTATCGATGGATGGGACAGGCACTTGACTCTGTGATGGCCGCTCATGTGCTGTATCCGAAGATTGACGCCAAGCCTGCCGGTTTTTCTGAGCATTGGCTCAAAAAAGTGCTTCGCGAAGAGCTTCACTTTACCGGTGTGGTTTTCTCTGACGACTTATCGATGAAGGGAGCGGTATCCGAAGGCGGTGTTACGCAAAGAGCGCAGGCTGCGCTTCAGGCGGGCTGCGACATGCTCATTCTTTGCAATGACTTTAAAGCTTCTGATGAACTGCTCGCGACGCTCAAATTTAAAGACTCACCGGAACGCGCTGAACGCATCAAACGTTTAGCCCCTAAAGGTGATGCAGACAATTGGGAAAAACTGACTGCTTCTGCGCTCTATAAGCGCTCGAAAGCGTTAATTCCTTCGGTTTGATGTGTTGCGGAGAAGGTTCAGAAGAAAAAGAAAAATTTTTTTGAATTTTTCTTGCATTCTGAGAAAATCTCTGTAAAATACCAAACCTGTCGCGGGAATAGCTCAGTTGGTAGAGCGCAACCTTGCCAAGGTTGAGGTCGCGAGTTCGAGACTCGTTTCCCGCTCCAAGTTTCAAGAAAAATAGCTCGGTTTTCCGAGCTATTTTCGCATCTGCCCCTTCAAAAATTTCTTAATCAAAGAAAACGTTCCCGCCAACAGGAAACGGCTTTGTCGTAAAACTCCCTGAATGTGTCGGCAGCAATCGCATCAAAACCCAAGTGAACCCAGGCGCAATTGAGTTCGTGCATGAGATTGTCGCTTAAGGGGCGAGCGCCGCCTTGTTTGCTGAGTTTTTCTTGGCGATCATTGAGGACAAGGGGAATGTGCATGTAGCGAGGCACGGACCAGCCAAGAGACTTGTAAATTGCAATCTGGCGCGGTGTGTTGTCGATGAGATCAGCACCCCGCACAATATCGGTTATACCGCTGTCATGATCGTCGACAATGACCGCAAGCTGATAGGCAAAAAGTCCGTCAGCGCGTTTGACGACAAAATCTCCGACTTCTTCTTCAACATTCTGGCTGTACTGTCCGAACCAACGGTCGGTAAAAGCAATGGGGTTGGAATCGGTTCTAAAACGCCAGGAACGTATCGGACCGCAAGCACCGTTGCGGCAGGTACCGGGATAGCGATGAAGCGGAGCTCCCGTTTTCCGATTAGCCTCTTCAATCGAGTGACGGCTGCAGGAGCATCCGTACACTTTTCCGGATTCAATCAGTGTGTTGAGAACGTCGGCATAGCGATCGGAACGCTGACTTTGAAAAATAATAGGACCGTCGCTTACCATTTGCAGGCGCTTGAGAACTTGAAGAATGCCTTCAGTCCATTGGGGTTTGCAGCGGGTCTGATCAACGTCTTCGATGCGAATGAGCCAGGCGCCATTATGAGCCTTGGCATCAATGTAGCTTGCCAAAGCGGCCACAAGGCTGCCGGCATGCAAAAGACCGGTAGGGGAAGGGGCAAATCGCCCGATGTAGTTTTCTGACATAGTGTCAGATTTTAAACCAAAGACAAACCCCGATCATTTCTGACCGGGGTTCATTCGAACTACTCGAAACTCTTAAAGAGTTTCAGCCGCAGATGCGATTAGTACTTGTCGAAGTATTCTTGGATCTTCTTGGGATCGCTGGTCTTCGTCAAAGCCAATTGCAGCAACACACGAGCCTTTTGCGGGTTCAGGTATTGGCCGGCCACGAAACCGTACTTGGCGTCGTTGATTTCAGCATCCTTGGTGGCAGAGCCGGTCGGGACGCGAGAAGAACGAACGACAGCCACGCCGTCCTTAGCAGCCTTTTCGAGGATCGGGAACAAGTTCTTATGGATGTTACCGTTACCGACACCGGCGGTCACGATACCCTTGTAACCGGCCTTCAACAAAGCTTGGAGCGGTTCAGCAGGAACGTTGGAGTAGTTGTAAACGATACCAACCTTCGGCAAAGACGTCAGCTTGGAAACGTCAAACGGGGTTTGCGTGGTGTGGGGTGTAGCCGGCGTGTTGCCGAAATGCACCTTGGAGTTGAACACGTAGCCCATCGTACCGAAGTTGGCACCTTGGAAGGTTTCAACGGCGGTCGTGTTGGTCTTGATCACGTCGCGTGCGCCGATGATCTTGTCGTCCATGGCAACCATGACACCGCGGTTAGCAGCTTCCTTGGAAGCGGCAACGACAACGGCGTTGTACAAGTTCTTTGGGCCGTCAGCGGACAAACCGGTGGAGGGCAGCATAGCGCCGACGAAAACGATCGGCTTCGTGCACTTGGCGGTCAAGTGAACGAAGTAAGACGTTTCTTCCATCGTGTCGGTACCGTGCGTCACAACGAAACCGTCAACCTTGTTGCAGTCTTCATTGATCGTCTTCACGAGCTTGAGCCAAACGTCATCGGTCATGTCTTGAGAACCGATTTGAACGACTTGCTTCGGAATGACGTTTGCCACTTCAGCCAAAGCGGGGACTGCAGCGACCAAGTGGTTCACGGAGACCTTACCGGCGGTATAGGCCGTACCCGTGGCCGATTGGCCGGCGCCGGCGATCGTGCCGCCCGTAGCCAAAACTTCAACGTTCGGCAAAGCCATGGCGGTAGCGCTGGCAGCCACTAAGGCAGTGGCCAACAAAGTATGTTTCAATTGCATATACAACTCCTCAAATATAAAAATAATGCTTCCCATGCGTCTGAACAGACAGCACCAAGCATCGGGAGCACTAGCTCTCAGCTCAATATCATAGGTGAAATTGACTAGATCGGTTCAGATTTTTGACGCGCTTTTGTCATTTCACAAAATTCAGTGACTTTTTGAGAAACGCACGTTTAAGTAATTGATTTTTAAAGATAAAATTAAATTGTAAAAATATACATTCTTAAGTTTATGATTTTTCAAAGGAAAATATCAAAATAAAGTACAAACCCTATATTGATATTTTGATTAAAATCATTAAAATAACGTCTTTCGATAGTGCGCCGGTAGCTCAGTTGGATAGAGTACCTGGCTACGAACCAGGGGGTCGCGGGTTCGAATCCTACCCGGCGCACCAATCATCTTCTCGATGGGATCCTTGCGATCCTTTTTCTTTTTGTGTCTTTCCCATTGTCTATTTAATCCCTTCTATCGGATCCATAGTCTTTTGACTTTTTCGAAGGAAAAAATTATTCAAACTCATTACTATTGCATCAGGAACAAAAGAAGTCCAATTTCAAATTAAGGAGAAGGAAATGGATTTAAAAGGCTCTAAGACCGAAAAGAATTTGATGGAAGCATTTGCCGGCGAATCTCAGGCCCGCAACAAGTACACCTACTACGCCAGCCAAGCCAAGAAAGACGGCTATGTGCAAATCGCTCAAATTTTTGAAGAAACCGCCAAGAACGAACAGGAACACGCCAAGCTTTGGTTCAAGCTCCTGCACGGCGGTGCTGTTCCCACCACGGAAGTGAACCTTAAGGACGCTGCCGACGGCGAAAACTTCGAATGGACCGATATGTATGATCGTATGGCCCGCGAAGCCCGCGAAGAAGGCTTTGAAGAAATCGCTTTCTTGTTTGAAGGCGTTGCCGCTATTGAAAAGGAACACGAAGCCCGCTATCTGAAGCTTCTCGAACGCGTCAAGGGCGGTATGGTCTTCTCTTCTGAAGGCGATACGATTTGGCAATGCTCCAACTGCGGTCACATTGTGATCGGCAAGCAAGCCCCTGAAATCTGCCCGGTGTGCTCTCACGCCAAGGCCTATTTCCAACGCAAGGCTGAAAACTACTAATCTTTCGTAGTTTGCTGATCAAAAAGCCCGTCTGAACTGAGATTCTGACGGGCTTTGCATTTAAAGGCTCAGTTTAGTGACTGCAGCAGCACTTCGGTTCTGACGCATCAAAACCGATATCTTCAATTGCGGCTTTAACTTCCTCAATCGAAGCGCCCATTTCTTCCCAAGTCACTTCGCCTTTTTCAAGACTGACTTCAACGCCTTTGGCACCGGGCAGGGCGCTCACAGCTTCTTTGACCGCTTTCACACAGTTTTGGCAGTGCATGCCGTTTACTTTTAATTTGTTCATTTTTTTCTCCAAAACAAAAATTGCAAGTTACGTAAATACTGTCTAATGATCAACCCTGAAGTTGCTGTATGGTCAAGAGGTAAATTCAATTTTTTAGGTTAAAGCAGAGGTTTTAAGTATCGGCCGGTTGCGCTGTGGGGATTGGCGGTAATGTCTTCAGGTGTTCCGACAGCAACGATCCGTCCGCCAGAGTCTCCTCCGCCCGGCCCCATGTCGACAATGCAGTCGGCATTGGCAATGAAATCCAGGTCGTGTTCAATGACAACTACTGTGGCTCCTAAATCAATCAGGGTTTGGAAAACTTTCATTAAAACCTCAATGTCAAGCGGATGTAGTCCGATGGTGGGTTCATCGAAAACAAAAACGGCATCTTCCTGCGACTTGCCCATTTCAGAGGCGATTTTCAGCCGCTGAGCTTCTCCTCCTGACAAAGCAGGCGTCGCCTCTCCTAAAGTGAGGTAGCCAAGTCCCAAGTCATTAAGTACCTGCAGTTTGTCCCGTACTTTTTTGACGCCTCCCATGATCTCCAAGGCCTGTTTGACTGTGCAGGACATCAATTCAGGCAGAGTGATGCCTTTTGAAGACGAGGGGCCGTTTTTGGGGAAATAGCGAATTTGCTGCGCCTCTTTTGAATAGCGCGAGCCTGCACAATCCGGGCAGGTAATTTCCACGTCAGGCAGAAACTGAATATCCATTGTGATCTGACCGGTGCCGTCGCAGCCCGGACAACGAAGGGCTCCGGTGTTGTATGAAAAATCACCGGCTTTATAGCCTTTTTCCTTAGCCTCTTGTGTTGCACTGAAAATACGCCGCAGTTCATCCAAAACGCCGCTGTAAGTCGCCACAGTTGATCGGATGTTGGTTCCGATTGGAGTCGCGTCAATGACATTGACGCGTTGTATGCCGCAGGCTTCAATACTTTTGATATGTTCGGGCAGAGATGTTTGGTTAATTAGTGCAGTTAAGGCGGGGACCAGGCTTTCTAACACCAGAGTGGTTTTGCCGGAACCCGATACGCCGGTCACCGCAATAAGACGTCCCTTGGGAATATTTAATTCAAGCGGTTTAACGGTATGGATTGAGTCGGTGCTCAAAGATATGGAGCCTTTTTCAAAAAGTTTTGATTTTTCCGCTCGCGCTCGAAGGGCCGGCGCTTTTGCTTCTGAAAGAAAACGCCCGATGAGTGAATCCGAATTTTTAATCGTTTCTTCAACTGTACCGCTTGAAATTACTTTACCGCCGTATTCACCGGCGCCCGGTCCCATTTCAATCAACCAGTCTGCAGCCCGTAAAACTCGCGGATCGTGATCGACCAGAACAACTGAATTTCCGTGATGAGTAAGATCATCGACAACAGACAAAAGACCGTCGACGTTACTCGGATGCAGTCCGATGGAAGGCTCATCCAAAACATACAACACACCCGTTGTTCTGTTTCTTACCGCTCTGGCTAATTGCACTCGCTGACGCTCGCCCGTTGACAGGGTGCTGCTTGCGCGATCCAGTGTCAAATAACCGAGCCCCAATTCCAAAAGCCTTTGGGCCGTATTGAGAAACTGCGCAGTGATGCTTTGCGCCATTTCGCTAAGAATTTGAGGCATTTGGCCGGGAATCGTCTTCACCCACTTCACCAATTCATCCAAAGTCATGCAGCAGGCAGTCGGCAGATCTAGTCCGCAAAGCAAAGTTGAACGCGCTCTTTCGTTTAGTCGGGTGCCGTGGCAGTGCGGGCAGATATCCTGTTTTAAAAACTTCTCAACCCGCTTCATACCCTTTTCATCCTTGACCTTTGCAAGGGCATTTTCTACGGTGTAGACCGCATTGAAATACGTGAAATCAAGTTCGGCAGACTGATTGCTGCTTTTGGCTTTGTAGATGATGTGCTTTTTGATTGCCGGGCCATGAAATACGATGTCGCGTTCCTTGGCGGTGAGTTCCGAAAAAGGCACGTCAGTTCGGACCCCCATGGCTCGGCACACATCCGTCATCAATGACCACATCAGAGAGTTCCAGGGGGCAACCGCTCCCTGATCAATAGAAAGAGACTCATCGGGCACCAAAGTGGATTCGTCAACCGTCTGGACAAGGCCAGTGCCCGAGCAGTGCGGACATGCGCCTTCGCTGTTAAAAGAAAAGCTTTCAGCGCTGGGCGGTGCGAAAGTGACACCGCAAATCGGGCAGGTAATGTTTTTGCCTCTGGCAGTCTCCGCACCGGGAGGCACAAGATGACCGTTAGGACAGACGTGGCTTCCCAGACGTGAATACATCAGCCTCAGACTGTTCAACAATTCAGTGGAAGTGCCGAAAGTGCTGCGTATTCCGGGAACCGCAGGTCTTTGATGCAGGGCAAGAGCCGCAGGGATATTTTCAATGTTGTCGATTTTTGCTTCGGCAGCCT
The DNA here is from genome assembly GCA_905201055.1 of uncultured Sutterella sp. Classification (GTDB taxonomy): domain Bacteria; phylum Pseudomonadota; class Gammaproteobacteria; order Burkholderiales; family Burkholderiaceae_F; genus Aphodousia. Next base: position 4,467 of record CAJKMT010000038.1, on the reverse strand, counting down.
GCGTCATGCGGCGTCGTGTATAGGCTGAAAGCGCTTCAAGATAACGCCTCGACCCTTCGGCATACAGCACGCCCAAAGCCAAAGAGGATTTTCCGGAACCCGATACGCCGGCTATGCCCACTAATTTTCCTAAAGGAATATCGACATCGATATTTTTAAGATTATGGACTCGGGCACCTCTGACTTTTATCACTGCCGGGGTCGCTGAGTTTTTCGTTTCGGGCATGGTCAATCCTCACCACTGAGCTGTTCTCCTAATTGTATGTCAGCCGCTTCGTCATGTTGATTTTTAACATTTTGACCCTATAGCTACTTTAGGGTATAAAGTGGCGGCAACAGTTAAGGAGTTGTTATGTCCAAAGCCAGATTTGAACTTGCGATTACAGGCATGCACTGCGCCGCTTGTTCTTCAAGAATCGAACGTGTTGTCGGGAAACTTCAGGAAGTGGAGAAAATCAGTGTCAGTTTGCCGACCAATCGCGCTCAGGTTATTTTGAAAGACGGCATTTCCAAAGATGAGGGCCTGAAAACCGTTATTGCCCGAATTGAAAAACTGAATTTCGGCGCCAAACTCTCCGAAAGCAAAGATTTGGTCAAAGAGTGGCAAAAGGAAAACGAGCAGTCTCAAGAAGCTTTAAAGAATCAGTTTAAATCGCTGCCGCCGATGGTGCTTTTGGCGCTCTTTCTGCTTTACGTTTCAATGGGGCACATGATCGGACTGCCGTTGCCCTCAGTGGTCAGTCCTGAAAATAATCCGATTCTTTTTGCGCTTTTGCAACTGATTTTGGTTCTGCCCATTATGTATTTGGGGAGACATTTTTACCGTGACGGCTTCAGCAACCTGATTCAGGGCGGTCCGAACATGGACAGTCTTGTGGCTGTCGGCACGGGCGCAGCCTTTGCCTATTCATTATTTTCTACGGTGATGATCATCAGTGGCGACGCCTCTTACGCCATGAATCTTTATTTTGAATCCTGCGGTGTGTTGATTGCGATGATTTCAATCGGTCAGTACATGGAGGCAAAGTCAAAGAGAAAGGCAGGGGACGCGATCGGCTCACTGATGCGTCTTGTGCCTCAAACGGCGAGAAAATATGACGGTGAGAAAACCGAAGTGGTGAGTCTGTCGGCGCTTAACGTCGGTGACCGTGTGCTGGTTCAGCCCGGAGAACGAATTCCCGTTGACGGAAAGGTTTTGGAAGGCGCCAGTGAAGTTGACCAATCGTTATTGACCGGTGAATCCATTCCGGTGGCTGTCAAACTGGACAGCAATGTGATTGCGGGCAGTTTAAACGGCACACATCCGCTTATCGTTGAAATTACGCACTTGGGCAATGACACGACGCTCGCTAATATCATCCGCCTTGTTCGCAGCGCGCAAAGCTCCAAGGCACCGGTGGCGGCGCTTGCCGACCGCGTGAGCTTTTATTTTGTCCCGACCGTGATGGCCTTGTCAGTGCTGACTTTTTGCGCCTGGGCGATTTTCTCTGAAGAGCCGATTTCGCTAGCTGTTAAAGCCATGATCTCTGTTTTGGTCATTGCCTGCCCCTGCGCGATGGGACTGGCTACGCCGACTTCCATCATGGTGGCAACCGCCCGAGGGGCTCAGTTGGGCGTTTTGATCAAAAATGCGGTCGCGCTTGAAATGGCGGGCAAAGTTGACGTGATCGCTTTTGATAAGACGGGCACCCTCACATTGGGGCAGCCTAAAGTGCTTGAAACGGTGACTTTGGGCAATTTCACCAAAGACGAGGTGCTTAGCCTTGCCGCAAGTCTTGAAGCGCGTTCTGAACACCCGATTGCCAAAGCACTGTTGGCGGCAAATACTCGAGAGGTTGTTTCTGTTCAGCCGACGGTATTGCCGGGTTTGGGATTAACCGGCACGGTCGGAGCTAAAAATGTCGCCTTGGGTAACGCGTCGCTGATGATGCAGCAGGGGGTCGATATCGCCGTCGCAAAAGATATTTTGGCACGCATGACCGCTTTAGCCAGAACGCCGCTCTTACTCTCTGTTAACGGCGTATTGGCTGCAGTGATCGGTATTGCCGACACGGTAAGACCGGAATCCAACCGCGTGCTTAAGTCTTTGCGTCAGTTGGGCATTCGCACGCTGATGATCAGCGGTGACAATAAGCATACGGCTCAAAAAATCGCCGATGAATTGGGGATCGACGAGGTCTACGGTGAAGCGCTGCCTCAGGATAAAGCACAGATCATCGAAGAGCTTCAAGCCAAAGGGCTGAAAGTGGCGATGGTGGGGGATGGGTTAAATGATGCTCCGGCGTTAGCCCAGGCTGATGTGGGTTTCGCCGTGGCAGACGGCGTCGATGTGAGTGCTCAGGCGGGAGACGTCATTCTCATGCGCCACGGTCTTGAATCGGTTCTGACGGCTCTTCGCTTATCGAAAGCGGCTTTGCGAAATATCTACGAAAATCTCGGTTGGGCTTTCGGCTACAACATTTTGGGGATTCCCGTGGCGATGGGGCTATTACACGTTCTCTGGGGCGGACCGATGCTCTCTCCCATGATCGGGGGCACGGCGATGGCTCTCTCATCCACCTCGGTTGTGCTCAATGCGCTTCGTTTGCGTTTCTTTAAATGATTAGTGCAGCAAGGGCTCAATAAATCGGTAGAGAAAATAACAGATCACACCGATTGCCAGAGCCCTGAGCAGGAGCATAATGATCGCAAGCATTCGGCCGATGCCTTCTGCAAAAGACATCGGCTCCTTCAAATCCTGTTTTTTCTTGGGATCCTTTTCAATCATTTCTCTTTAGCGATGGGCTTCGGGTGGCGTGCCAACAAATAAGCGAACCGCTCACCACCAAAGCTACCCCTTGCCAGAATGAGGCGGTCAGTTCCGCGCCGATCCAAACCGATGCAAATAGACAAGACAGAACCGGAGTGAAATAGGAGGCAATGGCAAGCACAGTGATATTGCCGTAACTCATTCCATGAGTCCATGAGGCATAAGCGACGCCCATAGCCACACCGCCTAAAATCACACTGAGAACGCCGAAGACGGTGATTTCCGGACTGCCGCCGATACCTATCGCCCAGAAGCAGCCGAAAATCATGATGTCAAACAAAAATACGACAGTGCTCATATTTTCGCCTTTTGACCAGGTTCTGGTCATCGACGAAAAACCTGCCCAGGTCAAAGCCGCCATCAAAGCCAGAAAATAACTTAGCGGATTGATTTGGATGTGTTCAATGAACGCTTCAATATTGACGTGGCCGTTTCCTAAAATCCAGTAGATTCCGCAAAAGCTCAGCACTGCTCCCGGCGCAATCCACCAGCGGGCTTTTTGACCGTTAAAAATAATGGCAAAAATAATTGTGAGCGTAGGCCAAAGATAGTTGACCATACCGACTTCCATGGTTTGAGTGCCGCCGTCAGAAAAGTAGAGCGACAGACAAAAGGTAATGCTTGAGAGGTTTGCGGTGGCCAAGCCGATGGTTTTGTATTGCCAGGGAATGCGGTCGAATTTCGGCAGACCGATCAGAAAAAACAAAGCCGTGGCCGCTACGATATACAAAAGACACTGTCCTTGGGCGATACCGAAGTTCTCAGCGATGGTTCTCACCAAAGAAACGCTGGCACCCCACATAAAGGGGGCGATTAAGCCGATCAAGGTGGCTCCGGCGGTTGATTTTGGGCTCAGCATGTTGACCTCTTAAACTGTCAGCAATACCAAATGAGAAAGGGAAAATCATCTTATTCTCTTCTTTGCTGACAGACAAGGGAAAAATGAGTTTTTTTACTGAGGGGAAACAAAAAATCCCATGCCGTTTAAAACTGCATGGGACGATATTCTGGCGGAAGGGGAGGGATTCGAACCCTCGGTACGGATAACCGTACGCCGCCTTTCCAGGGCGGTACATTCAACCACTCTGCCACCCTTCCGTGGTGATGTGTCGTAGGCTCGAAATTATACTGGGGATTTCGTAAATTTCAAGCCCATGACGAAAAAAGTTTATGCCTTGCAGCGCTCGATGAATTTTTTGAGTTCGCCCGGCGTCTGAACTTCAACAATACGGTCAATTTCTTTGCCGTCTTTGTAGAAGATCATTGTCGGAATGTGACCGATGTTGTAAAGACCTCTGAGCTCTTCACGCAATTCTCCGTCATGATCGCCGACATTGACATGAGTGAAATAAACGTCTGTGAATTCTTCAGAAAACTTTTTATAAAAGGGTGCTGCACGGCGGCAGTCAATGCACCATTCAGCTCCGAAATTCACCATGCACAGGCTGTGAGCCTTGATTGTGTCTTGAACTTGATCGGGAGTAATTTCATAAACCATGGGATTTTCTCCTTAAATAATTTCCTAATAATAAAAGATTTTTACTCAAAATCTTGAGGTCCTTAAAAGCTTTCGTTAAAATAGCGACTTCCCACCGTTCGGAAGGGTGGCAGAGTGGTTGAATGCAGCAGTCTTGAAAACTGCCGACGCGCAAGCGTTC
>CAJKMT010000037.1 GCA_905201055.1 uncultured Sutterella sp. | reverse complement strand
AAATATTCATAACAACGCTCTCATGAACATTTACAAATTCATTAGAAAGTTTTACATATGGGTGTTGCTCAAGATATTTCAATGCTTTCTGTACCTTTTCCTGTTTCAGAATCTGTAGGGCATCTCTGCCTATAATACTGAACATATAATTATCTTCTGCGCGTGTTCCTCTTAAAATAACCTGCACATTATTGAGTTCTTTTACTTTGTCAGAAAGCACGTCTGTCATATCTGTTTTGATAAATCCCGGTGCAATGGCGTTGACCGTGATCTTGCGGCTGGCAAGTTCGAGCGCCAATGCTTTGGCAGCGCCGATGAGGGCCGCTTTTGCCGCCGAGTAATTGACCTGTCCGCGATTGCCCATCACGCCCGATACAGAGGAAATCACAATGATTCGGCCGCCTCGGCGTGTGTGTACCAAAGGCATGATGAGGGGCTGGGTGATGTTATAGAAGCCCTGAAGGTTCGTATTGATGACGCTGTCCCAATCGTCAGGAGCCATGCCGGCAAAGGTGACGTCGCGCGAAATGCCCGCGTTATGAATCATCCCCCAGTACATACCGTGGGTTTCAATATCAGCTAAAAGTGTTTCTCGGGCAGCCTCTCGGTCGGCAATGTCAAAATGCAGACTGCGCACAATGACGCCCAGCGCTCGCACAGCCTCTTCGGCTTCTTTTAAAGCGCTGCTTTCGGTTTTGCCGTGAAGGACAATATCGTATCCTTCTGATGCAAGTTTCATCGCGCAGGCTCGGCCGATGCCGCGTGAGGAGCCGGAAATAAAAACGGTTTTGTTCTGCGTAGGCATTTAGTGTTCCGTCAGAAAGGATTCAATGTTTTTCGGTTCAAAGGCATTGACGGCGGCACGGGCGACAATTTGACCGTCAATTTGCACTTCACACTCAAATTGTGCGATGCCTTCGTCTTCGCTTAAAAAAACTCGGTTGGCTCTGCAAATCAATTCAGTGCCGACAGGTACAGAAGTTACCTGTGACTGCAGTTTGCGTGTGCCGAGAAGAAATCCCACGGGAGGCGGCAGTCCTGCTTTTTTGGCTTGCCAGCTCGTCCACATCGCCATGGTTTGGGCCATGTATTCGATCAGCACCCAACTGCCGATTGAGCCGTTGCGGGCAAAGAGATTATCGGCTTTTACGGTTGCGCGGCCGACAATGCCGGTCTCGTCCCCGCAGAGTGCCTCATCCATCAGAAGCATTCCCCGGCGGTGCGGAAGCAGTTCACTGGCGGCTAGGTTAATGGTTTCCATCGGCATTTCGCTCGATCAGTATCACGGCGTTATTGCCTCCGAAGGCAAAACTGCTGCATAAAGCACTTTCAAAATGACCTTCAGAGACGTTATCAGTCAAAAGTTTAATTTTAGCTATTTCAGGATCCGGTATGTCTTCAATGAGGTGTAGGGGCATCGTGTCTTTCTGCATTCCGAGCAGGCACGCCGCCGAAGATAATGCGCCTGCGCCCCCAAGCGTATGACCGGTAACAGGTTTGATGGAGCTTACAAAGGCCTGCGGCACCAAATCATGGATCGCCAGCGCTTCCATCTCATCGTTTTTTAAAGTCCCCGTGCCGTGAGCACAGACGTAATCGACAGATGTACGATTGCCCATTTCAAGAGCAGCGCTTATGGCCCGTTTAACACTGGTAGCTTCTGGGTCGGGTGAGGAGATGTGATAAGCGTCGCTTGTTTCGCCCCAGCCTGAGAGTTCATAGTCCGAAGCCTCATGATCGAGAATAAAAATGGCTCCGCCTTCGCCCAGATTGATGCCGTCTCGGTGCTTGCCAAAGGGCTGAGTCATATTGGCTGAGGTGGCTCCGAGAGCTTCAAAACCTGCCACTGTAAATAAACTCAGGGGGTCAAGACCGCCGCAAAGGGCAGCGTCAACAATACCGTGTTTAATGAGACGGGCCGCCGCAATCATGGCTTTAGTCGATGATGTGCACGCTGTGGAAATAGCGTAGGCTGGTCCGGTTAATCCCAAAATGGTTTTAAGCGCTGCCACCGGATTAAACATTTCCAAATCGGTATCCCGAAAACGGGGATCAACTTTGCCCTCGAAAAAATACGCTTCCGTTTCAGTCATTCCGGCAACGGACGTGCCCAAAATTAGAGCAATTCGATCAGATCCGTAGCGTTTCTTGAGATTTTCGACACGCTCAGAGAGTTTGACGGCAAGCGTTGCGGCGATTCGATTGCCGCGTCCCCAGCGAAGCGCCGGATTTGTGCCTGCGAGGGGAAATTGTTCACGAATCGCCTCTTCGGTCAAAATGGCATTGTCATCAATTTTGCCGAAATGAATACGGCTGCCGGCATAGTCCGTTATTACCGGCAGTGGCGGGCGCTTGGTGCCGACAAGCGCTTTGAGTAATTCTTCGTTATCACCTGCGGTACTTAGCGAAGAAAATTCGTGAATATAGACTCTGCGGCTCATTTGACAACGTTCGACTGAATGCTCAATCGGTAGTGGTGCAGATGATTTTCAAGCGTGACACTGCCTTGGGCGCTCTGAGCTTGGGTGCCCTTTTGATAGGTGACAGTCACAGCGGGCGTGGCAGAGCCCGGTGCAAAAATCTGCCGAGAGCTGCCATTTTCCACCAGTGTCCAATCTTTTAATTGGGTTTTAAGCGAGGCTGACGGCCAGTACACCAGCGCAATGTCGCGCATCAGGTACTGCGCCTGAAGTGCATCGGGAACCTGTTCGCCTCGCTCTTCGGTGATGACCATACCGTCGTAATCAATACTCCAGACTTTCATGCCCATTGCCATCAACGCGATTTTCATGCCTTTACGGTTAGCGGCAATCATGGCTTCAAATTCAGAGGGCTGATTTTGAGTAAATTGCTGATCAGCTTCAACGCGGATGCGCTGGTAGACATTAAAGACGCCCGGGTTGTCCTGCGGAATCGGTAAAACCGAGGGCATTTCAAGCGGCTGCTGCTCTGATGTTTGTGTTTCGGAGCTAAAAGAGGGCAGCCATTGATCTAAAACAGAGCAGGCACTTAAATTTAAAATCGCCGTGCCGCAAAGCAGGTACTTAATTACTTTGTTTTTCATTGATTGCATCCTTTCTGAAAGCGGGCGTCAGGCACCAGATGAAAAATTCTCCGATCATGATGCAAAGCCCGAAGCTTCTGAGCGCCGGTGTTTCGGAAAAAGCCAACAGCCCGAATGATAACAGTGTTGTGAGCACAGCAAAGGTGATGGCAGCTATCGTTCGGAGATTGGACTGAGAAGCTGAAGTGAGAAAGATTCCGTAGTCCAATCCCAGTCCAAGCAGCAGCACACAGGCAAGAAGCGAAAAAAGACTTAACTCCTGCCCCATCCAGCCGAAAGCGGCCATGGTAAGCGCAATGCCTGTGATGCAAGGCAGATAGGCTCGCCAGGCTTCGCGTTTAAAGCGCACAGTCAAAATAATGACGGTGGCGGCGATTGCCAGAGCCAAAAGCATCAGAACCCGATCACAATACAAAGCAAGCATTGATGAAATCTCTTGGGGATAGTCTAGCCAGAAGATATTTTTCTCGGGTTTTTCAAGTGAGCGGATAAGCGGAAGGTTTTCCTGCGTGATGCCGCTGATTAACACTAAAGCGCTGACACCATTATTCCCCTCTAAAGAGGGCGGGATAAGACCGAGTTTGAGAAGCGTTTCATAGGATACGCTCGCAGGTGCTTGGTCGCTTTGCTCGCCGCAAGCCAAGGGGGCGCCGAGCCAGGCTTTAAAACGAGCGCTTAATTTCCTGCATGAAGAATTTTTTAATTCATTGATTTCTAAATGTTTTTCTTTTGACGGCACCCAATCGGCGGCGCTCAAAAGTGAGGCATCGGAAAGACCGAGCCCGGCAAACTGTGTCTCAAGAAGCTCTTCTTTTTGAAGCAGTTCATCAACACTGTCGGCGTGAATGACAAAATATTGAGAAATTGATGGGGTATTGAGAATCGTCGTGAGGCTTGCGGTCTCTCTGAGCAGCTCGGGATCGGGTTTGTTGAGATCGTAAACGGACGCGTTTAAGTCGATGCGAGCAAGGCCGGAGATGACAAAGGCTACACCCAGAGTGATCACAAGAGCTCGACTTTTTCGGTTTAAGCTTTCCAAAGAAGGAATTTTTTGTAAGTGGGCAGCCAAGTGCTGAAGCCTTTCCCGAAAAGGCATCGTCTTTTTGACGAGAAGCGGCAGGCACAGAACCACTGCTGCGTAGGCGGAGACGACACCTGTGACGCAAAATAGGGCAATTTGAGTGAGTCCCGGAAATGGCGTTGAGGCCATGAGGGCAAAACCGACGGCGGTGGAGACAAGCGCCAGTGTGAGTCCGGAAAGGAGCTTGCGAAGTGTCAGCCCGGGGGCTTCATTTTTACCGAGCCTCGCGCAAAGATAATGCGCAGAATAGTCCACCGTGATGCCGATCAGAGTGGTGCCGAAAACAAGCGTAATTAAATGAATCTGTCCCAAAAGAGTGACTGTGGCAGCCACGGCGAGAATAAAGGCCTGGGCGCTTACCGCGATGATGAGTAAAAGAGCCCGGAGGTTGGCAAACCAGAACCAGGCGATGGCGATGATGCCTAGGGCAGAAAGCGACCCGATCAGGGTGAGTTCCTTTTGGGCTTGACTGGCAGCAGCCATGGAAAATACCGGCAGCCCTGTCATGAGCACCTGAGATTCGGGGGAGAGCCTTTGAAATTTTTCTTCAAGCGCAGCCAGTGCTTCGCCAGCGGCAGCGCTTTCTTTCATCACCGAGCGGTTGTCAATGCGCATAAAAAAGAGCGCATAGGTATTGGCGTCATGATCGGCCAGTAAAACGCCGTTCTCAAGTCTGACTTTAAATTGTGAGAGACGGTCGGCAAGCCACGCATCGGCAAGCCCCAGGGGGTCGTCAGCAAAAGTTAAGGCCGAAGCATTAAAGGGTGCGGAAGCTTTTCTTACCGCCCTTTCAAAAAGTGCGTCTTCCGAGGCCTTTTCAAGAAACTCGCGGTCCTTATCCGTTAATTGATGAAGTGCCAAAGACTTAAGTGTTTCGGCGGTTTGTCCGTCGGGCAATACTTCATCGGCCGCACTGAAAGCCGGGTGCTCTTTAAGCCATGCATTAAATGTCCGTGAAAGTGTCCGTATGCTTTCAGGCTCTTTATTACTGACAGTGACCGCCACGGTGATTGTGTCCTTATGACGGTCGGATAACGAGCGGCGAAGCCACTGTTCTTCATAGCTTGCGGTCTTGTCTTCAGGCAAAAGAGCGATGAGATCGGCATCGGGCCGGTGCGCAGAGAGCCACTGCGCGACAGTCACGATGGCCGTGAGCACCAAAAGTGCCCAAAGCAAAGCCGATATCACTCGCCCGCGCTCTTTCATAGCGGATCAATTCCTTTGGGCCACGTCTTAAGGGCCTTCTGCGAGGAAAGCGTCAGGCGTGTAGTTTCGTTTTGCCGGCTTGTCATTTCTATGACTTTCGGCATATCGGATCCTGACACGGTCATTGAGCTGAAGGCGGCATTAAGCGATGAATCCTTGCGGGTGACAAGCGTCATGGTCCAATGATCGGGGCTGCCCGTGAGTTTCACCTCAAAGTCTCGCGACAGGCGGCCTGTGTCAGCACCGAGAATGGCGAGCATCAATTCGTTGACTGTCTTTAAGTACGGGATGTCGCGCGAGGAAAGGTAACTGTCGGAATATTCACTTTGTGTGCGGATTCCCGCATCGGAAAAGATCATCGTGTGGGCAAAAGGTTTTTTTGTGACCCAAACAATGCCTTTTTTCAGATTCAGATAGTAAACGCCTTCGGTGCGCATGGGTTTGGGAAAGCCCGCAAGCTCGCGCTCCTGAACAAAGCGGCCGGTCGATAACGTTTGTTTGGCAAATGTTTGGGAAAGATCCTCAAGTTCAAGCGCAAAAACACTTGTACCTGTCATGCCCGAAATGCACAGGGCAGTGAGTGTCGATGCGATAACTCGTCTGATCATTTTTGCCAAAATCGATAAAAGTTAAACCAATCCAAAGGACTTTCAGCCAGGCCCCGCTCAAGTTCCCTGACGTAAGCGCCCATCAAGTTTGTGAGAGCATTTTGCCGCTCTTTTCTCGGCAATCTTACCGCATCGGCGATCATTGCAAAACGCACATGGTAACGGTTTGTTTTCTTTGTTTCATAGAGTCGGGGACTTGCCTCTCGCCAACACGTCATACTGATTAGGGGTAACTTCAAAATAAGGGCAAGAATCGCGCCGCCCGTGGGAAAGGTCGCAGGGCTCTTCAAAAAAGGCACGGACACAACGGAGTCCGATTGAATGGGAATTCTGTCTCCGGCAATAAAGATAAAGTAGCCTTGTGCGCACTTTTCCTCAAGCGTCATGATGCTTGCCGGATTTAATTCCGTCACTTCCATGAATTCAATATTTTTGAGCGCTTCTGCCTGATGCACCATATTGGTAAAGCGGGCGGTGTTGGCGCTGTGCACCAGTGCAATGATGGGCAGCTCCGAAATAGAGCCGTGATGCATCAGTGCCTCAACGCACCCCATGTGTGAAGTCAGCACCACTGCGCCTTTTTTCTGAGCAATCAGCTCAGTCATAACCGACTCATTTTCAATGACTAAATTTTCCGAATAATTTTTATCCCAGGCAGCCAGCATTTTGTCGAGAATCGTCTCGGCAAAACGGTACATGTGTTTTAAAGTTAAAAAGGAGTTGGGATCTTCGGAAAGGTATCCTGCGAGCCTGGCCCGCTTTAAATAGTCAAGACTTGCTCCGCGCGCGCGGCTGTCAGTTGCCCAAAGGCAGAACACCACGGGTGCCAAGGCAAAGCAAAAGGGCAGGCGCCCCAAAACCCGATAGAGGTTAAAGAGGAGCCTGATGCCGAGCACGGAAGTGCGCTCAACGTTGTTTGCCCAGTGATCAGTCTTTTTTGCCATTGAAGTGTCGGCCGATCAGACGCGGCAGTCTCATTAGCATTCCGAAAAAGTTTCTGGCATGCATTTTACTGAGATAGAGATTCTCGATGGGCTTGAAGTGACTGATGCCGTCAATCGGATAGGTTACCCGCACGGGCAGGTTCACGGGATCAAGCCCCAGCCAGTAAAGCTGAACAATGATATCGGGATCAAAATCCATGCGAAGACCGACAGCGGGTTTCATCGTAAGCCATTTTTCTACAGCTTTTAAAGGATAGATGCGAAAGCCGCAGAGCGCATCCCGAAAGGCAAAGGAAAGGGTGTTGACCGCGATCCAGAAATCCGTGATTTTGCGTCCCCATTTTCTTGAAGCGGGAACCGAGTCATCATAGAGGGGATAGCCGCAGATGAGTTTTTCGGGATTATTTTCCATCACCCTTAGAAATTCGGGGATGGCCCCAGGGTCTTGCTGACCGTCGGCATCAAGCTGAAAGGCATGCGTGTAGCCGCGCGCAATTGCCCATTGAAAACCCGCGAGCACGGCGCCGCCCTTGCCGCTGTTTTCATTAAGTCTTAACACGTGAATTCGCGGATCCTGCCTTGCCGCCTCACGGATCTTTTCCCGGGTATTTTCATCGCTGCCGTCATCGACAATCAAAACATCATGACCGAAAGCCAGGCAGTCGCCTGCGACCTTTTTAATCGTGTCCGGGTGGTTGTAGTCGGGGATGAGAAAAAGCGGTTTTAGCATAGCCCCGACCTTTTAAGCGTCTTTTTGAAGAAAGTGAACCGTTCCGGTGCTGTAGCGTGTCCGACCGTCGGGCGAATTAAAGCTGAAGTGAAGCCTTAACGTTTGAGGATCGAAATCAACCGTCAGTTTCAATTCTGTTTCTGGACGAATGATCGCCATGAATTTCAGATTGGTGACGCTGCTCACCTCAAGCGGCGTTTTTAAATAGCGGGCGGATTCCTCCACGGCAATCTGCACCTGGGCGACGCCCGGCATGATGGGCCAATCGGGGAAATGGCCGTCAAAGTAGGGCATTTTCCCTTTTGCCTTAAAAAAGAGCGAGAGGTGATTGCGGCTTAAATCCCAATCGGCGGGTTCCGGGTGCCGGGAATCAAAAAGCGCCGCGAGCGACTCAATGGTGTATTTACTTTGCGAATTGGTGGGCATCACGGGCTCAAAGCGCCAGCGGTGCGGCAAAAGGACCGGCTCAAATTCTTTTCTGAGCGTCCTTTCAATGGCTTTAATAAACTGCCATTTATCCTTTAAAAGGGATCGGGAAGAGCCGCTCGGGACGGCAACCACCGCAAGTTCTTGAGTCTTCGGCAGCAAAAAGGCTTTGGCCTCAAGGAGATAGCCGCTTTTTACGCAGGCTTTTTCAAGTGCTGTGAGGCTCAGACGTTTTTCCTCAATTTTGACGATTCTGTCCGTGCGCCCGAGCAAGGTGAATGCCCCGTCAGGACGCGTTTCTATCAAGTCGTTGCCCAGAGTCCAGTTGAGGGGATCGAGTCTTTGTGAGCGAACCTGAAGAATGCCCTCTTGGTTTTTGGAAAGTTCTGTGCCCGGCATGGCACGCCAGGCTGTGCTTACCGAATCAATGGTGCCGTCCTGATTGATTTTGCGCTGCCGCCAGGCAATGCCGTCCAATTCGGTGCTGCCCAGGATCTCAAAAGGCGTTTTGCCGAACGCAAGCGAGCTTAGTTTTAACCCCTCGTCATTGAGGGGACCGCCGGAGCTCACGAGACAATCAAGATGCGTGCGTCCGCTTGCCCAGTCAAGATCGGTGGGCAGGCGTTTAAGGTGCGCAGGGCTTGTCACCAGAATGACTTTCTCGTGAGCAAGCAGTGCCTGAAGAATATTTTCAGGAAAAACGAGGCGATCCGCTGTAATAAGGCGCCCGGTGGCTAGCGGCCAAAGCGCAGCCCAAAGAAAACCGTAGATGTGCTGATGCGAAACCGTAGAAAAAACAATCGCATCTTCGGCAGGGCGGATCGGGAAGTCTGAATCGAGCGTTTCAATATCGGCTAAAACCTGTGAGAGGGTTTTGGGAACACGCGTGGGCTCGCCCGTCGAACCCGAAGTAAAAAGTTCGGCGAGTATCTCGTTAAAGGAAAGGGTGAGCGTATTGACGTCATCGCCCCTGTTTTCCGCAAGGCACGGTGAATCGTCGAGCACAAAATAAGCGCCTTCGGCTTCGAGTCTCGTACGTGTGGCTTCTGTCAAGTCACTCGGCAGCACCGTCAGTGTCCGGGCGCACCAGGCGCCAAGCAGCGCTTCGCAAAAACGAATGCGGTTTTGGCAGTACAGTACAGTTTTGGGCGAACCCAATTGTCGGAAAAAGCGGCTCCAGCGGCCAACTTCTTCTAAAAAAGCCGAAACTGTAATGATCCGATTGCCTTCAAGACCAACGGGGGCAGAGGGATCACGGTGTTTGAGTGCGTCCAGAATATCCATAATCGGCAAAATTGAAAGGCTGATTGTCTAATTTTAGTGTTTCTTGATGACAAAACGGCGAAATAGCCACTCTCCGACTAAAAGAAGTCCGATCAAAAGATAAGAGACAAAGCCGTTATAGATTGCCCAAAGGGCCTCGTCGGCTGCCACTGCTGTCCAAAGAGCTACGCAGCCGTTAATAAGGAAAAAGGCGCACCAAATCAGTGTGAGTTTTCTTGTGTAGCGCACGCCTTCTGGCGGCAGATTAGGGTCCTGAATTCTTGCAATGCGTTCAATGGCTGACTGCTTTGAAAAAAGACTTAATGCAAAGGTCGCAAGCAGCGTGGCGCTGATTGCAACGGGATAAAGTTTAAGCGGCAGAGTGACACCGGTAAAAAAGCTTGCTGCAGCCAATATTAAAGCCACCGTGAAAAAGAGGGCGGAAAAGCGTCCGGGTTTAAGCAGACAATTGAGCCCGCAGAGCGCCACAATCAAAATAATGAGGGCGTTAAGCCCCCAGTATTTAAGACCGAAAAATACGACGAAAGGATAGGCAACGGTTAAAACGGCCGAGAGAATTCGTCCGAACATCACGCAGCCGGTTCTTCCGGTTGACTTAAAAGGTCGTACAAACCGTCAACCACGTCACCCACCGTGCGCATCTTGTAGAAATAAGACGGGTCAATCTTGCGTTTGCCGAGCATAGGCTTGAGCTGCACGAGAAGGTCGATCGCGTCGATGCTGTCGATTTCCAGATCTTCCATCAAACGGGCTTCGCGCGTGATGCGCTCCGGTTCAATTTCAAACGTTTCGTTTAAAGCCGTTTGGAGTTTTTCAAAAATTTCTTCTTTAGTGACTGTCATGACGAATTACTTACTGCGAAACGTTTCGATGCATTGGGCAAGCGAATTGATGTTTTTAAAGTATTGCTGCGTTTCAGCGGCTTCAGCGTTGAGACTGATATTGTACTTTTTCTTCAAAGCCAGTCCCAATTCCTGACCGTCCACGCTGTCAAGCCCGAGGCCTTCATCGGAAAAAAGAGGCATATCATCAGTGATATCGTCAGTCGTCAGATCTTCAAGATTGAGCGATTCGATGATCAGGGTTTTGAGTTCTTCTTTTAAAACATCAGACATTATCGGTGCCTTTTTCGCTTTGTTTATTGACGAAGTCAGGAAATAATACACCAAAAATCTCTCGGCTCAGGGCGCGCACCGCCTTCGGAGCGCTGTTTTTATAGAGCGTTCGATAGGGTTCAACGGACAATTGTCCGAGAACCGAGAAGGTAAAAAACATCGGTTTTTCAGGAACATCCCACCAGTGGGATCCTTTTGTGAGGCTCAATGGTTCGCACGTGATTTTGACTAATGTCGGATCGATATCACTTTCAAAAGCGGTGATCATTGCGCCGTGTTTGAGTTTGGGAACTTGCCCCTGCGGTGTGCGGGTGCCTTCAGGGAAGATGATTAAACTCGCGCCCGATTTCAATTCCTTCACGCAATCTTCAATGAGCTCGGGCCCTGAATCATTGGTGATGTATCCTGCCGCATAAACTGCACCCCAGGTAAACGGGTTTTTCGCCAAGCCCGACTTAATGATCGCGCAGGCATTGGGAACAAACGAGAAAAGAAACACCACATCAATTAAGGTGAGGTGGTTGGCGAGGATGAGCTGACCGGGCTTTTGAAGCTTTTCAAGATTCTCAGCCTTCCAATCCAGGATGCCGATTGCCCGAATAAAGGCAATAAACCATTTAAAAGTGAGGTGTATCACTCGGCGGGCAAGAATTTTACGGCGCGCTTTATTTCGAATGACAAGGACAATGCCCGGGAAGATCAAAAACTGAAAAAACACGCCCAGGCCGCCGAAGACCGCAAATGCCAGTCCTGTCGCCAGTCGCCGGTAAAGCTTTGGGGCTGCCATGGTCTATGCCCTCTTCCACGAAAAACCGTCTTGATCAGTGAAAGTTTCCTTCTCTGCGTTCAGAAACTGTAAAAAGTCCTCAACACTGTTATGGGGTTTTGCGGGCTTTATTGTTGACGAGAAGGGCACAAGGGGAGTTCCCCCGGCAGAGGACAACAACAGCGTAATCGCATAAGGGCAGCCGGGTGCATCATGCCAGGCCAGGAATTCATTGGGTGTTTGATCTTCATAAAGACTCACCAGCACAGAGTCGTGCTCTTGAATAAGTCCGTAGGCTTCAAAAAGAGCAGCGGAAAAGCCCGCCGCACCGCCCGAGAGCGACGTGACATTGCCGTGAAAGTGCTCAAAAAGGGAAAAGAGTCCGCCGATCGCATTGTGTACAGAGGTTGAAAAAGCGGTGGGCGACAGTGTTTTCTCTGCGGTTAATTCTTCAAGGGACTTTACCGTCAGACTGATATCCCCCCAGCGGGAAGCAAAGACGCAGGCACTGCGCTCTGTGATCAGAGTGCGGTTTCTCTCATAAAGGGGATAGAGCGAGGCCATGACAATGCGTCCGAGGGGACTTAATCGTCGTCTTTGCATCAGGGGTAAAAAGCTGAGCTTGGGTACAGAGGCGTCAGGCGTGCACACATTGTGTTCATTCAGTGATGAACTCAATGCGGCCGGCAGCCCCGGCACCCAAACACAAAAGTCAAGAAGTTGCAGGCTTTTTGACATGACTTCTGAAAACCGCCGGTTTCAGCAAAAAAAGTGCTTAACGGTAGAGGTTATTCATAATGTCGATGCTGAGATTATTCATCCAGCGGTTGACATTGCGGTGCACGCAGATGATGCTTTCGTCAAATTTGTTTTTGCCCGAGAGCTTGGGATTGACGCAGCCTTGTCTTTCGTCGAGTCCGCGGCTCGAAACGTAGCTCACCTGATAGCTGTCGGCATCGTAGTCAACTTTAACGATTGCCTCAAAATGAACAGCTTTGGCAGTGCCCGGGTAGGCCAGAGTCATCGCACCGGGTTCATCGTGAACCACACGCCACTTGCGGGTCTTGGCTGCATCGAGAATCGCCGAGCGCATTTTATCCTGAGTGGTTTGGAAAGAAACCGTTTGTTCACGGGGATTGACGAGGGGAGCAGTTGTCACACAGGCGGTGAGCATCACACAGGCCGAAAGGGCAACGGCACAGGCTGCGGTCAGACGATTCATGGTTAACCTCTGAAAAAAAGAAACAACAGCTTTGATTGTACAGCAGGTGCGTCTAAAGAAACGCCCGCATGAGCGCGGGCGTGGTCAGATATCAGACAGTTACTGAATTTGCGGATCTTCTTTTGCTCGCATCAGTAAGCGGGCAATTTCCGTGGCGTTATGAATTTCAAGCTTGCGGTATGCTGCGCCGCGGTGAACCTGGGCGGTTTTTTCAGAAATGCCCAATTGTTCAGCCACTTCCTTATTGGATTTACCCAGGCTGATGAGATTGACGACTTCGCGTTCGCGTTGGGTGAGGTTCTTGAGTCGGTTTTTAAACTCAATCACATCGGCCATTTGTTCCTGACGGTTCATGTACTCGGTGATGACGTCATGGACAACTTTAAAGAGCCGTTCTTCGCGCACGGGCTTTTGAAGAAATTCCACGGCACCGTTTTTCATGGTGTGCACCGCCATATCAATGTCACCATGACCGCTCAGGAAGATGATCGGCAGGTCAACCCCCATTTCATTGAGGTGGGTCTGCAGACCCAAACCGCTCATATTGGGCATACGCACGTCCAAAATGATGCAGCCGGGACGAGTGAAATCATTGCTGGCCAAAAATTGAGAGCCGTCACGGTAGGTCTTGACTTCCCAGCCTTCGCCTTCAAGCAAAAAGACCATGGAGTTACGGATACCTTCGTCATCATCGACAATGCGAACCAACGGCGTATTGTTTTGCTGCATTTGTTTTATTCCCCAATTAAGAGTCGATTAGATAAGTATATAAAACCTCTAAATAAAAATGGTAGCCCGAATGATCTTTTTCACCAAAAAGCCCGGAAAGAAAAAGTTTTTCCGAGGCTTAGTGCCAAATAATAACGAAAATGTTTTGGTTTTTGATCAAAGTTCCAGCTGCTCAAAAGCTTTGCGCATATTGTCAATTTCAATGGGATCAGCCTGAAATTCACGGGCGACTTTTTCCCAGTTGTGAGCACAGAAAGAAGAAATATTGAGGGCTTCCTGTTCGGCTTTTCGTTTGGATAAGCCAAAATAGGGGCAAACCTCAACCGCTTTTGCCAAGTCCGGGCGGTCACAATCCTCAGTGACGGCGGTTGCGTGGTGGCGGCGGCTCACAGAAAGAGGTTCGGGCTGCAATGAGTATAAGGGAGCGAGACGCCAGCCATCTCTTTCGCGGATAAAAGCGATATTATCGAGCGTATCGTGAGTATTGCCCACGCACATATTAAAGACCATTCGTCTCCAAAGTTCGAGCAAATCGGATTTAGGTTTGGCGCCGTCCTGATTCAAAATGTCAGCCACTTCCAAATAAGAGTGCTCGTCATCGTGAGCAGCCAAAATGGCTTTTGCAGTGGCAAAGCCGATCGGCTCACCTTTAGCTGTTCTGTCAAAACGAAGACTGACTAATGTATCCATCCCGCGGGTCGAAGTCAGTTCTGCAGTGACGGTACTGAGACCCAGACGTTTTGCCAAACTCAATGTAATCCCTTCCCAGATGATTAAATTTCGATTGGGATCGGGAATATTAAATTTTGAAATGATATTTTTATTTTTACCAGATTGATAAGCGAGCTTAAAACGGTCTCCGGGCAGGGCACTGAGAGCGTTATAGAGAGAATCTATGTCTGAAATATTCAAGTGTCCCATCATTAATCGCTCTAAATCAAGAGCAACAGCACCGATTTGCTTATGCTGAAGAGGCACTTGAATATTTTGACCGAGGCCGATGGCACCGGGTCGAAGTGTTTCTTGAGATTGAAGCAGTAACTCTATGTTTGTTAAGTCCTTTTTAGCCTTAAATCTTGCCGCTTTACGTGCACCGATCCCCGGAATCAAGTCATACATGAAGCCGAAATACGGATGGGTTAGATCGGTCTTGAATACTTTAGGAATTAAAGGCAGATCGTTGCTGATACAGTAGCCGATCTCGAGCCACTGAGGATCGTAAACAAAATAGCAGGCAGAATGATCCCTGCCCGGGTCATCTATGCTCAATTGACCGATTGGCAGGGGATTGAGAGAACTTTTAAAGTAAAGGTTTAAGACTGTGGCGGACATTTAAATCATTCGTCTGGGGGCACGGGCGCGCTTAGGCAAACGTTCGGATTCCAGTCTTAAACCGGAAGTGTCGGCCGAAGGGGAGGCAATATCTCCCATAGGGGCACCTAAACCGATTGCCTGCATGATTGCAGCTACGTTGCCGATAGCCACACCGGGGTCACCGGCCTCGACCTTCGCTAGGGTGTTGAGCGAGATTCCGGCTCGTTCTGCTACCTGCGATTGCGGCAAACGACGGCGAAGGCGAGCAATTTTTAAATTTGCGCCAAGGGCTTTTAACGAGGCTTCTACGGCTACTGAAGGACGCATTTTATTCTCAAAATAATGGTGAAATAGTGTTTTAATACCCATTATTATGATAATTAAATAGCCTATTGTCAAGAGGATCAAGAATTTAAAGTCAATGGGTTGAAAATGGTATTTCTAGTACTTTAAGTTGATTTTAAAACTTAGAATAATGAGTATTAAAAGATGATAATACTCAATATAATAAGAATAATAAAAAATATAAAACAGCTAAATTCTGACTCTCGGTTAGTGTTTTGATCCTGATCTCAACTTTAACTTGCCTGCTTGAGTTTATATTGATTGTGATTACAAATAATTAAAATAAAATTTGAATAACTGTAAATTGATAAAATCTATTACACGGTTTCAGTTGCTGTTTTTGCCGGATTAGAAGATTTTTGAAATATGTATTTATAAAAACGATATTTCAAAAAATATTCTTGTTTTCTCGTTGGAATTTTGCCGGTCTTTTATTCATTGCTTCAATCTGATCTTCGATGAAAAAATTAAATATCACGTAACTGTTATTGGTTTTTGTATTTTCCGCCTTTCTTGGGCATTACTAAAAATATCCCATTATGGCTATTTAGTTTGGATTTCGAATAATCTCAGAGTGATTCAAATTTAGTTTTACAGTGAGATTTCTTATATCATTTTTGATTTAAGAAATATGTTTTAATTGATATTTGTTTGTCTACGCAAAGAAGAGATTTTTGCTTGTGTCAGTCAATGGAATATATCAATATAGTTTTAACTTCTGACTATTTATCCTGTTTTTTCTTACCGACTGTTAACTCAAAACTGTTATGAACTAATGTCCGAATTTTTTCGTCAAAATCATCCTGCTCGTCCAAAATGACACTGATCCATCTCTTTTTATTCATGTGATACGCAGGGAACACATTTTCGCAATCAGTCATTAAATCCCGATCCTCGTCCGTACACTTCAGATTGACGATATCGAGTTCTCCGAAAGCGCCGATTCCGAGTTTTTTTGCTTCCACCGTCAGGACGATTGCGAACCATTTCAGGTTATCTTTTCGACGAAAAACTGCCGATTGAAAGTCTCCTGCAAACGGATAGTCCGGTTCGCACCCAAACTCATCGTGCATCATTTTGAAAAAATCTTCTCGGATCATTTGCTTTCTCCAGAACCGGATTCTTGTATTTTAAAGCCGTTGAATGAACACTCTCAATTTAATAGTACATATTAGGCATTTCACAGTTTCACCGATATTAAATAACGATTAACTTAATATCGTATCCTTGAGCTATTTTTCCTCAATTGGTAGTATGGCGCAAGGAGTTTCTGATGACTGTCTTAATCGCTTTGGATTCTTTTAAAGGGTCTTTGTCAGCCCGTGAGGCGTGTGATGCGCTTGCTGCCGGAATTCGCTCGGTTTCGTCTGCCGATGTCACTTGCATGCCGATTGCTGATGGCGGCGACGGTCTTATTGATTGTTTGTCAGATACTTTGCTTGAACGCGGCTGGGCGCTCTGCACAGCTCAGGCTTTAGGTCCATACGGCAATCCTGTACAAGCTCGATACTTATTGAAACAAAGCGAGGCCGTGATTGAGATGGCTGAGGTTTGCGGTCTTAACTTGGCAGAGCCCGGTAAAAGACACGTAGTCAAATCTTCTACCTTTGGCTTGGGACAGGTGATTGCTGATGCCGTGAGGCGCGGTGCCCGTCAAATTCGCATAGGTTTAGGCGGCAGTGCCACTAATGATCTCGGCTTGGGCTGCATGCAGGCCTTAGGAGTGCAGTTTTTTGATGCCGAAGGCAAACTCATGCCGAAGCCGATAAAAGCCTCTGATTTGGCAAAAATTGCAGATTTATCTGCTGAGACCTTTAAAAACGAGTTTGGCTTTCTGAAGATAACCGCAGTTTGCGATGTGGATAACCCTTTATTGGGAATAAACGGAGCCACAAATGTTTTTGCTCCCCAAAAAGGAGCGAACGCTCAGGAGCTTTCCGAGATGGAAGAATCCATGACTTCTGCCGCTCGTGTTTTGAGTTCCTATTGGGGAGTTGAAGTCGGTAATAAAAAAGGAGCTGGTGCGGCGGGCGGCATGGGCGCGGCACTCATGTGGTTTTTCAAAGCACAGGTTCTGCTGGGTATTGAATCTGTTTTGGACACGCTCGAATTTAATCAAGTTTTGAATAAGGTCCGCTTCGTGATTACCGGGGAAGGGTCCTTCGACGCTCAAAGCTTGTCCGGCAAAGCCCCCTATGGTGTTTTAAAGCGAGCTCTGGCACAAAAAAAGTCAGTGACTTTGGTGGCCGGTCAGGTTCAATGCGGTACGGACGAATTGCGGCAATTGGGTTTTGATGCCGCCTATGAGCTCAGAAGCTTTGCCGGGAGTGACGCAGACAGTATGCGCCGCAGCAGGGAGCTTCTTTTTGAAGTCGGACGCCGTTGGGCAAAAGACTTTAAAATACCCTTAATTTAAAATTAGACTACATTTTATTTAATATTGAAATAATATTATGATCATTGCAGTTGCTAATACTAAGGGCGGAACGGGTAAGACCACGACCGCTGTACAGCTTGCGCTTTATCGTCAAAGTCTGGGCCACGAGGTTTGGCTTGTGGACGGGGATGAACAGCAGTCGGCTCTCACGGCCGTGAGCATTCGATCTGAAAACGGAGTGAATCCGCCTTTAGCCTGTTCGGCTTATTCGGATGCACGGACACTGAAGTCTCAGATTGAAACTCAAGTCAATAAGTGGGAAGACATCATTATTGATGTGGGCGGTCGTGATACCGGAGCGCTGCGTGCCGCCCTGTTGGTTTGTGACATATTGCTTGTGCCGGTTCAGCCGCGCAGCTATGACGTTTGGGCACTCTCTAAATTAGAGGACATTATTCGCGATGCGAGAGACATCGGCGCGGATTTTGAAGCCTATTGTTTCCTTTCCTGTGCCGACAGTCAGGGGGCGGATAATCAGGAAGCCGCTGAAGTGATGAAGCAATGCGAGGAAATGAAGTTCCTTGATCGTGCGATCGGTCGCAGAAAAGCGTTTGCCACCGCGGGCGGCGCC
>CAJKMT010000036.1 GCA_905201055.1 uncultured Sutterella sp. | reverse complement strand
TGGGTGTCGATCGTGGCTGTCGTCGTTTCCATGCCTCAATTCCCATTGAGCGACTGGATTCTTGCTCAGACGAAAAATGTGGGCTTTCTTTCGATTACCACGCCCATTCTGGCCTACGGCGGTTTGTGCCTGGGTAAAGATCTGCAGGCTTTTAAAGCGCTTTCCTGGCGTATCGTGCCGGTCGCTTTGGCCGTCGCCGCCGGCAGCTTCATCTGTGCCACGGCTTTAGCCGAAATCATGTTGCACTTGGAAGGTATTTTTTAATTGTTTTCTTTGAATAAAGGACATGCAAATGAATAAAGCTCAATTGAAAGAAGCGGTATGTAAGGCCATTGACGCTCGTTTTGGCGATATCGATCAGTTATCCGAAGACATTTTTGCAGAACCGGAATTGGGTTTTAAAGAAGAGAAAACCTCCGCAAAGGTCAAGGCGGCTTTCGATAAGCTCGGCCTTGACTACTCGGACGGTTGGGGAATCACCGGTGTCAAAGCCCGAATGAAGGGAAGAAACCACAAAAAGACGGTGGCCCTTTTAGGGGAACTTGATGCCATTATCTGCCGCGATCACCCCAATAGTGATCCGGTCACGGGCGCCGCTCACTGCTGCGGGCACAACGTGCAGATTGCCAACATGATGGCTGTTGCCATGGCCTTTAAAGATGCAGGCATTATGAATGAACTGGACGGCGACGTGGTGTTTTTTGCCGTACCGGCTGAAGAATACGTTGAAATTGACTACCGCAACAGCCTCAGAGAAAAGGGCAAACTGCGCTACCTTGGCGGAAAGGCAGAAATTATTGCAGAAGGCGGATTTGACGATATTGATATGGCGCTTCAGATGCACGTGCATCCCACCGATAACCCCAACGGTCTTTTTGAAGTCGGCGGCAGCTGCAACGGCTTTATCGGCAAACTCATTGAATATCGAGGCCGCGCCGCCCATGCCGCAGGCGCTCCCGATAAAGGCATCAATGCTTTAAATGCCGCTGTGATGGGAATTATGGGAGTCAACGCCATCCGTGAAACTTTCAGAGATGACGACTGCGTACGCTTTCACCCGATTATCAATGCAGGGGGCGATCTTGTGAACGTTGTTCCTGATTTTGTGAAAATGGAAAGCTACGTGCGCGCCGCACGCCTTGACGGGCTTACGCGCTACAACCAGGCAATCAACAGAGCGTTGAAAGCAGGAGCGGATGCGATTGGCGCGAGCTGCGAAATTAAAGACCTGCCGGGTTACCTGCCGCTGCGACCTGATGAAAATTTCCGCGATGTTCTTCGTGTGAATGCTCAAAACATTTTCGGAACCGAAAATGTCGCCGAAGGCGCCCACAATGCCGGTTCCACCGATATGGGCGACGTCTCTCACTTAATCCCTGTGGTTCACCCCTGGGTGGGCTGCGTCACTGGCATATTGCATGGGGCCAATTTTATCCTCGATAACAAAGATGCCGCCTTTAGAAAAACCGCAAAAGTGCTGGCAATGACGATCATTGATCTTCTTGCCGATGATGCCTGTGAGGCACAACGCATTTGCGACAACTTCAAACCCGTTTTGACCAAAGAAACCTATTGCGAATACATGGATTCCATCTCTAAAGTTCAATAGTTTTCAGTGTGTCTGAAGATCGGTCGGCAACGGCCGATCTTTTTTTCTACGCTTTTCTCCCAACGACCTAGGGTTTTTAACTATTTCGAGCGATCATTAAATGCAGGATGATGAAGAAATAAACAAGAACTTTTTCCGGGAGTAACAAATGACCGGTATTGTTATCGTCATCATTTCTGTAGTTGCCGCGGCGTATCTTATTGTTAAGAAATTCTATGCACCGGGCGCCCTGCTTTTGGTGGGGCTCCTAACCTTGGCGGTTGTCACCGTCATTTCACCCGATCCCCTGATTACCGGCAAGAAAGCCACCCACTTGGCCGCTCTTGACGTCGTACAAGTCATGACCAATCTGCTTCAAAGCCGTGCGGCCGGTCTTGGCATGAACATCATGGTGATCGGCGGTTTTGCCTCTTACATGAACCGCATTGGCGCTGCGGGCGCTTTGGTGCGTTTAAGTGTGAAACCGCTTTCTTATTTCAAATCACCTTACGTAGTGATGGTTTTAGGCACTGGAATCAGTCTTGCTCTTAACATTTTCATTCCGTCGGCTGCCGGCCTTGCCCTTTTGCTGATGGTCTCGATGTACCCGATTCTTTTGGCTGCCGGTCTTTCGCGCCAAACAGCCGCTGCCTCCATTGTGATGAGCGGCTGCTTATGCTTGGGTCCGTCAGGTCCGAATAATCTGCTCGGTGCAGACTTAACCAATATGCACGTCATGGACTTCTTCTTAAACATCCAATGGACGGTAGCATGGCCGGCCGTTATCGTGCTACTCATCTCTCACTATTTCATCCAGCAGTGGTTTGATAAACGAGACTTGGCTAGCGGTCGTATTACCAAAGAAGACTTTTTGGCCACTGCCTCCAAAGCCGAAGACAATCAGCCTGATGCACCGGCTTATTACGCACTCTTCCCGCTCATTCCCGTCGTGCTGCTCTTTGTCTTCTCGCCGCTGATGTATAAAGGCATCAGAATGGAAGTGGTCACCGCGCTTCTGTGCTCGACCTTCGTGGCCGTTATTGTCCACGGTCTGCGCTCGATGAGTCTCAGAGAGTGTCTGGACTCCTTAAAGAGTTTCTCACAGGGCATGGGTAAAGTATTTACGTCCACGGTTTTCTTAATTGTGAGTGCTGAAGTTTTTGCCCAAGGTCTGACCAAGTCGGGCGGCATTGACACGATTATTCAGACGGTCTCCAGTATGGATTCCGGCGCCATTGCCCTTTATTCGGCTATGTTCGTGATTGTGGGCTTGGCTTCGTTTGTGACAGGTTCCGGTAACGCCTCATTCTTTAGCTTTGCCCCGATGATTCCTGATGCGGCACTCACTGTCGGCGCTAACGCCGCCTTCATGATTTCTCCGCTTCAATTAATCAGCGGCATCATGCGCTCTTCAAGCCCCGTGGCAGGCGTCACCATTGCCGTTTCGGGTTTAAGCGGTCTTGATCCTTTTGTTGTGATCAGACGCTCCATTCCTGTCATGCTTTTGACCGGTATTACGGTATACTTTAGTGCCATGATTCACATTTAATCGACGCAATATGACAAAAACACGCCATCCATAGACAATCACTTCGCGGGTGGCGTTTTTTTATGTCGATTTAGAAACTAAAAAAGGAAAGCCAATGGATAAAGCTATTTTCGACGAAATGATTGCCACGCGCCGTCATTTGCACACCATCCCGGAAGAAGGTTGGACCGAATTCGAAACCACCTATTTCGTTGCTCAACGTTTGAAAGAACTGGGCTTTACCGATGTTCGCCTCGGCACACAGGTTATTAACCCCGCCAACGTCTTGGGCCGCAACGAACAAACTGTGGCAAAAGCAATCGAACGCGCTGAAAGCCACGGTGTGCCCCATGAATTTATCGAAAAGATCGAAGGCTACACAGGCTGCGTTGCCGTTTTAAATACCGGTCGTCCGGGTCCTGTCACGGCTTTCCGCTTCGACATGGACTGCAATCCTGTTGAAGAAACTGATGATCCTGACCACGTACCCAACCGTCTGGGCTTCCGATCCACCCACCCCGGTTTCATGCACGCTTGCGGTCACGACGGCCACACGGCCGTGGGTTTGGCTGTGGCCCGCTGGATCATGGAACACAAAGACGAATTGAAGGGTACTTTTAAACTCGTTTATCAACCTGCAGAAGAAGGCGTGCGCGGCGCAGTTGCCATCGTCGGCTCCGGCATTCTCGATGACGTTGACTACATTGTCGGCTCACACTGCGGCGGCAAAGTAAAGTTGGGCGAAGTGGGTTTGGTTCATAAGGGTGTTTTGGCCAGCACCAAATTCGATATTTATTTCACGGGTACACCGTCTCACGCCGGCAACAACCCGCATAAAGGTCACAGTGCCCTCTTGGCAGCCAGTGCCACCGCCATGATGATCGTCGGTATTCCGCGCCACGGCGACGGTGCCTCCCGCGTGGCTGTCGGCAAACTCGTAGCCGGTGAAGGCCGCAACGTCACACCTGTGCATGCTTACATGCAGACGGAAGTGCGCGGCGAAACCGCTGAAATTAATGAATTCCTCTGCCAAAAGATTGAACACATTGTCAAAGGTAATTCTGAAGCCTACGAAGTTGAAGGCCGCATCGAAAAGGTGGGCGAAGCCACCACGGTTATTGAGTGCAAAGATGTGCTCGATGATTTGAAGGAAATCGCTCAAGGTATTCCTGAAGTCACCAATGTGGTTGACCTCTGCAGCCCTGCCGGCAGCGAAGACTTCACCATGATGCTCAAACGTGTGGTTGAACGCGGCGGCGTAGGCGGCATGTTCCGCTGGGGCTGCAACCACCACGGTCACCATCGTGCCGACTTTGATCTGCAGGACACTCAGTCCATGCCGATCGGCTTTAAAGTCTTCACGGGTTACGCCAAGAAGGTTAACGGCATCTAACTTTCTATAGTTATTACAAAGCCCCTGAAAAAAATTCAGGGGCTTTTAGTCACTAAATACTCAGCGTCCGCTTCTTATTTAGCGGTTTTCGGTTCATCCAAGTGGCACTTGCTTTCTACAAAGCACTTGCGTTCGTAGAATTCACCCTTTTTACCGGTGTTAAAAGACGACACCGGGCGGTGATAACCCATCACACGCGTCCATACTTCACAAGGTTGACGCTCACTGTCTTTCAATTGAACTTGTTCAGCCATATTGCCCTCCGATTCCTAAATCTTTTGTGTTCGGTTCAATATAACACAACTCATTGTGTTTTGTTCAATACTTTTTAACAATATCTATGATAGTTTTTTCCATCAAATCAATTACAAAAACACAAAAAGCTCGATTTTTGACGAATCGAGCCTATGTTTGTCAGCACTGATTATTGATGAGTAAGTTTCAGGATATTGCCGTAGCAAATATCCTGTGCAACCGATGAAGGCAAACGGTCAAGCAGCGCGTAATACTTCTCGACATTGGCCTTATATTGGGTCCAATGACCCATCCGATCATGAATCGCTCCGGATACTTTTTAATCAAAGAGGCCCATTGGTCCAAGGTTTTTTCCGACTTTGCGATGTAGTCTTCAAATACCAACCAGGAAATATCAAAAAACAGATTCTTGTTTTCTTTAAGGGCATGATCGGCTATCTCTCTGAGATTGTCGAGTTCGATACGTCTGGATATACCAACGTGAGCCCAAATAATTTTGGCTTTTCGGTTGTACTTCAGTCCCCGAAGCATTTCATCGAGATACAAAGGTTCCTTGGCATACGACGGGGCAATATTATGATGAATCAGAACCGGTACATTCTTTTCCACCGCAAGATCATAGATTTTCATCAGTGCCGGATGATCTGCTCTCGGCGGTTCACCGTAGGTGTAGGCCGTCAAATCGTCATGGCGGCTCATGATTTCCCCAATCCCCTTAACCATTCCGGGAAATTCGTCGAAAATTCGACGAAGGTACTGCTCTGCCATTAAATCATTGATATTGACACCGCAGATCATCGGTATGAAGCGCTTTTGGATGTCAGCCGGCGCATCCTGCAAATGCTTCAAAAACAAATAATCCGTTGCGCTGTAGTGATAGCACCGCGAATCGTTTGACATGTAATAAGAGGGCTTTTTCGGGGCATTCTCATCCCACATCTTCACCATCGGCATACCGAACAAAACCGCTCGGGCAACGCCGCATGAATCCATGGCCTCTGTTAAATGCTTCAGACCATCGGTTTGCTGAAGAAAATCAAGGTAGTGCAGGTGAGAATCCACCATCGGGTATTTCGCCGACGTTTTGTACCACTCGATTCCTTTTACTGTGGCAAACGTTCCGGTCGTTGCAGCTGCAGCCGGTGCTGCCACAGCGGCTGGCACCTATCCAAAAAGCGAAGTTTTTAGAAAATCTCGGCGATCCATATGAACTCCCTTTAATTCGAAGTTATTGTTTTTATTTTAGGACCTTCCAAGGTGAGAAAAGAGCAAATTTTCCAAGGGTTTACCCACCTAGCGTTCGAAAATCAGTCGCCAAAAAACAATAAGCTATACAATTAGCCTAGCTTTATCTGCATTTGTTATTTCAATCGATCTTTTCTTTTCCGGGTGAACTATGAAGTATTTCGATTTTGAACTTTTAGGTATCAAGCGCAAACTCCCCTTTGTTAAGGTTAAGGGGCGCCTGTCTTTGGCGAGCTTTGTTGTCATTTCTGATACAGAACTCGTGCAGGCTGCGGCTCCTGAATTGGTAAAGCGTTTACCTGAAGTGGACCTTTTGATGACGGCCGAAGCCAAGGGCATTATCCTTGCCTACGAAATGAGCCGACTGATGGGTATGAAAGACTTCATCGTTGCCCGCAAGAGCTACAAACCCTACATGCAAAATGCTTTGTCTCACACGTTAAATTCCGTGACAACGCAAAAACAGCAAACATTGTGGCTTGACGGACACGATGTAGAACGCATTCGCGGCAAACGTGTTGCGATTATCGATGATGTCTTTGCAACCGGAGAGTCGCTTGCGGCAATTGAAGCTTTAGCAAAAGATGCCGGCGCCAATGTTGTAGCACGTGCGGCCATCCTGGCTGAACTTGAATCCGTTGGTCGTCCGGATCTCATTTATCTCAAAGAACACTACGTGTTCCGTGCAGAAGACGACGGCAGCTTCACTCCGATTAAGACACTGAAAGAAATGGAAGCTGCTAAGGCAGAATAGTCTGTCTGCAGACCAAAGCCGGCATTGCGCCGGCTTTTTGTTATCAGTGATCGCGTGCACTCTTGTGGCGAAGGTGGCGTTGCAGACCTTCTGCGGTATTTTTGGCACTCTCGATGGCTTTTTGTTTTTCCTGGCGAGTGAAGAAGCTCGCTAAAATCCCCGCCACCACAATCATGACCATACCGACGACAACCATTGCACTGACACTATCGCCGAAGATAAACACGCCCATAAGAGTAGAGAAAAGAATCACTGTGTACTGCAGCGCGCCGCTGAGCACCAGATTGCCGCGGCTAAAGGCCCGTGTGAGGAAAAATTGGGCGCAAGTTGAACAAACGACAAAACCGGCGATAGCCCCGGCGTCTGTCCATGTCGGCATCGTAAAGCCTCCGGTAAAGAGTGTTCCGGTTAAGCCGCAAATCGTTCCGATTAAAACAAAGTAGAAAAGAATTCTTAATTCAGGCTCTTTCATCAAACCTAAGCGCTTGACAAAAGTCGTCGCAACGGCCGTGCAGAAGCCCGCCCCGATGCCGACCGCAGCTGCGAAATACTCATCGGGCGTAATCGTGGGTGAGAGCATGACAACAACACCCAAAAAGCCCAAAAGCAGTGTGGAGAGCAGTTTCCAATTAATTCCTTTGTGCTGCGAAATCAAAATACCGACTGTAAAGCAACCGATAAAAAGAGGTGAAGTGTAATTTAACGTCATCGCCAGGCCGACATTAAGGTGAGAGATGGAATAGATGCCGGCCATCACTGCCGTTGCCCCGACAAAAGAACGAATGAAATGATCCCAGGGATGAGCGGTATGCACGGTGATGTGCTGCATACGCATCATGGAATAAAAAATGATTAATCCAAAAAATGATCGGTAGAAAAGAACCTCAAACGAACCGATTCCTTCCATACTCGAAAATTTAATGCACACAGCATACAGAGCAAAAAAGAATGCGGCGACAACCATCCACAACGACTGCATGATGAGACTTTTT
Source organism: uncultured Sutterella sp. (assembly GCA_905201055.1). GTDB lineage: Bacteria > Pseudomonadota > Gammaproteobacteria > Burkholderiales > Burkholderiaceae_F > Aphodousia. Next base: position 10,212 of record CAJKMT010000036.1, on the reverse strand, counting down.
CAAAGGTTAGCAATTTAGTAAGTTTAGTCCTAAAAAAAGGGAGCTCAGAGCCCCCCTTTTTAACCTAACGCAAGAAATCGTCAGAGAACGTCTCTCGACAACACCTCGTCACTTGTGATGAATTTCACACCTTTTGCCTTCAAAATGCTGATACCGGCATCGTCAGCATCGTTTAAACCCGCAACAGCATCAGTTACCCAATAAAGCTGGTGCTCATAGTGCAAAGCATCAAGTGCAGTCTTCACAAGTGATCCGTCTCGGGATAAACCGCAAAGATAAATACGATTGACGAACCGATCTTCGCAGTATGACTGCAAACCTGTTTGCGTCTTACGATCGGCCTCAAGAAATGCCGAATAGGTATTTAACGTCGGATCTGTGCCTTTCAGAATAGCAATCACCCTTGACATGGGCAATCGCAGACCGCGAGCAAAATCGGCTCCGACTGTCCCTTCAACACAAAAATCCGGTGTCAAAACCAACTTTTCACCATTGACTTCAATTTCATCACCGGGCTTTTTCCCTTCATGTGAAGAAGCGAAAAGAACATGATTTTGCGGTCTGAACTCCTGAGTGGCAATCACGCGAGAAAAAGTCGCTGCGATTTTGGAGATCGGCTCCAACACTGCTTCGGCGCCTGCAACCGGCATTGCGCCGTCCTTCATGAAATCGTTTTGAACATCCTGAACCAAAAGCGCAGTGAAAATCTTAATCGGCATGGTTTTATCTCCAGAAACTCTTCAATTCATCAATTAATTTCGCCACTATAGCGCAAGTGCTGCCTGCGGGGGCAGTTTGCGCAGCCTGACCGAGAGCCATTTCCAAAAGATCGGCTCTGTTTTGTGTAATGGCCGCTTCAAAAATCGGAGCCAATACCTTGAGCTGTCCCGGGTAGACACTCGCTGATAATTGAGCTCCCTCAAGCGCCTCAATGATTCCCGTTTTCACCATACGGGTCAAACGTCCTGTTCCCAAATCAGACAAGCGCGTGGAGGCATCATCAGACCATGCAACTTGATCTTTAAGCGCCCGAGGCCAGGCGGATTCGTCAGCTTTGAGCAAATAAGAACCCAATACAGCTGCGCAGGCACCCAAAGTCATTGCCGCTGTCACACTTTTGGCACTCATCATGCCGCCCGCAGCCGCCACAGGCGTATCACCGCAAACTCGAACAACAGGCGGCAGCAGCGCCATTAATCCGATCTGAGAAGCTTCAGCGGGATTTTCAAAATACTGTCTGGGACCTCCTGCCTCCGCTCCTTGAGCAATGATGACGGAACAGCCGGCCGTTTTGAGAACCTTGGCCTCGCGAGTGGAATTTACCGCCCCCATCATAAGAATATCTCTGGCTTCCAGTGCTTCAGCGTAAACCTCACGAGGACCGCCAAAACTAAAGCTCACGACCGGCACATCTGCTTGAAGTACCGCTTCGAACTGCTCATCAAAAGTCGGGATTTCCGCCAATTGATGCGCTACTCCCAGCTCATCCCGCAAGGGTTCCAATGCATCAAAAAGAATTTTTGTCGCCGCTTCATCTTCAGTCTCTCTGGGCGGGACTCGGAGATTCAGAGCAAACGGTTTGTCAGTGAGTTCTTTAATTGTCTTAACCGTTTCAAGGATTTGTTCAGGCTTCATAATCCCGCAGGGCATTACTCCCAAACCGCCCGCGTTACTGAAAGCTGCTGTCATTTCTGCCGTTGTCACTCCCATCATCGGAGCGGCAATCAGCGGCGCTTCAATCTGTAAAAGAGAGGTAAGCTTTTCGGATTGTTTATTGATTTGTTCTTGTATGCTCATAAAAATTCCCGCAAACCAACCGTTTTAAAACGGCAAAACAGAGATCATAATTTTACAGAGACTGAGGCTCACTATAATTGCGAAATTAAACGCTTATTTTAGGAATGGAAAATATGGGAAAACGTGTTGTGGTAGGGCTCTCCGGCGGTGTGGATTCGTCCGTTTCAGCCTACCTTTTAAAGCAACAGGGCTACGAAGTCATCGGTCTTTTCATGAAAAATTGGGAAGATGATGATGACAGTGAATACTGTTCATCACGTCAGGACTTTATCGATGCGACCAGCGTGGCTGATGTCATCGGCATTGATATCGAAGCCGTCAACTTTGCCAAAGAATACAAAGAGCGTGTTTTCTCAGATTTTCTGCGTGAATACTCTGCCGGCCGCACACCCAATCCCGATGTTCTCTGCAACGCCGAGATCAAGTTCCGCGCTTTTTTGGACTATGCAATGAACATGGGTGCCGAGTGCATCGCCACAGGACACTATGCAAGAACACGTATCGGCCCCGATGGGAAAACGCAGCTTTTGCGCGGCCTTGATGAGACAAAAGATCAAAGTTATTTTCTTCACCGCTTAAGCCAAGAGCAGATCTCCAAGGTCATTTTTCCGGTCGGAGAGCTGCGCAAAACGCAAGTGCGAAAAATTGCCGAAGAAATCGGCTTACCCAATGCGAAAAAGAAAGACTCAACCGGTATCTGCTTTATTGGCGAGCGACCTTTCCGTGAATTCTTAAATCGCTACCTGCCCACGCACCCCGGTCCCATGAAAACTCCGGACGGCCGCGTGGTCGGCGAGCACATGGGCTTGGCCTTCTATACGCTCGGTCAGCGTAAAGGCATCGGAATGGGCGGCAGCCGAGACGGCAACGGCGAACCTTGGTTTGTAGCCAAAAAAGACATGGCTACAAACACATTGTGGATTGCCCAGGGACACGACCATCCGTGGCTTTTAAGTCACCACCTGACAGCTGTTATGCCCAGTTGGGTTTCCGGTGTTGCCCCTGAGGCAGGCAGTCATCTCACTGTAAAAACCCGTTATCGTCAGACAGACGGACAGTGTACGGTAAGTGCCATTTCCGATGATGCTTTCACACTCAACTTCCCGCAACCTCAATGGGCGGTTACTCCCGGTCAGAGCGCCGTTATCTATGACGGTGAAGTGTGCATTGGAGGCGGCTTCATTGACGTCATAGATCAACACTAAGAAGAAAGCAGCCCGAGGTTTCCTCGGGCGAGCTTTCTGGCAACTCTGATTGCGTTTTCATTTCCGACTTACATTGCATCTAATTCTGATGTTCTGACTGCTAACCTATGTTAGCGAATGCCCCCAGCGTTAAACTTAATCCTGAAGACTTTCGGAACAATCGATAATGCAAAATTGGCTCAACGGTCTTAATCCTGAACAAAAACTCGCAGTCACCACCACCGAGGGGCACGTTCGTGTTTTAGCGGGACCCGGCACCGGTAAAACCAGAGCGCTGACCGCTCGCTACTGTTACCTTACAGAAACATTGGGAATTTCAGCAAGAAATATCCTGTGCGTTACCTTTACGAATAAAGCCGCCAACGAAATGAAACAGCGTATCCGCGGCTGGGTGGGTGACCTTGATTTGGGCTACATCTGCACGCTTCACGCTTTTTGCGTTCAATTTCTCAAAGAGGAAATTCATGTTCTGCATTTTCCGAAAAATTTCATCATATTGGACACAGAAGATGAGCGAACGCTCTTGCTGAAAATCTTTGAAGATATGGGTCTAACGCTAAGACAGGCGACAATCAAACAAAAAATCGACGAAGTCCTTGAAGCCAGAAAGGTCAGTGCAGACGGCTACATTGATGAAATCTTCATGCTGGATAACATCAAACTGCAAAAGCGTATTGAAGAAACAGAAGATATCAACGAGGGAATTTTCTTACGTTACCTTTACGAACAAAAGAAAAACTTTGCCTGCGACTTCAACGATCTGATCAATTTCACTGCCTATATTCTCAGGCATCACCCTGACATCCTGCACAAATGGCAGGAACGCATGCAGTACATCATGGTCGACGAATTCCAAGACGTCAGTGCCAGACAATACTCCATCGTTCGGATGCTCTCGGGCAAACACAAAAACCTTTTTATCGTGGGCGATCCTGACCAAACCATCTACACATGGCGAAATGCGCACGTTAAACTTTTTCTGGATTTCGATGAGGTCTATCCGGATGCGAAAACCATCGTTCTTCGCACCAACTATCGCTCAAGCCCTCAGATTCTGAAAGCCGCTGACGAACTCATCCAAAAAAATATTCTTCGCTATCCGAAAGATTTGACTGCGACTAAACCTGATGGGGTTAAACCGCTCTTTTTTCACGCGCAAAGTGAAAAAGAAGAGGCTGATTGGATTTCAGGAGAAATTAAAAAACTCCTCTCCGAAGGAATCACAGCAGATCAAATCGCCGTTTTATATCGAGCGCATTATCTCAGCCGCTCTCTTGAAGAAAGCTTCATGAGAAACAGTGTGCCTTACAAAATCTATAGCGGCATCGAGTTTTACGCACGCGCAGAAATTAAAGATTGTATTGCCTACCTTCGAATGCTTTCAGCATCAGACGATATTGCTTTCCTGAGAACCATTAATTTACCCTCAAGAAAAATCGGAAAAAAGAAACTGGAGTTTCTAAAAACCGTTGCCGAATCCGAAAACTGTTCTCTCTACGAAGCTCTTAAGCGCACTTGCAGTCAAGATGTTTTCAAAGGAACAGGTGCCAAGCGTTATTTGTATGCGATTGAGTCAGTCAAAGCTTGTGTCGGACGGCTGCCGCTCGGAGCCTTGCTGCAGAAAATTATGGATTTGAGCGGCTATGAAAACTATTTGCGGCTGCAGTCTGATCAGGAGCGGCTCGACAACATCGCAGAACTGAAGCGAGCTGTTGATGAAGCCGGCACTGATCCGGATGCAACACTTGATGATTTTCTCACTCGGGTTGCACTCTTAAGCAACCTTGACGGTAAAGAAAAACGGCAAGCCGTCAAACTGATGACCATTCATACCGCCAAGGGTATGGAATTTCAGTATGTGTTTATCTGCGGCATGAATGAGGGTGTTTTCCCATCCCGAAAAATCATGACTGCTGAGGATATGGATGAAGAAAGACGCCTTGCCTACGTCGCCATGACTCGAGCCATTAAGGGGCTGTTTTTAAGTGACAGTGAGGGTTTTTCGAACGACAATGTCTTTAAACTCCCCTCGCGCTTTATTTTCGATGCGGGAAAAGAAAATCTGACTTTTGTCCGTGAGCTGCCTCAAAGCTTCGAAAGTCGGACTAAACGGCTTGCCTGCCGAAATGAAGAACAACTCTTTAGTGCCGGGCAACACGTCAAACACCCGGTTTTCGGTGATGGGATCATTCTCCAAGTCGACAACAAAACTCAAACTTACCGAATCAAGTTTGAGCAGTTGGAAACTGAGCGGGCCATACAGTTTAAGGCGCCGTTAACACTCTCTTAGAAGAAGCGGCCCCGAAGGACCGCTATTGTCTATTACTCTGTTTCTGATGCCGCAATCAAAGTGAGCGGACTGGCTTTGAGCACAATTTCCGTAATTTCAGAAGGATTCATAACGCGTAGAGCCATGCCGGTCCAAAGCCCTGTTCCCGGACTGACATAGAGCTGCGCTCTCATATTTGCTCGGTAAAGACCGGAGACAAAACCGTCATTAAAGTAAGCCACAACAGGCTGCATCAGTGCATAAAGCCCGCCGTGCGTGTGGCCGGACAACTGCAGGTCAACGCCTTGCACGGATTTTGCACCCTTCGGCTGGTGAGCCAACAAAATGGTGGCGGTATCCGGCGCATTTTCCAAAGCTTTTTTCAAATCCGGTCCTAGGTCACCATAACGGGTCGCCGAACGGTCAGTCGTGCCGGCAATGACCAGCTGAGCATCACCGCGCGTAATAACGTGATGCTTGTTTTCAAGCATCATCACGCCCTTTTCTTCAAAGAATTTCACCCAGGCAGCTGCACCGTGGTGCCACTCGTGGTTACCCGTGACGGCATAAACACCGTCTTTCGATTTGATTCGACCATAGGCTTGAACTTCGGAAGCCAATTCCGAGGCAGGACCTTCAATCATGTCACCGACCAAAACAACCGCATCGGCGTCTAATTCATTAGTCGAATCGATAACTGCCTCCAACCAGGGACGCTTTAAGAGTTCTCCCACATGAAGATCGGCAAGCTCGACAATGCGGTATCCGTCAAATTCCGCCGGCAGCCGATCCAAAGTGATTTCTACCCGAGTAACCGTAGGCACCGTTAAAGCGTAATGAGTGCCGGAAATTGCCGCCGCTACGGAAAAAATCAGAATCAGCCAGCGATTTTTTGCTTCTTTAAGCGGCCAAGGAATATTTGAATGAGTAACTTTGTTTACGAACTTCACCACCCAAAAAAGGGCGTCCTTGACCACCAATATCGGCACAAGCACCAGGATAATGTTAAAGAGCGTTTCCCAAATGATCAGCGTGGTTTCCGACAGCTGGGGATTAAACATGTGACCGCCCACGTAATAGTAGTAGGTGAACTTCTGACTGATCGCCAGGAAAAACACCGACAAACCCAGCTTCACGTACCACTTGGTCTTAAATGGCAGCGCAAAACTCAAAATCGCATACGCCGCCAGAGCCAATGAAACCATCATCAGTATGCTGATCACTTAAATGTCCTTTCTATGCCAATATATCGGATTTCGTATTTTAAACACTTCTTTAAGACAAAAGTCCGGAGACGCCTCGGCTCGACTCACGCTGCTGCTTCACATCCCGATAGGGCGGGCGACCGAACTGGCGCTTATATTCTCGATTAAACTGGCTCGGGCTCTCATAGCCTACAGCGTAGCAAGCGGTCGTTGCATCCATTTTCTCAGTGAGCATCAGGCGCTTGGCCTCATGCAGACGCAGACTTTTATGAAACTGAAGCGGTGTCATGCAGGTCACTTCTTTGAAGTGACGATGAAATGTTGATACCCCCATGTGCACATTGTCTGCCAACTCCGCCACGCTTAAAGGAGAGGCATAGTTTTCTCTAAGCCAGGCAATCGCCCGAGCGATTTGAGCGCTTGCCCCCATCTTGGCGTTAAAGTCTCTTAAGGTCACTCCCAGGGGACTTTGTAAAACACGGAAGTAAATTTCTCGGATAATCATCGGCGCCAAGACCTTTGCTTCCACCGGTCGATCCAAAAGACGCATCAGACGCAAAACGGCTCCCCACACGTCTTCATCCACTTCCCCTACACAAAGCGCTTCACACGAAGTGCGAGACGGCAAGGCATGCATTTCATCGAGCTGCATGATCAATTCGGACAGAACCGCCCGATCAATCTCAACACTGATCGATAAAAACGGATGTTCATGCGTAGAACCGATCGTACAGAACGAAGCCGGCACATCAACGCCGACAACCAAACAATTATTCTTTCCGTAGACATATTCTCTATCGCCGATCACGGAACGTTTCTGCCCATCAACGATAAAGCCCAAACTCATTGAGTAAATACTGGCGCCTTCGCAATTGCCCTGTTCCCGACGCGAAAGTGACAGTCCGGGGATAGAAGTCGAGAAGGTTCCCAATTGATGAACTTTCTCAAACATGATTTGCCGAAGTTCAGCATTGATTCTTTCAAGATTTTCACTTTGCATAATGACACCTCGTTAGTGTCAAATATTGGCAAAAATCAAATCTCAAATCAAGATAAAAAAAACTCCGATTCTTGCCTAATTCAATCAAATTACAGATATTTACAAATAATTAATCGGATATTTTTACCTAATACCTCTTTTTCTCTTCATTTCGCCATATAAAAAGTTTTCCATGATTAGGCAATTTTTTGATCAATAAGTGGCAGTTAAAGAAAAGCAATAAACCTAAACTCATCTTAACTACTTCCAACCTGGGAGAATTTCATGAAAAGAAGGACTTTACTGATGAGCGGATCCATTATTCCTGCGGCCTTTGCGGCTGATGCGCTGGCGGCCCCAACCTCCGAGAACGTTTTAAAACAAACGGACCCGGACTTTGCGGCTATTGAAGACTATCTTCTTAAAGTCGAAATGCCTAAAGCCGGCATGAGCGTCGTAGAAATTAAGGAAACTCTCTACCAATGTGCTCCCTACATCGGCATTACCCGAGTGGAAAGCGCACTTGAAGAAGTCAATGCCGCCTTAAAGGCGTTAGGTCAGAATCCAACGCCTGCCTCACAGAGCACAGTCAATGAAAAAACTCGCTTTGATAAAGGTCTTGCTGTTCAAAAGGGCATTTTCGGAGCGGCAATCGACAAGATGCACGCCATCACACCTGCCGAGTTAGCTTACATCAATAAGCAGGCTCTGACGGCTTATTGCTTCGGCGATTTCTACACCCGCAACGGTTTGGACCTTAAAGCTCGTGAATTAATCACCTTTACTGCCATCATGTGTTTAGGTGGGTGTGAGCCGCAACTTCGCGCGCACACAGGCGGCAACTTAAGTGTCGGCAACACGAGACAGGATTTAATCGACACGATCATGGTGGCGATGCCCTATATCGGATTCCCGAGAACTTTAAATGCGTTGGCCGTTGTCAACGAAATTGCAAAATAATTCCTAAACTTAAGCTCGTACAAACGCCCGCACTGCGGGCGTTTGCAAATCTTTGTATCCGACTTCAACCAATTGAAAACACCTCTTCTCTGATAATGTGTCCGGTCGCCTGAAACAGGCTTTATTCCGAAAAAACAAATCATTTTTTTTAACAACTTGAGAAAGCTGTTACCAATGTTTTTTGAGACACTCTTTTTAGGAAAAACGAAGAGAGTTCTATCATGCAGTTCAAATTCAAACGCGAAGAGGCCGAATGCATTTTGTTGGCTTGTGAGCATCACACATTTGCCGGAACCAAACCGAGTTGTCTGTCGCAGCTGCAAAAGCGTCTGTCTTTAACGGCCAAAGAATTTCGGGAAGTCGTTCGGTATTTAAAAAGCGTCGCCATGGCAAGCATTGACAATGGTGTAGTAGGCTGCGGTTTGGGATACCGGAAGTATCTTCAAAGTTCTTACCATGCGATGAAGGCGCTCGACGTCTGCAACACAGTTAAAATGGCCGCGCTGCAATCATCTTAAGTTTTGATATACTGCGTGCCAGCGGACGACCGCTCTGTGCACCATAGGGGACGGCCCCACAAAAAGGACTTGATGTGGCCTGGTTGTTCCTCTTTCTTGCCGGACTGACAGAAATCGGTTGGGCAATCGCTCTTAAGTATTCTCACGGTTTTACTCGTATCATCCCGTCTGTCATCACTATCGTTGTGATGATTTCGAGTTTCTTCCTTTTAGCTCAGTCGCTAAAGACCATTCCGATCGGTACTGCTTACGCGATTTGGACCGGCATCGGTATTGTCGGAACGATCATATTGGGCATTATTCTTTTTGATGAACCCATCAGTTTTATCCGACTTCTTTTCCTATCGCTCATCCTTATAGGAATTGTCGGTCTCAAACTCACTCAATAAGGCAAAAGATTATGTTTCCTAAAATGCGTCGATCACTGCAGCAAATTTCCGATGAACGGGCAATCGACATTTTGAAAAATTGCAAAAATGCCGTTTTGGCCCTTCGCGATGACCCGTCTGATTATTCCTATGCGGTTCCCGTGAGTCCCGTTTATTGTGACAACCACATCTATATTCACAGTGCGCCGATGGGGCACAAAGTTGCCGCTTTAAAAAGCAATCCCAAGGTCTCCCTTTGTGTGATTGAAAAAGATGAAATTCATCCTGAAAAATTAACGAGCTACTTCAGAAGTGTCATCGTTTTCGGCACCGCGCGCTTCGTTACGGACCCGCAGGAAAAATACGAAATCCTTGAAAAGTTAGTTGAAAAATTTGCTCCTGATTTTCATAAGGAAGGTCGAGAAGAAGCCCAGCAAAAGATTAATTACATTGCCATCATTGACATCACCATCGATCACATGACAGGTAAGGAAGCTATTGAACTGGTTCAGCACTGAGCCCACAATGACAAAAGCCCGACACATTTTCTAGTGTCGGGCCTATCGTCAAATCTGATGACGATTAAAGCACTTTCGATAAGAACGCTTTCGTACGATTGTGTTGCGGATTGCTGAAGATTTGCTCTGGAGTTCCTTCTTCAACCACACTGCCGCCGTCCATGAAGATAACGCGGTCACCCACTTCACGGGCAAAACCCATTTCGTGCGTAACAACCACCATGGTCATCCCTTCTTTGGCCAACTGCTTCATCACATCGAGCACTTCCTTGACCATTTCCGGGTCCAAGGCAGAGGTCGGTTCATCGAAGAGCAAAGCCTTCGGGCGCATCGCCAAAGCGCGAGCAATGGCCACACGCTGCTTTTGGCCGCCGGAAAGCTGAGACGGGTATT
>CAJKMT010000035.1 GCA_905201055.1 uncultured Sutterella sp. | reverse complement strand
TATTGAGCCCTTCAATAATGCCGCAGGGTTCGCCGTTTGCGTGGTTGCCGTGACAGCACAGTGACAGCAGTCCCAAATGCTGGCGAAGTTCTTTAAGCGCATTGATCTGCTCGTCAATTTTTTTCATGTGACGCGAGATAATTTCCTGTACTTTGCAGGCTTCCTCGTTTTGTCGCGCCGAAACGTCGCTTAAAAGTCGAATATCTTCAAGACTCATATCAAGACTTCTGCAGTGGCGGATAAACTGCAGACGCTTGAGATGCCCTTCCGTGTAGGAGCGGTAATTATTCATAGAGCGGGCTGCCTTGGGAATCAAACCTTCGTTTTCGTAAAAACGAATGGTTTCCACCGCCACACCCGATAACTTAGAAAGTTCACCGATACGCATAGTATGACCGTTGAAAAGATGATTTCGGAACTTTAGCACAAACCCTATAGTTTCTGCAGGGATTTTAAATTTTAATAGTGTTCTGATATTAAAAAAATATTTTTTTACGATTGTTTTGATTTAATTTTAATGAAAAAACCTCCGTCGCCGGAGGTTTTAAGGTACTTAAAAGAAAGTCTTTTAGGCTGCAGTTTCTTCTTTTTTCACTGCTGCCAATTGCGGCTGATTGACCGGTTCTTTAAATTGACTCATGTCAGCTTCCACTTTGCGAATATTCAATTCCAGCATATTGAAGGGAATTTCAATTCCTTCTTCTTTAAATCGGCGCAAAATATCGAGATAGATGGCTGTTTTAATGCCGGCTGTCCCATTCTTCGGGTCTTTCACCCAGAAGGCAAGCTGCAGATTGATGCCGGAGTCACCCAACGAATCAATGCATGACCAGCCCTTGTGATTCGTGGCAATGCGGGCACGCGGGCGAGAGCCTTCTTCAAGAAGAATCTTCAGTGCCTTGGGCACATCGGCATCGTAGGCAACCGAGACACTGATGTACTGAACGGCAGCCTCATCGGTGTAGGAGTGATTGAGAACGGCGCTGCTTACAAAGGATTCATTCGGGACAATGTTTTCCAAACCGTCAGCCGAGCGCACAACGGTAAAGCGCGTGTTGATTTACGTCACTTTCCCTTTGAAGCCCCCGACCGTCACCATGTCGCCGATTTTGACGGATTTGTCCATCAAAATGATGAACCCTGAAATGTAGTTTGAGGCGATCTTCTGCAAACCGAAACCCAAGCCCACGCCGACAGCACCGCCGAAGATGGAGAGAACCGCCAGATCAAAGCCTACGGCATTTAAGGCCATGATGATCGCAATGATAAAAAGCGCGATTCGGGTGACACGGCAGATAGCCACACGCAGGTTTGCCGAGAAGGCTTCCTGACTCATAATGAGTGCATCAAGGAGTCCTGCCAAACCGTTTGCAATCCAAAGCGTAATAAAGACGGTAAAGAGAGCGACAAGGCAGCGCCAGATCGTCACATTTTGTCCGATCGGCAAGTGGGTGGAATCGAGCCAGTCAATGGCAGGCCCCAAAATACCCAAAAACTGCAGAATGACCAAGCCCCAGAAAATCACCTTGATGAATTTCACCAGACCCGGCGTAAGTTTTTCTTCTCCCAGAATTCAAGAAATTATTAAATTCGGATAATGGAAAGTTAAATCAGATCTGTAATGTCAAAAAATCAGGGCTTTTCATCAATTCTGAGGTACTTTTAATTAAAACAGGGAGCCTTCCGACCCCCTGTTTCAGATTAGACGAGTTTCACGTCTTATTATTGAAGCTCAAGCGTCACAATCTTGTTGTGATCAACCACTTCAAAACGATCACCCTTCTTAACGAGACCACGGATATCGGTAAGTTCAGAAGGCAGACCGTAAGCAGCCGTCACTTCTTCACGATCGATGTCAATGACAATCAGCGTGTTGTAGTTCTTTGAAACGGCGTAAAGTTTGCCGTCTTCATAGACCATACCGGTCACATAAAGTTCACCCAAGGTGCGGCCGTCTTTAAGATCGGCTGCCGGTACGAATTCACCGGAGAGCATCCAGTCAGCCATCAAAGCCTTGGAAATCACAAAAGTCTTCTTATTCTTGTTGTCAGGCAAAGAGGCCGTGAAGATGTAGCGGCCGTCAGTGGCTGACGAATGGATATAAGAATACTTCGCGCGTTCCGTGTCGATACGGGCACGGCCCTTACCGCCCACGGCTTCGACCTGATCGCGGCCTGCGGTAAAGTTAGCCCACCCCGTTACGTCATCGGCGTTCGGATTCAAGCGGGCGCGCAGAAGCGACTTATTCATGCCCATGATAACAAAGGCGTCTTTCTGATACTCGGTGATACCGACGATATCAAGGACGTTGGCGGAGTACCAGGGGTCAATCGCAGCCGAGACAATGGGATTCAAAGCATCGTCCAACACCCAGAAGTCGTACTTCGAAGCCACAAAATACTGACCGCGCACTTCGCTGATCATGTTCACCGGCTGATTAATGCCCTCAATAGCACGGCTTTGAACGATCTTCATTTGACCGTTGAGAACAACTGGGCTCTTATCGGAATCATGCTCAAAAGTAATGCCAAGCTTCTTGGCATTGGGTGCATAGGCAAAGTCCGGATCCTTCACGTCACGGCGGCCAAGGAAATTGATGCCGCCCCACATACCGTGCCAGCTCGAGTCATCCCAAATGACATACTTCGGATTAAAGGAGAAGCGCACGGGATCGCCCTGACCCCAGTACGGCGGAATGCCGGTAGACCAAAGGGCTTGGAAGCAGTTGGAAGCCACAATAAAAGCCACAATACCGAAAGAAGCTTTGTAGAACTTCGTCAGCGGCCGCCAGGGTTTGCCCTTCATTTCAGCCAGCAGTGCGTCGACGCGCGGTGCGAGGAAGCAAGCCAAACCGAAGAGCATCACCACGCACCAGAAGACGATCTCCGCCCACATTTGCGTGTGGATGCCGAAAACGTCCAGACCGAATCCTTGGCCGACATCGCGCATGGCATGATTGCCCAAATGACGGAAACTTGAATAAAGACCCAAAGCGGCCATCACAAGCATTGTGGCCAAATATTTCGGCTTAAAGCCGTAGCGAACCATAAAGAGCGCCACGACGCCGATATAGGCCATTTGCTGTCTTTGACCCCAACACAGTGTGCAGGGACTGTCTCCCATCATGTAACCCAAAATGATGTTGGCGATACCGACAGGGAGCAAAACGATTAACAAACCGCCCCAGCAGACAACATCGTAGAAAGTTTTCGCTTTTGTAATATCCCCGTCATTAATCGGACGAGTGTGATCATAAATAGACATGGTCTTTTTTTCCTTTCGTTCGATTAAAGATTAAGGGCGCCTAAAATAGCGGTGGAAACGTGGCCCACATACATAAACACGACCACGAACCAGCTGCCCACTGTTAACCACCAGGCCAGTTTTTCTTTTTCCGGCTTCATGATGATGAGCATCACTGCCGCAAAAAGAAGGAGAAATTCCAGAAATTCCATCTAGATGTTCCTTTCGTAATAATTATCTTTTGCCATTTGGCGGCTGAATTATAAAAACAGAATTGCTCTTTTTTAAATAACCAAATGTATCTATAACTCAATTTGCTATAAACAGTATTGATTTTGTGATTTCGAAGATTTCAGCCAGGACACGATCGATAGTCACGGCCGTAAAAAAAGAGAACAAAAGACTTAAAAATTCAAATTTTTAAATACGTAGAGGGAGTGGTTTTTGACCACTCCCCCTTAAATGCCATTCAAATTAAATCTGAATGATATTTATATATTAGGCCTTTGCTTCTTCCTCTTCTTCGAAGGGTTCAGAGCCTAATTCACCTTCCATGCTGCTGACCATCAAAGCGGTGGTGGAGTCGCCGACGACGTTGATGGACGTACGGATCATATCAAGAATACGGTCAACACCGGCGATCAAAGCGATCACTTCAAGCGGGATACCGATTTGCGTGAAGACCAAGGTCGACATGATCAAGCCAGCGCCCGGAACACCGGCCGTACCGACAGCAGCCAACACACCCGTGATAACAACGATGACTTGGTCACCAAGGGTCAACGGGAGGTTATAGATCTGAGCGGCAAACACTGTGCACACACCCATGTAAACAGCCGTACCGTTCATGTTAATGGTGTTGCCTAACGGCACCGCGAAGGAAGCGATAGAGTTCGTAGCACCCAAGCGGCGGGAAGCAACCAAGTTGGCAGCCATAGCGGCGGCAGACGAGCAGGTCGTGAAAGCGATCAACCACGGTTCAAAGATGCCCTTGAAGTATTGACCGACCGGGATACGGATGATGAAGATCACGATCGGGATGTAAATCAAGATAACCAACAAAGCAGTAGCGATGAAGGATGCCAGAATCAACTTGCCCAACGGGAGCAAAACGGCCAAACCGTGTTGAGACACCACAACAGCCATCAAAGCGAACACACCGATCGGAGCGTAGCGCATCACAACTTGCGTCATGTGAATCATCAAGTTGCCGACGATGTCGAAGAAGTGGTAAACGGGTTTACCCTTTTCGCCCAAGAAGTTCAAGCAGAAGCCGAACATAATGGCGAAGAAGATGATCTGAAGGATGGAGCCTTTAGCGAAAGCTTCCATCGGGTTGATCGGGACGATATCAAGCAGGGTTTGCACAAAGCTCGGAGCCTTCACTTGAGCAGCCTTCAAGCCTTCCGTTGAAAGCGTCAGACCGATACCAGGGTCAATGATGTTAGCAATCAACAAGCCGAAAATCACAGCGATAGCAGAAGTCACCATGAAGATAACGAGCGTCTTGATTGCCACGCGACCTAATTTGCTGACGTCAGAAATACCGGCGGCGCCAGCAACCAAGGTTGCAAACACCAAGGGCACAACGACCATACGGATTAAGCGGATGAACAGGTCACCGAAGGGTTTGACATAGGTAGTTGCAAACTGGGAGTCCAGGAACATACCGACAATCACACCCAAAACGAGACCAATGAGCATCTGCATTGCCAAACCCATAGAAGCGGATTTAGATTTTGCCATTGCATTCTCCTTTCCAAATATTTTTTTATTATCGCGAGCGGTCGTTTTTGAGTGCCGTAACAACACAGAAATACAACTCTGCACACGGTATAAACGAGCCGAAACGGTAGGGTTTCAATCTCTTGTTTCCAATGTAGTATCAAAATGTAAAATCTAAAAGTAGGTAGAAACCCTAACTACTAAAGGATTTAGAAGAGTGCTTGGTTTGTAAAGGAGAGAAAAACCTTTGATTTATCCTAATAATTCAGGGCGTTATAACATTTCCCACTAGGACTGGGGGTGCATATAAGCAAAAACGGCAACTTTTGCGTTTGCGCAAATCTTTGTGAAAAAATCAGGTGCTGCCAACGGGAAATCTCTTCGAGGTCTTTGGATTCGAGCTTAAGAGCCGCATTCATGTAACTGTTTAATAATGTCAGACGTGCAATATTGCTCTTCTCATCATTTATTTTGATAAGCCCTAAATAAAGCAGAGCCAGGCGGCCGTTGGCCGATAAAAAATTCTGATCTTCAATAGCTTTATCTTTGGACTCGCTCCTGATTAAATAAGCCATTTCATGCGCCTGTGTCTGAAAGAAAACTTTCCGATAAGCGGCGGCGAGCATCTCTCGTTTCCAACGAGTGAATTCGTCATTATCAAAAGCCGTAAATTCGGGGAAATCGGCAACTTTAAGACCCGAACTCATGGGCGAGGCCAACGCGCTCCCCTTTTCATCGTAAGCAAGAACGGATAAAGAGAGCGCAGGATCGGCTTTTCTCACAATATGCAGCAATACAGATTCACCCTCTTGGGTCTTAACAAATTCATGAATAAAACGGTTTAAAACGGATCCGAGATTCTTCGCTTCACCCCAAGCCAGTGCTCCGACAGACGAAATTGTCAAAACAGCAAAGGGCAAACCGTCGGGAGTTGAAAAACAGAAAGTCATTGCGCGAATGACACGAGGTTTGGCAGGTTCTGATTGAGGAGTTACCGTATCGGTGCTTCTCGCACGCACTCGTTCTGTTCGTCTTTGAGGTGTCTTAGGACTGATATTTTCCTTAACCGACGTTTCATTGCCCGTTCTTTTAAAGCTTTTGACAACAAGCCAGAGAACGAGAAAAACAGCCAAAGCCGAGAGTACTAAGAAAAAATCAAAATCTTTATTCATCTTTTTGTTCCTTTGGCTGAATTCTAAAAGATTTGATTAAATCCAAATATTATTCATTTTTTTTACAAATGTCGGAAAAGTTTGGTTTTGGACAATAAGACCGCAAATGAATATCCCTACAATGAATGGCAGTGTGCATTTTGGGGAAAGACAATGAAAACGAAACTGGAGAAGGTAAAACTCAATAACGGAGTGAAAATGCCTTCGCTCGGAATCGGCACGTGGCAAATCCCCGATTCCGAAGATTTGGTGTGTTCACTCGAAAGCGCGATCCGTCTGGGTTACCGCTATTTGGATACCGCCGCCATTTATGAAAATGAGGGCTCGGTAGGCGAAGCTATTCGCAGAAGCGGAGTGAAGCGTTCTGAATTATTCGTTTCTTCAAAATGCTGGGCAGCCAACCGCACCTATGATTCCGTCATGCGTGCCTTTGAAGAATCGCTCAGAAACTTAAAGCTCGATTACCTTGACTGCTATCTGATTCACTGGCCTTTTACCAAAGGCGATCCGCTGGCGTGGCAAAGTGTCAACGTCGGCACGTGGCGTGCCTTTGAAAAGCTCTACGAGGAAGGGCTCGTGAAAGTGATAGGCGTCTCAAACTTCCAGATGCATCACTTGGTGAGTTTCCTCGCGCGAGCCAATGTGAAGCCTGCCGTCAACCAGTTGGAATTTCATCCCGGCTACACACAAAAGTACACCGTGGCATATTGCAAGAAAAACGGTATTACGGTTGAAGCCTGGTCGCCATTGGGACACGGGTCACTGTTGGACGAGCCTCTGATTAAAGAAGTGGCTGACCGCTACAACCGCTCCGTCGCGCAAGTGATTTTGCGCTGGTGCCGTCACCATGACGTGATTCCGGTCACCCGGGCACTCACGGCCCTCCACCAAATGGAAAACCTCGAGAGCTTTGATTTTGATTTAAGCGCTGACGACATTGAGCGCCTGGACCGTCTCCCCGTGATGGGCTTCTCAGGACTGGAGCCCGATCATGTGAGTTTTTAATAAAGCTCTGATAAAGACCCCAGTTAATGAAAATCCGGCTTTAAAGCCGGATTTTCGATTAAAGACAGTGTCTCTCTAATATTAGAAAGCAGGCACCACTGCGCCTTGGTACTTGTCTTCAATAAATTTGCGCATTTCGGGTGACGTTAAAGCCTTGGCGAGCTTTTGCAGGTCTTCACGCTTGTCCCCGGTACGCACTGCGACGATATTGGCGTAGGGCGAATCCTTACTTTCCATATAGAGGGCATCCTTCATCGGATTAAGGTTAACGCCCAAAGCGTAGTTGGAATTAATCACTGCAAAGTCGACATCATCCAATGCACGCGGCAACACTGCGGCTTCCATTTCAATAATCTGAATCTGCTTGGGGTTAGCCACGATATCGGCAGGCGTCCCGTTCACACCGACTCCTTCCTTTAACGTGAAAAAGCCCGCGTCGGCCAAAATCTTCAAAGCACGGCCGCCGTTTGTCGGATCATTCGGGATGGCGACTTTGGCACCGTCGGCAACAGCCTTCACATCTTTGACTTTCTTGGAGTAGACACCCATCGGTTCAATATGAACAGCCACGAGCGATTCAAGCTGAAGCTTACGTTCCTTAGCGAAATTATCCAGATAGGGCTTGTGCTGGAAGAAGTTCGCATCCAATTCTTTGTCTGCCAAAGCCATATTGGGCTGAACATAATCGGTAAATTCGATGACTTCAAGCTTCACGCCTTCTTTGGCAAGCATGGGCTGGGCGGCTTTTAAAATGTCGGCGTGCGGCACGGGAGAGGCACCGACCTTAAGCACCCCGCTCTTGGCGGCATCGTCTGAGCATCCCACAAGCAGTCCGCCGGCAGCAATCGCGCAGACACACAAAGAAATTAAGGAACGACGTTTCATTTTTTTTACACTCCACTTAAAACGATCCGCCTCATTATCCCGTAACACCGCCTGAAAGGGAATACTCATAAATCTCTAGTTATGGGTAATTAACCTTAGTTTTGCAATAACACATGCCGTCTTTTCGTGCATCTCACTGAGCTTTTCGGATTCCGAAATGTCTGTACCAGAAACTCCAGTGCTCCATCGTAACCGCGTTAAAGTGCCGCCAGATAATCTCCGAAAGCGCCTGAACCTCCGCTCGCTCCCCCACCCGTTTCAAATACGCCAGATGAATGTCCCAGGGTTCTCGGTGCCACAGCGGCAGCACCGGCACCACCTGACAGTTGACCAATTCCTGCAGCATAAAGCCCGGCGTAAGGTCAAAGGCTATTCCCTCCGAGGCAAGCACCCGAGTCTTGCAGCTCAATGCGTCGCCGAAAAGGCATGGCTGACTTTCAGAAAGTTCAAGCAGTCCCTGAGGTGTTTCCAGGCGCCTTGCTGATGACGGGTTTTTCGAGTCCCGAAGTAAAATCACGTGATCTTTCAGATCGTCAATCGTTTTTATGGGTTTATGCTCATGAAGGTATTTTGGGGTTGCCATCATGAAGGTACGGTTTAAACCGATGCGATAAGTCATGAGATTGGGATGCTCCTGCGGTTTGAAACCGAACCAGGCGATATCGGTGTTGCCTTCGAGCACATCCTCGACTCTGCAGTCTGTTTGGATTTCCAGACGAATTGTCGGATGAAACGCCTCAAAGCGCCTTAAGGCTTCAAAAATGGTGATCCGCCCCATATTGATCGGCAGACTTAAGCGAAGCGTAGTACCTGACGATTCAGAAAGATCTTTGCGCTTAATGTCTTCAATTTGGCGATAAAGCGTTTTTTCTGAGGCAAGTTTCGCTTTGACCGCAGGCAGCAGTTTATAGGCCTCATCGGTCAATACCGCGGGCTTTTTTCTTCTGTCAAGAAGCTCCACGTCAAACTGTTTTTCCAAATCAGCAATGGCTTTGGAAGCAGTCGACAGAGTCAATCCAAGTGCCTTGGCCGCTTTAGCCAAAGTCCCCGCGGTTTCAATAGCCGCCAACAGTGCCCAGGGATCCGCAATCTTTTTCATAAAGTTGAAATAATCGAAAGTTATCGTTTGTTATTTTAGTCGCTTACTTGAATAATCGTCATTAAGAACTTTGAATCGTTTTGACTGTGAGTTTGATGAGTTCGTTGTTTTGAGAATTCATCGCACAATCGACAGTCAAATAATTAGGAGCAAATAAATGAGTATTGACTCTGTGATGAAGAGCATTCGTGATAACGACGTGCGCTACATCGACCTTCGCTTTACCGATATTCTCGGAAAAGAAATGCACTTCACGGTGCCCGTTGAGTGTTTTGATGAGGATTCTTTTGAATTCGGCCATCCTTTTGACGGATCATCCATTGCGGGCTGGCGCGGTATTGAATCTTCCGACATGATTTTGCGCCCCGATCCGCATTCTTTCCGCCTGGATCCTTTTGCGAAAGAAAAAACTGCTGTTTTTGTCTGTGACATTCTGGATCCTGCCACCGAATGCGAATATGACCGCGCGCCGCGAAGCATTGCGAAAAAAGCAGAAAACTATTTAAAGAGTACCGGCATCGGTGATACCGCCTATTTCGGTCCGGAACCCGAATTCTTTGTCTTTGACGCCGTGCGCTGGAATCATCAGGCAGGCAGCAGCTTCTTTGAAATTCTTTGCGGCGAAGCTGAATGGCCGAGCGCTCTTGAAGTTGCCAACGGCCACTTGGGTTATCGCATGGCTGCCAAAGGCGGCTACGCCCCGATTGCGCCTGCCGATACGCTTTCAGAAATCCGCTCCGAGATGTGCACCCTCATTGCCCGTCAGGGTGTGCCCGTTGAAATTCATCACCACGAAACGGGTGCCTCGGGACAGTGTGAAATCGGCACGCGTTTCAGCACGCTTGTTGAACGCGCCGACTGGAATCAAATTGTCAAAGCTACCGTGAAAAACGTCGCCGTTTTGCACAATAAGACCGCGACCTTTATGCCCAAACCGGTTGAAGGCGACAACGGCTCCGGCATGCACGTTCACCAATCCATCTGGAAAGACGGCAAAAACCTCTTTGACGGCATCGGCTACGGCAATCTCTCCGATATGGCGCTTTACTATATCGGCGGCGTCATCAAGCACGCCAAGGCATTAAACGCCATCACCAACCCGACGCTGTCTTCCTACAAGCGCCTCGTTCCGGGATTTGAAGCACCGGTTAAGCTTGCCTACAGCAGCCGCAACCGTTCAGCCTCAATCCGCATCCCCTATACCACGAGCGCCAAAGCCCGTCGTATTGAAGTGCGCTTCCCCGATCCGATGTGCAACCCCTACTTAGGATTTTCCGCCCTGCTGTTGGCAGGTCTTGACGGCATTCAAAATAAGATTCATCCGGGCGAAGCCATGGATAAGAATCTCTACGATCTGCCTAAGGAAGAACAAAAGAACGTGCCCACGGTGGCAGCAAGCCTCGATGAAGCACTCAATGCATTGGATAGCGACCGTCAGTTCCTCGTGACAACGGGCGTCTTCTCAAACGACTTCATTGACAGCTACATTGAACTGAAGATGAAAGAGGTTGATCGCGGCCGTCAGGCTGTCTCGCCCCTGGATTTTGAGCTCTACTACGCGCTCTAAAAGTTAAAAAATTTGCATCCTGATCGCAAAATGAATATCGAAATTTGGAGAGTCTTAAGATATCGGTTTGCGGTCAGGATGCAATTTCGATTTCGCAGAAACGGTCTGATTGTTTATCCCATCGGACCGTTTCTCTTATCTGAAGCTCAGCAATTAAATGCCTGGCGGTATCTCACGAGGTCTTCCACGGTGATCACGCAAAGACCGTGGAGGTTTGCAAATTCACAAACCTGAGGCAGTTTGGCCATCGTGCCGTCGGGATTCATGAGTTCGCACAGGACACCTGCGGGATTAAGCCCTGCAATACGCATCAGATCCACCGTGGCTTCCGTGTGGCCGCGGCGCTCAAGCACGCCGTTGGGACGGGCGCGAAGCGGATAGACATGCCCCGGACGCAGGAGATCCTCAGGCTTACCGTTGGGGTTTGCAGCCGCTTTAATCGTAGTGACTCGGTCTTTTGCGCTCACTCCGGTCGTGCAGCCCTTAGCCGCTTCAATGGAAACACAGAAAGCCGTGCCCTGAGTGTTTGTGTTGTTTTGCACCATTTGAGGAAGATCCAGGCGCTTGCAGTCTTCATCTCTGAGGCAGACGCAGACAATACCTGAGCAGGCACGAATCATGAGCGCCATCTGCTCAACCGTCAGAAAGTCGGTTGAGAGAATAAGGTCCCCTTCGTTTTCACGATTTTCGTCATCAACCACCATCACACCGCGTCCGGCGCGAAGATCATCAATGGCGCGTTTGACACGAAGATAGCTGTCGGCGCCGTACTGCGCCAGAAGGTTTTCAGACTGATGCATAAAAATATCCTTTCTTCAAAACAAGATTGAAAAAACGCATCAGGGAAAGAGGACGCCGGGAGTCGACGCCCTCATGAGGAAAGTTTTCGCTCTTTCTTCCGGACTTTAACCGTCGGTATCGGAATCACACCGATTCTGCTGACCGGGCAGCACTGCCCGCGCTCGTGGACTGTCACCACCGGTGGGGAATTTCACCCCGCCCTGAGACCGTTGGTGATTTTACCGCTTTTTAGTGGGTTCCGTGTATCGGGCACTTAAAACATGCCAGAGCTTACGAACGTCAGACGGGCTCTTCTCTGCTTTCTTAGATCGATATTCGCAGTGAAGAAGCTCATGAGCCAGATGTGACCCCGGGCGCTCAAGCGATTGGCTGTAAAGCGCTGTGATTTCCGGATTCTTATGAGACTCACGAACCGCAGCTTCATCGTCAATGCGGTAAATCGCTTCCTGACGAGTACGGGTATAGAGCTGGTAGTTATTTTTCTTTCTGGGTGTGCCGCCGCCAGCGATGCACCCGCCGGGACAAGCCATCACTTCAACAAAGTCATAAGCCACTTCACCCGCGCTCATCTTATCAAGCAGCGCCTGCGTTCTGGCTAAGCCGTGCACAATGGCAATACGGATCGTGCCGTATTCCCCTAGATCGGCTTGAGCTTCCTTAACACCCTCTAAACCGCGGGCAGGTTCAAACACCAGAGGTTTCATGGATTCGCCGTTGTGCGTCAACGCATAGACCGTGCGCACCGCCGCTTCCATCACGCCGCCCGTTGTGCCGAAAATGGCACCGGCACCGGAATAATCGGTAAAGAGGTGTTCATCGCGCTGCATGGGCTTGCAGTTTTTCAGATGCATGCCGCAGCGGCGAAGAAGCTTGGCGAGTTCTCTCACTGTGAGCACCGCATCCACGTCTTTGCCTTCTTCCCGCGCGAGCGTCGGCCGCAGTGCTTCACCCTTTTTGGCTGTACAAGGCATGATGGAAATGACACGCAGTTTTTCTCGCGGCACATTGAGTTTGGCAGGCAAGAGCGCCTTAGCCAAAGCACCGAACACGGCCTGAGGCGAGCGCGTTGTTGAGAGATACTCCATCACCATCGGCGCGTGCTTTTCAACGTAATTGACCCAGCCCGGGCAGCAGGACGTAAACATCGGCAGCGCCACGGCTTTGTTTTCTTTGCGCGCTTTGAGTCGTTCAAGAAGCTCAGTACCTTCTTCCATAATGACGACGTCGGCGGCAAAGTTTGTGTCCATCACATAATCCACACCGATGTGTTTGAGCGCATAGACAATAAGGGGTTCAACGTTTTCGCCCGCAGCAAAGCCGAACTCTTCGCCAAGCGTTACGCGAACAGCCGGGGCCATCTGCACAACAGTCACCGTTTCCGGGTCATCAATCATATTAAGCACCCGGTCGGTTTCATCTTTTTCGCTCAAGGCACCGGTGGGGCACACCAAGGTGCACTGACCGCACTGCACGCACTTCGCGGAGTCCGCCCAGCGTTTGGCACCGGTCATTGCGACACCGGCCATCGTGCCGAAGTTGTCAATCGTCAGCGCACCGATTCCCTGCACCTGGCGGCACACTTCCACGCACCGTCCGCAGCGGATGCACTTATTAACGTCGCGCACGATACCCATCGAAGAGTCATCAAAGGGGCGTTTGGCGATGAAGTTTGAAGGCGTCGGCGTATGAGGCATTCCGATAAAAAGCGCCACGTCCTGAAGCTCGCAGTTGCCGTGCCGAGCGCAGCTCTTGCAGTCCTGATCATGATCGGCAAAAAGAAGCTGCATTTGAAGCTGCTGCATCTTTCTGACACGTTCATTTCGTGTGAAAATGCGCTGACCTTTTTTGATCGGTGTCGTACACGCAGTGACGATTCTGCCCGTATCTTCCCCTTCATCAAAAACTTCAACCAGACACATGCGGCACGTGCCGGGCGTATGGTTCAAGGGCAAGAATGCGCACAGCGTAGGAATAAAGACATCATGGTTCTTAGCAACCTGAAGGATTGTCTGTCCTTCTTCAAAATCGACTTTCTGACCGTTAAACCAAGCAAAATTTTCCATGACTTTCTCCTTAGACCGCTTGGTTCTGAATATGAGTGATATTGCCCGGAATCGGAAGCTGAGTGACCACGCCGTAAATGCGATAGCAGCGCATGCAGCGATTGGCTTCACTGATGGCTTCGTTTTCGGTCATCGACAAATCCACTTCTTCAAAATTACCCCGGCGCTCAGCGCTTGAAAGCGTCTTTAACTTGTGACGCGGTGCCTCGCACAAATCAATTCTGGGGTTATTTTCGTGCATCAAATCACCCTTTTTGATCAGTTCGCCCATGCGGCGGCGGGCCACAAAGCCGACAGAGCCTCGGGGAAGGTATTCATTGATGGATTGTGCGGCAATTTGTCCCTGAGCCAAACCGTCAATCAAAGTGGTGGGACCGGTTGCGGCATCGCCCCCTGCGAAAACGCCCGGGCGAGTCGTCGCCAGTGCGTCTGAAACATAAATATTGCCGCGCTTATCAAACATGATGCCGTCATCATCGCACAGCACTTCTTTATCAAGGCGCTGACCGATCGCGGCAATGAGGTTTGTGCAGGGCAAAACCGTATCGGTGCCTTCAATTTCAATTAATTTACCGCGGCGCGATCCGGGCACTTTTTCTTCACGCATTTTGGCAATCTTAAGCCCCGTAACTTTACCGTCAACGCTCAAGATTTCTTTTTGCACAGAAAGGAAATGGAAAACAATGCCTTCTTCTTTAGCGGCGATCACTTCTTCATGATCGGCAGGCATTCCCTCTTCGGTGCGGCGGTAAACGACATGCCCCTTGCCGTCGGTTAAACGCGCAGCCGATCGAGCGCAGTCCATGGCGGGCCGTGCGGCAGCAGTCCATGGCGACGTTGCCGCCGCCCACGACAACCACATCTCCGGTCAGTTTGAATGGCTTGTTGCCCGTGACAGAGCGCTCGACTTTTTGCAGAAAGTCAATGCCGTTAAAGTAACCCGAAAGCGAGGTATCTTCGTTTTCTAGACCGAGATACATCCCCTTGGAGCAGCCAACGCCCAGGAAAATGGCGTTATAGCCGCGCTTAAAAAGGTCGCCGATAGAAAAATCGTAACCCAGGCGCTGGTGGTAGAAGTAACGACCGCCCAGTTCCGTAATCACTTCGGTTTCGCTTTCCAGCAACCCTTTAGGCAGACGATACTGAGGGATACCCACCTGAGCCATGCCGCCCGCGTGACTGTTGGCTTCAAAGATATCGACTTTATAGCCCTGAAGCAGCAAGTGATAGGCACAGTTGATACCCGCAGGCCCCGCGCCGATGACAGCAACTTTGGGACTTAAGGGATTCGTTTCGCGCTGAGCCTGATGGAAAAGCTCCTGCATGGGACCGGTGGCATCTGCCGCATAGCGCTTCAGATTTTTGATGTCCACGGGACTGTCGAGATACTGTCTGCGGCAGGCTTTTTCACAATAGCGCACGCAAACGCGCCCGCAGCTGCCCACAAGCGGATAGTGGCGCAAGAGTACTGCTGCGCTCATTTCAGGTTCCCCTGCCTTGATGTAGTCAATATAGCGGGGAACATCGACGTGAGCCGGGCACGCTTCAATGCAGGGCGCACTCATCAATGTGTAATAGTCGTAGACATTTTCAGCCACGGGCTGCGCCTGAAGGATTTCTTCCGGACAAAATTCCAAAGCGCCCAAAAGCGCAACGGGAGTGGTCTGACCGATGCCGCAAAGGCTCGTGTCTTTCATCTGCAAAGCGACGGATTTCACATATTCCCAATCGACTTCGCCCCCTTTACCCTTAACGGTTTTTTCAAGCGCTTCGGCAATCACCAAAACACCGACTCGGCAGGGCGTACATTTACCGCAGGTCTCGCGCGCTGCACGCTGATAGTAGCGCCAGAGCGAGAAAGCGAGATTGGCTCTGCGGTCCATCACCAAAAAGCCTCGGTCGCACACAAAGCTCATGATGGGGTTGCCGGGATTAAACTGAGAGAATTGCTCAAGCGGCAAATTCTCCGGTGCCACCGGGGTGAATGTGGATCGGTTATCGTAAAAGCGTCCGTCCCATACGCCGAAAATCAAGGGGTTCATATTATCAACGCGCAGTCAGTTTAAAACTGAAAGCACGCCCTCTCCTTTTTCTGTTTCGTTATTCGGTCCGAATCAGGTTGTTTGCTTCTCCTAAGTATATAAAGGGTACGGGAGTAAGCGCAGCAACCTAAACTTTTTAATTATGCCCATTAGCGAACACTAATGGGCGTTTCTTTATTAATGATCGGATTTGATCCCCGCCCCGCACATCGTAATCAGTGTGTCGGGCGTGGGGCCGTAAATTTCACAGTAATGCAGGTAAGCCGCATAGTTGGCAGCGGTGGTGTGCTCACAGTAAATGCCGTGAGCGGCCAAATGGCTTCTCGCCTGCAAAATCTTATCTTCAGGCGCCGTCACAAAACGAATGTTGTGGCGATAAGCCATTTCAAGAAGCTCCCGACCGCGGCTGGGCTTGCCGATCGCAATGCCTTCAGCCATGGTGTCAACCACAGGTACTTCTACAGGTTCATCGGCATACTTTTGCACCGCTTTAAACAGCGGATCACACAATTCGCTCTGAAGCGCAATGACCTGCGGGAATTTTTCAATGGCACCGGACGCAACAAGGTGTTGCAAGGCTTTCACCACACCGATATAAAGCGTGCCGTTGCCGACAGGGACCACGATATTGGCAGGAATTCGTCCCAATTGTTCAAAGGTTTCGTAGATGTAAGCCTTCATCCCTTCGTAGAAGAAGGGATTAAAGACGTGGTTGGCATAGTATTTATGCTCTTCACGGACCTTGGCGCGGCAGACATCGGCGCAGTGATCGCGGCTGCCCGGCACTTCATTAACCTTCGCGCCGTGCGACTTAATCATGCGGATTTTTGAGGGACTTGTGCCTTCTTTGACAAAGATCTCGCAGCCGATACCGGCGCGGGCGGCGTAGGCAGCCCCGGCGTTGCCTGCGTTGCCGCTTGAGTCCTGAACGCAGTCGGTAACACCGATTGACTTCATATGTGAGACCAGTGTTGCCGCTCCACGGTCTTTAAAGGAAAGCGTCGGCATGTAGTAGTCCATCTTCAAAAGGACATTGTCATCAAGACGGATAATGGGGGTCATCCCCTCACCCATTGTCACCTCTTTCCAGCAATCGTCTTCAAGAGCCATAAAGCGGCGATAGCGAAACTGATTCCACTGCGATTTATCAATGAGCGACTCATCCCATTTAGGCGGGGTGTAATCCAACTCGAAAAGACCGCCGCATTCGCAGCAGGGTTCTTTCGTGGTGGTGGGTGTCAATTTACCGCAGCGTGTGCAAATGTAATTCATGATGCGTCCCTTCGAAAAAATTACCGTTTTCCGTGAATTTGATCGAGATAGCCGTAAAGAGTCACTTTGGATAAGCCCAGTTTCCCTGCGACATATTCCAAAGAGCCCTTGACCAAAAACACTCCCCGTTCATCCATAAAGCGAATAAGCTGCAAGCGGTCTTCACGCGTGTGAGAACCGGAACTCACCAGCTCATTGACCATCGAATCAATCATGCTGTTGACAAACTGACGGACACTGTCCTTATTTTCAACGGCAGAGATCGTTTCAGTCTGTCCACCGGTCAGAGTTTTTGCTCGGTCGGTGCCTGAAGTTGAGGGCTTGCCTTTAACCCAGGCGTTTAACATCTCAAGCACTTGAGCCGCCTCGGTCGTATCGATATTGATGCAAAGTGCGCCGATCAATTCCTTTTTGTCATTACGAATCAGAAGTGATGAGGAACGGATGCGTTTACCGGCATGATCAAAGAAATAATTATCGACGACGCCGTCTTCGGGATTGCCCGCAAAGACCGCTTTTTCGATCAGATGATGAAAGGTTTGTCCGACTTTTCTGCCGGTCACAAAGCCGTTGGCAACGTAAACGACCGAGTGCTGCGGCATCAGCATGTCGTGAAGAACCACTTCAGCATGCGGAAAAGTTCTTGCAATTAATTCAGCGACAGACAGATAGGGTTTTAATGCATTATTCATAATGACTCTAGTTTACATAAATTTTTATTTATGATCTATAAAAATTTCTACGGTAATGTAAATTTTTCTTTAAAGTTAAACTAATGCTCTAATATTTAGACAATGAAAAATTGGAAATAAGAAATGCACGACGGTGAGCAAAAGACAAGAAAAATTCGGCTTGGGCTGATTTTGTACGCATTGATTTGCTTGTTTTCCATCTCATTTTTTTGGATTTTCGACCAAAAGGGCGATGCGCTCGGATTTTCCTTAATTCATTTCTACGGGCTGCATCCGATTGCAATCGTTCTGATTTCAGTTTTTCTAGGAAAAGGAATGGCTTTGGGAAGATGGATCATCCTGACAGCCTCATTGTTTGGCTGCGGTTTTATGTTAACCGACTACCTGACATTCCGACTGGCCAACATGATTTCTTTCAGCACCTGGAGGTGTCCGGAATTTTCAATAATTGCAGCCGGCGTCATCCTTTCGCTTTTAGGACTGCTTGCTGGGGCTGCCCTGAGAACAATCACCAAAAAGCATTGACATCCTCCCCGTCGTGAACGACGGGGATTCCCTGCTGTGTCATCGGCTCT
>CAJKMT010000034.1 GCA_905201055.1 uncultured Sutterella sp. | reverse complement strand
ACTTTATCAATAAAGTGGCGTTGGATCTGAGCAAAAAACACGCTGTGATCTATCGGGAAGACTTGAGAATAAAGAACATGACAGCCAGTGCCGCCGGGACACTTGAAGAACCGGGTCACAATGTCGCGCAGAAATCAGGTTTAAACCGAGCGATATTGGATCAGGCCTGGGGGAAATTTTTCCAACGACTGCAGTGGAAGTGTGAGCAAAGAGGGGGGATCGTCATCAAGGTGGCGCCTCAGTACACTTCGCGAACTTGTCCGCTGTGCGGGCATGAGTCAAAAGAGAACCGCAAGAGCCAGGCAAGTTTTAAATGTGTGGCATGCGGTTATCAGGACAATGCCGACGTAGTGGGAGCAAGAAATATAAAGGTGCGCGGGCAGCGCATGTCAGCCTGTGGGGAGCTAGGCGAAGAAGGCCGAGCTCGAGTGAATCGGCGGATGGAGTCAATCCATTGCGTGGGTCAGCAGCAGGAACCCATCGAAGTGATCATCGGCGAGAGCCGATGACACAGTAGGGAATCCTCGCCGTTTACGACGAGGAGGATGTCAATATCGCCGAGTACCTTCCCTTTGATGAGGAACGTCTGAACAGGATGTTCGGGAAACTCAAACTTTTTTCGCAAAGAAGCGTCTCATAGGTACAGCAAAATCTTTCAGACACTGAAAAGCCCGATGCCAACCGCACCGGGCTTTTGTCTCCTTGCCGCCGCTAGATGATAATGCTCATCACAGCCAACACCGCAAAGGCCATCACAATCGGAATGAGCATGATGACGTAGAGCATCTGATCTTTAATACCAATCACACCGAGGCAGCGCCCCATGTACTGAAGCTGTCCGCCCATGATAAAGATCGAGGGCAAAATAACGGCGGCTTGTTCACCGGTCATCACGCCGTCACTTAAGAACGCGAGCAGCACACCGATTGCGCCGCCGCTTGACATCCACGCACTCACCAAAACCATGGCACTTTCACCCGGCAGTCCAAACAAGGACATGATGGGTTCAAAGGCCATACCGACGTAATTCAACAAACCCGAGACAGTCAGCACCTTGATGAGCACAAAGGCCATCACCAAATTGGGCAGCATAGACTTTGTTGCCAAATCCCAGCCGCGCTTAGCGCCTTCAACAAACACTTCCGTAATGAGCGGTTTTTGAGTACTGAGTTCAGCCATGATCAATTCCTTTCAATCGTTACAGCAACGGCAGAGGGTTGCAGAAGGGCTTTGGAACTTTCTTCCCGCAAAGCCATTTTCCATTGGATCAATCGCATGATGTTGGCGCCGATCACTTTGGCAATCAGCAAGACGGCAAGACCGGCTCCCATCGAAAGCGGCACACCGCCCGAACCGTCAGCGCCGCTAAATGCCAACACGGCAGCACTGAATGTGACGAAATTTGTAATGGGAGCGCAGGCCACCATTTGGAATGCCGAAAAGTTATTGATTTCTCTGTACGTTAAGGCACCTGAATCTTTAAGCTGACGGGTGAGCGCCGCACCACCGTCGGTTGACTGCAGGCAGGCAATGAGAGCCAGAGTTGCCGTGCCGGGCACACCGATTAAGAATTGAAGCAGCGGGGTTAAGAGTTTTCGCGCCGCTCGCAAAGCGCCGTAATGCTCAAAAACCGTGATCATCCCCATCGCAAGCATCACACCGGGCACAATGAGTGATATCGCCAGCATGAAGCCGTCAATGGCGCCGGAGCCGCCGATACCGCGCAAGGTGGTCATCGTCACAGCCAGTCCGTCACCCGACTCAGACACTTTGCCCACCACTTTGCCGGCACTTCCCATCAGGGTAGTGAAGTCCAAAAAACTCCAGAAGTAGCCGCTGCCGGCCGCCATGCCGGAGAAAAATACAATCGCAAGCGCCAACGAAATGTAACAGCCTATCGTCACCTTTTCTTCATTCGGGTTTGTGTGTTTATCGGACATTTTTCTTTTCCTATCAAAATCATTCAGTTATTCGTATTCAGATGAGCGAATGTGACTAAATCGATAAACGGGAGGTCCGATTTGACGCATGGCGCGCATGAGCCTTGCGCAGGGAGCAAACTGCAGAATCATTTGTTGAGTTTTAATGCCGACTTTTCTTTCAGCGGAGCCACGGGTGGTGGGATACATAGCAACTTCCAAATTTTCAAGGTTTTGAAAATGTCCGAATACACTTGAACTGTTTATTTATTCAGTGACGGTGTTTCAGACCGTTTGAGGGGTTCGGGATCGAACCGGTTGTCAATCAGCGCCAATAGCTGAAAACAACAAACGTGGGAAGCGGGAAACGACTAAATCGTTCCCCGATGCTAAAGCTGAAAAAAACAGCCTTGCGAGAAACACTCGTAAGGCCTATCGGTTTGACAGTTGAGATCGCACAGCAAGACTCACAGGAATTTTCCTGCAAGGCTGTCTGTCGTGGGTCTAAACGTTTGCTCGAAAGCATTTTAGAGGCGATCTCAAAAAGTGGAATCTTGGGGTTATTTTGATTGAAATCGTCCTCTTGGACAATAAGGATAACTATGTATTTTCAAGCGGATCTAATCTTTTTTAACTAGAACTTTTTCAAACAGACTCAGCGATAGAACTGAGCGAAATTTATGACGGAGCTAATACGGACCAATAATTGACTATTTCAGCAAGCGGTCATAATCGCGCCTGGCATACATAACACGAGCCACAGTCACCAATTTTTCTTCCTCGTTTACCCAATAAAATATCAGAAAATTACGCACCGGAATTTTTCGGTATTGGTGTTTGAGAGGACGAGCCGGCTGATAAACCGGTGTTGAATACGGAAATTTTCGCAAGCCTTCTGCTGCACTGACAAGCTCTAGAGCTAAGGACTCCGCTGCGACAGGATTCTTTAGCTCCTTGCTGATATACCGAACAATTTCAAGCATATCATCCCGAGCGACAGGCAGGAACTCTAACCGATACAAACTATTCTCCTTTAAGAGCCGACTTCAATGCCTTGAGGACATCTTTGGATGAGTAGCGCTGATCTGTGAGTTCCGCCTCTCGTTCTGCCTCCTGCAATTTAAAAAAAACTTCACTTTCAAATTGCAGTTTTTCAAAAGCATCCATACTCATTACCACCATATCTCCATACCCATTCTTCGTTAAAAAAACAGGTTGAGAGGTTTCGTGAACCGTTTTTGAAATGTCGGCAAAATGATTTCTCAAATCTGAAATAGGTCTAATCATTTTCATAATGGGTCTCCTATTAATTTTTTATCATGATCATGATAAAAAATCAAATAAGCGAAACGATCATATCTATTTTGCAGAAGAATTAAAAAGATACTTTTCGACCGGTAAGAACACCAGCAAGAATGCTGACAATTCAAACTAAAGATGTTCTTTAAGCCAAAGCATATCGCTTTTTGTCAGCTTTCCTTGATTTTTGGCTTTTTCGATTAAGTCCGGTCTTGTACGAAGTGTAATCTCAAGTGCTTTTTCTCGTGTCCAGCGAGCGATATTGGCGTGATGACCGGAGAGCAGCACTTCGGGCACGCTCTCCCCTTCCCAAACCTCGGGACGCGTATAGTGCGGCGCATCCAAAAGTCCGGTTGAAAAGGACTCGTCTAAAGTTGACAGCTCTTTAATGGCTCCGGGCAATTGTCTGACAACCGCATCAATTAATACCATAGCGGCAAGCTCTCCGCCTGAGAGCACAAAATCACCGACGCTCACTGTTTCATCAACGTACCGATCCAGAAAACGCTGATCGATTCCCTCATAGCGCCCGCAGATCAAAACCATATCGCGGTCTTCAGCCACCCAACGGCGAACCGTTTCATCGGTAAGCCTCGTACCGTTCGGGGCAAAGCTGATAACGCGCCCTGCATTGCCCGCACGGCGGATGCGTTTTAATGTTCTTGCCAAGGGCTCTGCCATCATCACCATGCCGGGACCGCCGCCAAAGGGGCGGTCATCAATCGTACGGTGATTGTCTTCGGTCTCTTCCCTCGGATTCCAGGTTTGAAGCGACCAAAGGCCCCGCTCAATGGCGCGCGAGGTAATGCCGTTTTCGGTCACCGCCTTAAACATCGGTTCAAACAAGGTAATCACATCAAAGCGCATGATCGGCTCCTTTAGAGCTCATCGAGCCAGGCCTGCAAAATCGCCTCTAATATTGCCTCGGTGCTTTTCTCCGGATCATCGTCAAAATCATCCAACTCAAGCACCATGGCGTGAAGCTCGGTGAAGCGAAGTTTCAAGGGATTAACTTCGGGATGCGCATCATAAAGGGCTTCGGCAATCTGCAGTGTATCGGTCCAGCGCATGATCAGTGTTCCTTAGCGTGGTTGCGGCTGTACTTAGGGATTTCAACCACGAGATCTTCATCACCCACCACAGTCTGGCAAGACAGGCGAGAGACATCCGTCACGCCCCAGGCCTGATCGAGCATGTCCAATTCTTCATCTTCGGGTTCATTTAAGGAATCAAAACCTTCGCGAATAATGACATGGCACGTGGAGCAGGCACCGGAAAACTCACAGGCGTGTTCAATGCCGATTCCGTTAGCTAAAAGAGCCCGAGCCAACTTCACACCGGGCTTGACTTCAAAGGTTTTGCCCTCGGGGCAAATCGTTGCATGAGGTAAAACGGTGATTTTCGGCATAGTTATTTTCCTTCAATGTCTTCAACACTCTTACCCGAAAGCGCTTGAGCAATGGCGCGATCCATGCGGCGTTCGGCAAAGCTTTCCGTGGCTTCGGTCAATTCTTTTTCAAGCGCCTTGATCGTCTCTAAATCGTGTTTTTCCACAGAGTCCAAAAGGCGCGCAATTAAATCACGGATGTGAGTTTCTTCTTCTTTGGTAAGCAAATCAGCGTCGCTTGCCAGCGCACCTACCGTCGACTCAATCAGTCGGCGCGACTCCACTTCCTGCTCACGCAGCGCCCGTTCACGCATATCCTCTTCGGCGTTACCCGTGCCGTCTTTGAGCATGCGCATGATTTCATCATCGGTTAACCCGTAGGAAGGCTTCACCGTCACATGCGCTTCAACACCGGTTTGCGTCTCACGGGCACTCACCGACAAAAGACCGTCGGCGTCCACGCTGAATGTCACACGGATGCGTGCAGCGCCGGCTACGAGTGCGGGAATGCCTCTGAGTTCAAAGCGCGCGAGGCTTCGGCATGCATCCACAATCTCACGCTCGCCCTGCACCACATGAATGGCCATGGCGGTCTGCCCGTCTTTAAACGTTGTAAAGTCCTGGGCCATTGCCACGGGAATGGGCGTATTTCTCGGAATGATTTTCTCAACCAAGCCGCCCATGGTTTCAAGACCCAGGGAGAGCGGCGTCACATCGAGCAAAAGCCAATCGTCGCCTGCGGTGTTGCCTGCCAATAAGTTGGCTTGCTTGGCTGCGCCCACAGCCACGACTTCATCGGGATTGATGTTGTCAAGCGGATCAAATCCCAAATAATCCTTCACGGCTTCCCGAATCACAGGCATACGCGTTGAGCCGCCCACGAGCACCAAACCCTGAATTTCATCACGGTTTAACTTCGCATCGCGCATCACGGCTTCGAGCGTGTCAATCGTCTTTTTCACAAGACGACAGGTCAGCGTTTTAAAAATCTCACGCGTAAGCGTCAGTTCAAGCACACGGCCGGAAGAAAGCGTCACGCGCAATGAGGTTTGCTCGGCCCGGCTTAATGCCTCTTTGGCGGCACGCGCTGCCACCATGATGTGGCTTTTGTCTTCGGGAGACAAAATCTCGGTGACCCCGGCCTCCTGGATCACCCAGCAGAAAATCCGGTGATCAAAATCGTCGCCGCCCAGGGCCGAGTCGCCGCCTGTGGCGAGCACTTCAAAAACACCCTTGGTGAGTCGCAGCACCGACACGTCAAAGGTACCGCCGCCCAAGTCGTAGATGACGTAAAGACCTTCGGCACCCTCATCCAAACCGTAAGCCAATGCGGCCGATGTCGGCTCATTTAATAAACGCAAAACATTTAAGCCTGCCAAACGGGCCGCGTCTTTCGTCGCCTGGCGCTGCGCATCATCAAAATAGGCGGGCACCGTGATGACGGCACCCACGAGCTCTCCGCCCAAGGCTTCTTCGGCGCGATCTTTCAGAGCGCGCAAAATATCGGCTGAAATTTCGACGGGACTTTTTTCACCGGCTACCGTCTGAATGCGAAGCATGCCTTCCGATTGCGCAAAGCGATAAGGCAAACTGGCCGCCAGTTTCTGCTCAGCGCTGGAGCGCCCCATAAAACGCTTGACGCTTGCAATCGTGTTTTCAGCATCTTCACTGATATGCGCTCGCGCTTCATGACCGACCACCACAGAGCCGTCAGCCAAATAACGAACCACTGAGGGTAAAAGCTTTCTGCCCTCATGATCGGCAAGCACCACGGTCTCACCGCTTTTAACGGTCGCCACCAATGAATTGGTCGTTCCCAAATCGATACCGACTGCAAGACGGTGCTGATGGGGGTCAGCCGACATGCCCGGTTCGGCAATTTGCAATAAAGCCATGGAAAAAGTCCTAGTGTTGAATCTGAGCAAGAAGTTTATTCACAAACATGAGTTCGCGCGTTGCTTCAAACGCCGCTTTGTCATCATGCGTCTCATCAAAGGCGCAGGCCGCGCGCTTTATCAATTGTTCACGCTCGAGTTTTACTTCTTCGCATAGACGGCTGCGCAGGCTCTCGTCACCCTTTTGCTCGCAATTATCAAGCGCCTCATGCCACTGCATCTGGCGCATCAGAAAATCAGCGGGCATCGGACGATGCTCGTTGACATCGTAGCCCTTTAACTTGCAGAGATACTGAGCGCGAAGCAAATCGTCCGAGAGTACTCGGTAAGCTTCGTTTACCTGCACGCTCATCTGCTGAGCGATGCGTTTTTCAAGCGCGCTTGCCGTCACAAAACGATCCGGATGCAGGCGCGACAAAAGTGCCGTTTTCACTGCCTCCAGAGATGACAAATCAACCGCAAAGGCTTGCGGTTGATTTAAAAGTTCAAAATAAGTTTTTTGGGTCATGCGTTTATCAATCACACTTGGAAAGATTCACCGCAGCCGCAGTGACTCTTTTCATTAGGATTGTGGAACTTAAAGCCCTCGTTGAGCCCCTCGCGGGTGTAGTCGAGCTCTGTGCCGTCAATATAAGGCAGGCTCTTGGCATCCACCACAACCTTCACGCCGAAAGATTCCCAGACCTGATCATCTTCCTCAATGGTGTCGGCGAACTCAAGCTTATAGGCCATGCCGGAGCAGCCGGAAGTTTTCACCCCCAGGCGCAATCCGATACCCTTGCCGCGCTTGGTCAAATAGGCATTGACGTGACGGGCGGCATTTTCTGTCAAAGTAACGGCCATATTACTTTCCTTGTTTTTGACGATAATCGGCAATGGCTGCCTTAATGGCATCTTCGGCCAAAATCGAGCAGTGAATCTTCACGGGCGGCAGCGCCAGCTCTTCGGCGATCTGTTCATTGGACAGCTGCATTGCTTCGTCCAAAGACTTGCCCTTGACCCATTCGGTCACAAGCGAACTCGAGGCAATGGCAGAACCGCACCCGTAAGTCTTAAATTTTGCATCTTCAATGATGCCTTCGGGATTCACCTTGATTTGCAGGCGCATCACATCGCCGCAGGCGGGAGCACCCACCATGCCGGTGCCGACGTCTTTTTCATCTTTATCGAGCGTGCCCACGTTTCTGGGGTGCTCGTAGTGATCCATCAGTTTGTCACTGTATTGCATCTGACCGATATCCTTAATTAATTAGTGCTCGGACCATTTCACTTGGTTGAGATCCACGCCCTGTTGGTGCATTTCCCACAAGGGCGACATTTCACGAAGCTTGGCAACCTTCTCTTTAAGCTCTGCGACCACAAAGTCAATTTCTTCTTCCGTGGTAAAGCGCCCCAAGGTAAAGCGAATGGAGCTGTGAGCCAATTCGTCATCACGACCCAAGGCACGAAGCACGAAAGAGGGTTCAAGGCTTGCCGACGTGCAGGCTGAACCAGAAGAAACCGCCACATCCTTGAGCGCAAGCATCAGGCTTTCACCTTCAATGTAGGCGAAGCTCACATTAAGGTTGGTTGCCACACGATGTTCCCAATCACCGTTGAGATACACGTCCGGAATTTCCTGAATGCCGGCCCAGAGCTTGTCGCGAAGCTTCTTAAAGCGGGCATTTTCTTCATCCATTTCGAGGCGAGCCAAACGATAAGCTTCGCCCATACCCACGATCTGGTGCGTGGCCAATGTACCGGAGCGCATGCCGCGTTCGTGGCCGCCGCCGTGAATCTGCGCTTCAAGACGCACACGCGGTTTGCGGCGAACGTACAAGGCGCCGATGCCCTTGGGACCGTACACCTTGTGACCCGACATGCTTAAGAGGTCAATCGGGTCCTTGGTCATATCGAAGTGAAGCTTGCCGATTGCCTGCGTGGCATCCACGTGGAAAAAGATTCCGCGCTCGCGGCACATCTGACCGATGGCGTTGATGTCCTGGATCACGCCGATTTCGTTATTGACGGCCATGACGGACACCAAAATGGTGTCATCACGCATGGCGGCCTTCAAAGCGTCAAGATCGAGCAAACCGTTGGGCAGCACATCCATATAGGTCACTTCGAAGCCCTCGGTTTCCAAGTGACGCATGCTGTCCAAAACAGCCTTGTGTTCGGTCTTCACCGTAATGAGGTGCTTGCCGCGATCTTTATAGAAGTGAGCAATGCCCTTGATAGCCAAGTTGTCGGATTCCGTGGCACCCGACGTCCAGACAATTTCACGCGGATCGGCGTTAATCATCTGAGCAACCTGGGAGCGCGCTTCTTCAACGGCCTCACGAGCCTCAATCCCGTAAGCGTGAGAATTACTGGCGGCATTACCGAAATGCTCGTAGAGCCAGGGAATCATTTTGTCAACCACACGAGGATCAACCGGAGTGGTGGCACCGTAGTCCAAATACACAGGTTTTTTCACTTTGCGCTCCTCAGCGAAAGAAAATCTTTTCTCTGATGCGGTCTTTACCGACACTGTCGCAAGACCGTCTGACAGCTAGGGATAAACCCTGCCTTTTTAACGAAAGTAGATATTACTGACTTCAAGTTTTAAACGCAAGAATTTTTATAGCGTGATCGACTTAACCTTCCAACGATAACTACCCTATCTCTATGTTTATAAAGAAATAAAATGCCGACTCAATTTAATTTCAAAAATTTAAAAGCCTATAGCTGTTATAGACTAAAGGCAGTATTCATTACAGGGTTTTTGCCTTAAGCCCACTTCGATTGACTAAGAAAGACAAGAGACCATGACAGGCATCTTCACAATAATGAAGCACTTTTTCAAAACCGTCCTTATTGCCGTAGTACGGATCAGGTACGACCGCCACATCATAGCTTGTGCTGAAACGCATCAGAAGTGTCGCCTTCTCTTTATAACCGTCGGGAGCCATACGCTTGAGCTCAGCGATGTTGTCCCAATCCATGGCAAGAATCCAGTCATAGTACTCAAAGTCGGAACTTCGCACTTGGCGCGCTTTGTGAGCGGACAAGTCGTAGCCTCGTGATCGGGCGCACTGCATCGCGCGCCGATCAGGCAATTCACCCACGTGATAGCTTTCGGTGCCGGCAGAATCAATTTCAAACTCTTTTGACAGTCCTGCCCGTTCAACCAATTTTCTAAATACAGCTTCGGCTGTCGGCGAGCGGCAGATATTGCCCGCACATACGAAAAGCACCTTCGTCATGGCGCCTCCCTTTTTATCTTCACATACAGACATTTTTTCTTTTTTCATTTTCTAACTGTACACTTTTCAAAGTTCGCTTTTATGAAGTTTTTTTGAAATTTCCCTACAATAAGCGCCCTGTTTAAACCGTAAGATCTCTAGTATGGATACGATTATTCAAGAACCGCTCGATGACAGCCGAGAGCCGATCACCCTGATTTGGCTTCACGGTCTTGGTGTGGACGGTTCTGACTTTGAGTCCTTTCAAAAAGAGTTGGCTCAGTTCGGCGAACTCAGCAACGTCCGTATGGTGCTGCCTTCGGCACCGATGCGCGATATCACGGCTTACAACATCAAACTGCCCGGCTGGTACGATTTGTATGCAGAAACCATTGATGAGCAGGAAAAAGAAGACATTGACGGGATGAACGAGTCGGCTGCCGTCATCAACGCCCTGATTGAAGAGCAACGCCGTCAGTACCCGAACTCCCCGATTTGGCTCGGAGGCTTTTCTCAAGGTGCTGCGATGGCGCTTTTGGTCGGCATGTCTCAAATTACACCGGTTGCGGGCATCATTGCACTCTCGGGTTATGTGCCCAAGCATCCCCGCTTTGCGGAATTAAGCGATGTGGCCAAACAAACGCCGATTTTCATGGCTCACGGCACACTTGACTCCGTGATTTCCATCGCTCAAGCCCGTAAAGGTCTTGAAGTTCTCAATAAAGCGGGGGCCTCCGTGGAATTTTCCGACTACCCGATGATGCACGAAATCTGCCCCGACGAAGTCGCTGATATCGCTGAATTCATCACAGCACACAGCCAGGCTGCCGAGGAAAACGCCTGACATTCCTAATTAAATATGTGTTTTCCCAAGGCCTCGGATTTCTTCGAGGCCTTGCTGTTTTTATCTAGAAATTAGGGAAACTCCTCAAATTGATTTCGTGCGTTGTTGATTCAAGACGCAATGGGCAGATTTTTTTCGGCTTAAGATGGATGCTGAATATTTGTTTTTAAGTGTTTTGACTCTTTTGTATCGAGACTTCAAATGCCTTATTGGAAAGCGCTCGTCTGGTTTCTGACCCTCACCTCCGTCTTTATGTCAGCAAGCTACACCATGCTTGTGCCGTTTCTGCCGATGTATTTGATTGAGGAGTTGGGTGTTGCGCAGGCAGATGTCAATATTTGGTCCGGGATCATTTTCTCCACAACCTTTCTGATCAGTGCCGTGATGGCCCCGATCTGGGGAGCGTTAGCCGACAAGAAAAGTCATAAAGCCATGGCCGTGCGTGCGGCTGTCTGTCTGGCGATTTCCTACGCCTGGGGCGGTTTTGTTCAAACGCCTTGGGAACTTTTTGCCATGCGTGCTTTCCAGGGGTTCTCGGCAGGTCTTTGGCCCGCGTGTCTTGCCATCATGACTTCCACAGCCCCGAGAGACAAAATGGGGTGGTGCTTGGGATTGATGCAGGGCGGCATGACCGCTGGCGGCGTTTTCGGTCCCTTGATCGGCGGTCTTTTGGCTGAATTTTTCGGCATGCGTGCCTCGTTTTACTTTGCTGGCGCAGCCTTAGGTCTCATCGCTTTGGGACTGATCTTTTTCATTAAGGGCGGCGAACAAAAGAAGATTAACGCGGCCATTGATAAGAAAAAGGATGGCGGTTCTCTGAAACTGCTCAAAGTGCCTGTCATTCAGCGCATGCTCTTTGCCGCCGGTGTCGTGCAGCTTGCCGTGATGCTCGTGCAGCCTGTATTGCCGCTTTATATTGCTGAGTTGCAAGGCTCGATGGACAACATCGTGATGGTCTCGGGTATTGTGTTTTCTGTGGTCGGTATCTCGGGCGTTTTTGCTGCGCCGATCTGGGGTCGCTTGGGCACCAACATCGGTTACCGCTGGGCACTGTATGTGGCGCTCTTTGGCGGCGGTGTTTTCGGTGTCATCCAAGCGATTCCCGGCGACATCACTCCTTTTGTAATTTGGCGTTTTGTGGGCGGCATTTTCTTTGCTGGTATCTTCCCAGCAATCAATGCGCTTTTGGCTGAAAACACCCTGCCCAATGAACGTGGCCGCGTCTACGGCCTAAGCTACGCCGCACAGCAAATAGGTTCCGTTTGCGGCCCGATATTCGGCGGCTTGATGGCCACTTACTGGACTAATGCCATTGTGGTGATGGC
Organism: uncultured Sutterella sp.; assembly: GCA_905201055.1. GTDB lineage: Bacteria > Pseudomonadota > Gammaproteobacteria > Burkholderiales > Burkholderiaceae_F > Aphodousia. The sequence continues at coordinate 6,299 of CAJKMT010000034.1, read as the reverse complement.
TCACGGCTTTGTCATGATTCTCCTGGTTATCCTGCTTTATCTGAAGCGCCCGAAGAATCAGGATCCGGGCAGCGGCGAAACCATTGAGGTTGAGGAAAACCAAACTCAGCCGGCAAAGCCGCTTGGTGAAAGTACGAAATAGTCAGGGTACGGGGCCAAACAAAATCTATTGTTTGGTCCCGTATTTTTTTTCCCTATCCTCGACTTCAGACCTCTCAGAAACTTTTGTAGCGCCCCTGAGACAAGCTTTTGAACTGCAGCATATTCAAAGCAAAAATTTCTTTTTCTAACTTACTTAGAAAAAGGGCTTCGCTCTTTTCACTTTTTATTCACACTACTTAAAGGATGTTAACTTCCTGTTTTTAAAAAGGAAAAAACATGACTCTGCCCCCCCCCAACAAAAAGAAAATTAGTTCTTTGGTCGCTCTTATTTTTGCCGGTGTACCTCTCTTATCGTATGCCACCACCTACGAGATGACCGGTGGAAACGTAGAATTTAATGAGTGGGATTCAAATAACGCTGCAAGTTTTGATGAATTAAATATCAACATCACTCCCAGAATTGAATGGGACTACTACACCATTAATGCCGACGGCAAATCCTTTACAGTAAACAACAAAACTCAAGTCATTTCAATATCTAATGATTATCAAGTAGTGAGTGAGGATCATGAACCGATTGCTGTTTATACGTTCCATGCGAAGGGATCTTCCGGTGTTATCAATTTGCGCGGTGATATCGACGCAATCATGTTGGAAAATACAACAGTACCAACAGAACCCCCAAAAAAAATACCCTATGCCGGTGTAAACCTCTTTTATGCCCAGGATGGAGGTTCGATCAATCTTGGTTCGACTGGATCTACCGTAAGAGCTTGGGCCTTGGGTAAAAAGCCGGATTTAATCTCTGCAAAACAAGGCGGTAAGGTAACTATTCACTCTACAAACAATCAATTAGTCGGCAACATCGATACGTTAGGTAAGGATTTCGGTTCTAAGGGTTCAAGTGTATCAGGTACTTTCTCCGGAGCCGATTCTTTTTGGTTTGGTGATGAACAAACTTACCAAAATTTCAAAAATATAACTCTTAAAGCTTTTGGTCAGTCTATATCTATCAAAAGTAAAGAGGATTTAAATACTCTTCTTAGCGGAAACTACAAGACACTTTTAGAACCTGAAATCGCCAACTCGCCATATTATGAGGCACTCAAAGAAAAAATAGATGGTAAGTTAAAAGAGTATGGGGTTCAAATAGGAAGCCAAGTTTCAGACAAGATTGAGTTGAAATTCGAAAATGGCGCACAATGGACATACTTCGGTGAAGGAGGAGTTCAGGAAATAAAACAGGGGGATGCCTCTGCCACATTTGAATCTACTCCAAAGCGCATCAGTGCCATCACTTTAAATGGCGGCATCATCAATTTGTTTGATGAAGATATCCAAAACACTTGGGCCAACATTAAAGCACCGGATTCCGATAAAAGTCTCGCAGACCTTTGGCCCGATGTCGCTTCAATCGACCACGATTATGTCCGCATCGGAGACCTCAAAGGTAACGGTGGTATCTTCCGCCTTGATCTCAATTCCGACAATCAAAAAAATAGTGATATGGTCTTCATTGAGTCTTCCACCACAGGTGGTACTCACTTTATCGAACCTTATCGTCCGCAGGATCTCGCCAGCGTATCAGACACAAACCGTCTCACTTTTGCTCTAGTGGCTGCCAATAAAGATGGTTCAGACTCAGTTAGATTTGCCGATAAACAAAACATTTACGGCGATTCATTATTTGACTATGAGCTCTACATCGGTCACGAAACCATTGATGAAAATAATCAAGAACTGAAAGACAAGTTACAAAATTTAGTTGAAAAAAACTACGAAACTTTCAAAGACGACTTTGACATTAAAGATTATGAAAACGGCACGCATTGGTACATCAATCGTCTTTTAGTCAAAGAGTCTGCGGCCTCAATCGGTATGCGCTCTTCCGGTTACGCAAGCTATGACTTGGCTGTCAGCATGGATCGACGCGATCGTCGCTTACACAACACGGTCTTCCAAGATGGTCAAAAAGACGGGCTCTGGGCTCGCATTCAATACGGTGAAGCCGGTGCTGAACATCTCTATGATGCGGATTTGACCACTGTCTACGTAGGCTATGAAAACGCAACCTCTGCGGATAACCGTTTAGGCTTTAGCTTCGGTTACACCGACGGCAGCACTGACTTCAATGATGTAAAGGGCAACGGAGATTTGAAGCGCTACGAAGCGAGCATCTACGATACGCTCACTTTCGGCTCTCATTACCTCGACTTTGTGGGCCGCATCGGTCAGGTTGAAAATAACTTTGATGTGACCAATCAAACGGGTAAGTTGAGCACCAGCGGCTCTTTCGATCAAAAGTATGCGGCTTTGTCTGTTGAATACGGTTTCAACTATAAAGACGAACACAACGTCTTTATTGAACCGCAATTGCAATTGCAAGCTGCCTACCTCGACAGCTACAGCTATCACACCGAACGCAACATGAAAGTGAAGGCTGACAGCGACATCAGCCTCATCGGTCGTGCAGGCATTAGAGCCGGTAAGACTTTTGAAGCAAGCAATTACGCAGGTGAACTCTACGCCCGTGCAGATGTTTTGCATCAATTCACTGACGGCCAAGATGCTGATTTCAGCGACTTGTCTAACAAGGTCGGCGTCACCTGGGGTGACAAAGACACTTGGGCAACCTTCGGTATCGGCAGCTACTTCAACTGGAATGACAAAATGTCCTTCCAAGTCGATATTGAAAGAACAGCCGGCGGAGAAACCATTGACACATGGCTTATTTCCGGCCGCGCCAATTATCTCTTTTAATCCCTACCTTTATTAACCAAAATCGGCAAGTTTTAAGGCTTGCCGATTTTGTTTTATTCATCGATTCTGTCTTTGTGCAAACAGTCAAAATTCGCATTCGAACCTTTAAAAAGACAAGGGTTGAGCTATGCGCACTTTTGAAGCCCATTCTAGGAAAAACAAACAGGTCGATATGTAATAACTAGTAACATTTTTAGATGAAAAAGATAGTGAACTTTATTTAAAACATAAAGCCTAGTTGTGTATTTCTGAAAATTTTCGATATAGCAGACTATGTGTGAGTTTTTACATTCATTTTGACGGCGGCGGATGTGTTCAAAGTGCGTGATAAATTCCAATTTGCATCACACTTTGGAAAAAGTCATTCTTAAGGTCTCTGAGCGTTTTTAAGTTGTTATGGTTTCCGACATGCGGCAGGTTGGAAAAAGTACCTTGTTGCAGAAGTTATCTGATCATCGGACATCGGTTAGTGTTGATGTTTTTGAGAACCTGTTGTTTGCAAAAAACCGCCCGATGGAGTTTTTAAAAAGGTACTCTGCGCCTGCGTTAATTGACGAAATTCAATTGGTGCCGGAACTTTTCCCGGCATTGAAGGCGACCGTCGACAATTTTATGACTACGAATTTGTAGAAATCGCTTAAATACTTACGCTTGAAATCGGCAGATCTAAAAACCTGTCGACTTTGATTTCTATCAGCTGAATTTTCCTATTTTCCGAACCCCCGTGGTTTCCCTAATCTGTTTTCTCTAACCCATTAGAATGGATATGACTTTAAGCAAAGATTCTTTTTTTTACATAAAGAAGGTCTTTGTTGACGTATCCAATACTGATAGACTAGAGACGGACTCATTTTTTCGGAGGCTCCTATGGATACCCAAACCGGCGTAAACGCTGTCACCATCGTTTTCGCCGCTCTCTGTGTTTTCGCGATTGCTTACCGTTTCTATGGTTTGTTCATCGCCCAAAAAGTTCTCAATGTCAATGAAGCCCGTCAAACGCCGGCTGTGCGTTACTCAGACGGTCAAGACTACGTCCCCACCAACAAGTACGTCCTCTTCGGTCACCACTTTGCAGCCATCGCTGCCGCGGGTCCGTTGCTTGGACCGGTGCTTGCCGCTCAATTCGGCTATATGCCGGGTCTTTTGTGGATTTTGATCGGCTGTGTGCTGGCGGGTGGCGTGCACGACATGGTTGTGCTTTTCTGCTCGGTTCGTCACCGTGGTCGTTCGTTGGCTCATATTGCTTCAACGGAAATCGATAAGACAACCGGTCTTGTCGCCGCATGGGCAGTGCTCGCCATTTTGATCCTCACATTGGCCGGTCTTTCCATCGCCGTTGTGAACGCCATGCACAATTCGCTCTGGTCGACCTACACGGTTGCCGCCACCATCCCCATTGCCATCATCATGGGCTTATACATGCAAGTTTGGCGCAAGGGTGATGTGAAGGGAGCTACGCTCATCGGTGTTGTTCTTCTTTTCCTGTGCATTTTGTCAGGTCCCTGGGTGGCAGCTCATCCGGAATACTTCGGTTGGCTTGACATTGACAGACCGACAATGAGCCTCTTGATTCCAATTTATGGTTTCTTGGCCTCTGTGCTGCCTGTTTGGCTCCTGCTCCTGCCGCGTGACTATCTGTCCACGTTCCTGAAGATCGGTACGATCGCTGCTTTGGCAATCGGTATTTTCTTCGTGATGCCGCATTTCCAAATGCCTGCATTCACCGATTTCATCAAGGGCGGCGGCCCGATCGTGGGCGGCCCGGTGATTCCGTTCATCTTTATCACGATTGCCTGCGGTGCTTTGTCAGGTTTCCATGCCACAATCGGCACCGGTACAACTCCGAAGATGCTTTCCAACGAACGCGACGTGCTCTTTGTGGGTTACGGCGCCATGCTGATGGAAGGCTTCGTTGCCGTGATGGCTTTGGTGGCTGCCTGTGTGTTGGTCCCGGCTGACTACTTTGCTATTAACGCACCGGCTGATAAGTTTGCTGCGCTCGGTATGGCCGTCCAGGAATTGCCGCACCTTGAAGCTCAAGTTCAGGAAAGCCTGATGGCTCGCCCGGGCGGCTCTGTCTCCCTGGCCGTTGGTATGGCTCACATCTTCTCTCAGATTCCCTTTATGGAAAATCTGATGGCCTACTGGTACCACTTCGCCATTATGTTTGAAGCTGTCTTCATCTTAACGGCTGTGGACGCCGGTACCCGTGTGGGTCGCTTCTTCCTGCAGGAAATGATGGGTAAGGTCTGGCCGAAGTTCTCCGATAAGGAATGGTGGCCCGGCATCATTATCACATCTGTGATTTTCACGGGTTCTTGGGGTTATTTGGTTTACTCGGGCGACATCAGCTCCATCTGGCCGCTCTTCGGTATCTGCAACCAATTGCTCGCTTCCGTCACTCTCCTGATCGGTACCACGGTGATTTTGCGCTTGAATAAGACCAAGTACGCTCCGATTACGGGTGTGCCCGGTCTCTTCATGACAATTATCACAATGTGGGCCGGCTGCTGGTTGGTATTTAACCAATACCTGCCTGCCGGTCAATACCTCCTTGCCACGTTGTCAATTATCGTGATGCTTCTGATGCTCTTTGTGATCATCGGTACGCTGCGTCGCTGGTCCGTGCTCTTGAACATCAAGACCACAACCAAGGACGCTTACGGCGTTGAAGTCAAAGCCGTGGTTAACGAATAGCGAATTAAACTTTTGAGTCTATTCGGAGCGCGTTGGGTTAATTCCCGACGCGCTTTTTTTGCTTCTTTAAATCCCACTCTCCCAAATGTATAAAGCTGAAAAATCAATTGACAGAGAAAGAAAATCTTTTGTATTCTGAAAAGAAAATGTTTCGAGTACGAGGAGCTACGAAACACCGACAATAGTCTCCGTCTTATTGGGTAGAACCTGCTTGAGCAGAAATTGCTGTTAATGAGGCGGAAAAGGGCTAAAAGCTTAAATTTCATCTTTTAGGAGATCATGCCATGACCTCAAGACGAGATTTGCTCTTTGCATTATTTGCGTTAGGCGCAGCCGGGTTCACGCTTCCATCGTATGCCCGAGACGATGATGATTGGGATAACGATGATGACGATCGCCGAGGACGTCGCAGAAAGTATGACCGAGATGACGATGACGACGATTGGGACGACGACGATGATGACGATGATGACGACGATCGCCGCAGACGTCGCAGAAGGAATGACCGAGATGATGACGATGACGATGATTGGGATGATGATTGGGACGACGACGATGACGATGATGACGATGATCGTCGCAGACGCCGCCGGTAGTTGAAAATATCGTTGCGGGAAATCGAAAAAATAAGAAGCAGGTAGTAAAAAAGCCTCGAAGCGTTAAACTTCGAGGCTTTTTTGAATGGGGAGCCGGGCAATGTCCTACTTTCACTGGAAATACAACCAACTATCATCGGCGCT
>CAJKMT010000033.1 GCA_905201055.1 uncultured Sutterella sp. | reverse complement strand
GAGCCGAGAGACAGCCTCACTTTGGTCTCCCAAAGCGCTTCGTGCGGCGATGGGGGCGCATTTCGGCGCCAAGCTCTTCGAAAATGTGGAAGCTGCCGATCTGGTGAAGGCTTTTGATGCCAGACGCCTGGCTGCCGATGCCAGAGGGGGATCCGATATCTTTCTCACCGATGGCTGGGATCTCGGTCATACGGTCTGGATGATGGGGGCTGAAGGTCCGGGATTAAGTGATCGGGCTTTGGCCGTTGCCGATCAAAGGTTATATATTCCTATCGAAAAAGACTGTGAGTCGCTCAATGTCGGCGCGGCCGCCTCGGTTTGTCTTTTTGAGCAGCGCCGACGCCGACTGACGCGCAAAACCGTTAAAATAATGCCTCTTGAAAATAAGTAGGTAGTGCGCTTGTGAAAGTATTTAACTGCGTGTGTGAATTCGGTCATCAGTTTGAGGGGTGGTTTGATTCGGCAGAAAGTCTCGACGAACAAATCCAAGCCCATCTGGTGGCTTGTCCCTACTGTGACAGCACCAACGTTAAGCGTGTGCCGACGGCGTCCTATGTCCAGGCTTCGCGCGACAAGGCAAAGACCCAATATTCTCAGGAAGAGTTGGAAGCGGAAATCCGCAGCCGCGTCTACAGCGCTGCCCGAACACTTTTAAAAGGCAGTGAAAATGTGGGCGATCGTTTTGCCGAAGAGGCTCGTGCCGTGCATCAGGGAAAGGCTCCGCAGAGAAGAATTCACGGACGCTGCACGGTCGAAGACGCTGAAGAGCTGATGGAAGAAGGCATCGATGTATTGCCTCTGCCTGAGGGTGTCGTGCACGAAAATAATTAAATTTTAGGACTTGAAAATGGCTTTATTCGGTCAATTGAGTAAACCTGTCAAACAGTTGCCCCTCATCGATGTCAGCAACCCTGATATCGTGATGGAGCTGCTCGAAGAACTGGCAATTACCGTTTCTACGAGTGAATGGATTAAAGAGCACGAGCCGTATCATCCGGAAGCCGCCGACATCCATGATCAGGCCCAGGATGTCTACAGCGACCTTTTAGGTATTTTCCAAGGCAAGGTGCGTGACAAACGCATCAATAAAAAGGTTCGTTGGGCGGGCAATGAGATGCGGGAGCATCTTCTGCGCCACGAAACCGACGTCGAAGGGGATGTGATTGAGCACGCCATGAAGCGTTTTCTTGCCGCCTTTCTTGAACATGCCCGCGCGCCCGAAGAAGGCCGTGAAAGTATTTCCCGCAAAGAATACTATGCTTTCATGAGCGGCTGGGCTCATTATTTCGCAGGTCTTGCTCCTGACGAGACGCCTCCGGTCGACCGCATTGAAGACGAGGAATAAGTTATGAATAAAGTCGGTAAAACAATCCGCCTGATTTTAAATATCCTCTTTATCGTGGTCGTGGTGGCAGCCATCATTGTGGGGTGGGGTAAGGAAGTGGATGATCCGGACGCATGGTTTCCGGAATGGGTAGAAGAAAAAGACAGCGCCGCCCAAGCACCTGCAGAGCCTTCTGTTCCGAAGGCAGCTTCTGACAGCGCACAGAAATAGTCATTGCGGCGTACGCTTCACCGATAAAATAGCCGGAAATATTTTCTATTTCCGGCTGTTTTGCACTTAATGAGTTTCTTTTATGCCGCAGGCGCGTTCGTTTAACTGCCAGAAGTCCAGCGGCCGATAGGCTTCGATGCGGGCTTTTTCTTCTGCTGTTGCTTCACGCATCTGGGTGTAGTCAGTCAGAAAATCAGTCTTTTCATCGGCCCACGGATAAAAGAGAATCGGCCCCTTTAAGGTATAAACCCCCTTATCGTTTGCCCAAAGCTCAATGTTATAGCCGAAGGCTCGTTGAGGATCGTCAACAGCCGCGAGCATATTTCTGCCGCCCACCGTTCTGTACTCGGCATCCGACAAACTCAGCGCATAAAGCGTTGGGAAAATATCCTTGTGTGAACCGACACGCTTGGGATCAAAGTGAATGTCGACGGCCTTTTTAATATCGTCACTGACCCAGACGTAGAAAGGAATCGCCACGTCTTTAAACGGTCCGTCTTCATGCAGGGGCTTCATGCCAAGCATGCGGTGGTCAGCCGTAGCGGCGATCACGATTTCCCGATTATCGATTTTCTTTAATTCACCGATCGTTTTACCGAGCGCATCAGCACTTGACTGGTAAGTCTGCATGATGGTCAGCAATGACTCATCATAATCCTCGTGGTTGTAGTGCTTATTGATGACTTCCGGTACCGTGATGGGTTTCGGGGTATAACCATCGGGCACATGATAGGGCGGATGGTTGGAAGTGGAGAGCACGACGATAAACGTCGGTTCTTTGGCGTCTTTGAGAAGCTTTTGTGCAAATTCAAACGCATAGTGATCCGCCACGCCCCATTCCGTCGTTGAAGTGAGGTTAAAGTAATCCATCAGATGCGTTTGGTCATAGACTTCATCGACGTGCTGCGTGGGAAGGTATTCTTTCATGTTTTCCCAGGCGGTTGTGCCCGAGGTGATGAAAACCGTGCGATAGCCCGCCTTTTTATAGACATCAAACGGTGTGCCCGGCAAAGCGACGTTGCGAATCGAAGAGGTACTCACCTGAGAGACTGGGCTTAAGAACAAAAGCTGCGCGACCGACTGAATTGTGTGAAGGTCGGCGGAAGTAAATCGTTTGAAGACGTAGTCGCTGCTGAAATGCTCGCGAAGCGATCCCATCAGATCAACTTTGCCCGGTACGTCATAGCTCATCATGTTAAAGCCCATGCTCTCCATGATGAAAAAGGCCACATGTGGTTTGATTGCCGCAAGGGTTTCGTTGTGCGGAGTTGTTTGAATCAAGTCGCCGATTTTTGCGGCAGCCATCAGACGCTCACCGCGTTTTAAGGAAACCGGTTCAAATTTCATCGAATGCTTACGGTCCTGATTGGCGTAATAAAGCGCCATCGGTGCGTTTAAAACGAGTTCATTGATTTGTTTGACGACCGAAACCTGAGCATTATTGCGGCGCAAGGGATAGCGGGAAGTGAGAGACCCGCGCGCAAGGAACACAAAGGCGATGATGCCGACTACAATCAGCGCGATCGCTTTGATTGCTGTCAGTGAATCCCAGAATTTTGATTGGCTCATCCAGGCAAAAAGCTTCACCCAAATCCAAGTCATCAGGACTGTGACGGCAATGACGGCAATCGAATTGGAAATAATCGGGTAATCCTGCCAAACCGTTGTCATGACGGCTTGAGGTTCTTCGTGCAGGAAGTTGAAAACGAAGATATCAATTGCCGTATGGAAGGTGCGGATGTAGTGGAAATTACAAACCGAAAGAAGGGCAACGAGAAAGAATGCCAAGGCGCCCCAAACTGTCAGAATTCTGACTAAAGGTTTCCAGGCAGCCTTAAAGTAGAAAAGCACCAGGGAAATCAGAAGCGGCACAATGGCAAGCGTCGTACCTGTTCTGGCATCAAATCTCAGTCCCAGATAACGCATGCGCCAGACATCATCGCTTTGAATGAGTTCGGCGGGCACTTCAGCCACGACCATGATCCAGTAATAAAGTTCGCGAATGAGCGCCATAAAGATGATGGCGATGGCAGCGAGTGTGAAGCATTGGACAAATAGGAACAAAAACCGAGCCGCAGCTTTTTGGGGTCGGTTGATTTCAGGAATGATTGCCATTTTGTGATTCGTTTATACAGACGGTGTAATTTTAATCAAAAGCGTGCGATTGCCCAGAAAAAGTTGTGAAAATTCGCTCGGTTAGGCATGAGATTTTGTTAAAAAGTTTTTTATCCGCTTCGTAAGAAAAAAGGCATCGGCGGTGTATTCCGATGCCTTTGCCCGAGTAGGTAGAAATTACTCGGTTTTAGCTAAAACAGCATGAGAGTCCGAGTAAATGATGCTCATCGGAGCGTTCATCACGATGTAGTTGACCATGGGGATCTTGCTGATTCGCGCATGAGCCGGGGTCAGGGGATCGGTTGATGTGATATAGGTCTGAGCCGAAGTCCAGACGAGTCCGAAAAAGCAGCACAGGCAAATGAGCCAATTGATCCAATTTTCATGATTCCAAAGACCGGAGGTGCTGAAAATCGTGGTGAGTCTGTGCCACAGCCCCAAAAACAACCCGGTGACGAAAATCGTCATGATAGCATCAAAGAAAATCGGGTAGTTGGCCGAATAAGCCGCAAGGTTGGCAAAAGGAGCCGCCATGAAGAAGTCCACCTGCGCTGCGTTAATCGGCATGCCGGTGGCTGACAATACGTGAATGTTGGCGCAGGTCGTAGCCATAAGCCAGGCCGCAGAGACCGTTACCCATACGCCCAGGATCTTCAAGCTTAACCTGAAGAAGGCAGGTCCCAGGGCTCCCAAAAGCGCCACCACAATACCGGGCAGCATCAGGTAGTAAGCGAGTTTGGCATCAAAGCGCAGCCCCACCATCCACACATCAATGTATTCGCTCTTAACCACAACCTTATCGAGTTCGGTTTGAGTGATAAACACATCCATGTAAAGTTCACGGAAAACGAAGTTAAGCGCGCAAAGCAAAAGCGCGAAAACCGCCAGGCTCATGAAAAGCACGAGTACGCGCGCAAAGGGATGCGCAGGGCACTCTACCGGTGCCAAGGCTTTAATGGTTCGGGTTGGTGTTGATTGTTTATTCTTGTATTTCATGGTGTTATTGGATTTGTTAAACCACTGCTTCAATGGCTTCGGACAGTTCCAGCCAGCGGGCTTCAAGCGCTTCAACTTCAGTGCTTAACTCGCCGCGGCGCTTTAATGCCCGGGCGACTTCATCCTGATCGCCCTGAGTGTAGAACTCGGTGTCGGCTAATTTTTCATCCAACGCTTTTAATTCATCGCTTAAAGGATTGAGTTTTTTCTCAACCTGAGCGAGTTCTTTTTGAAGCGGTTTTTTAAGATTGGCGATGCGCTGACGCTCAAGCGCGGCCTGCTGACGAACTTCACGCTTGTTGACCGTGACAGCAGGTGTATCGCTTTTGGCTTTGTCAGCCGCAAGACTGGCTTTACGGGTTTCCAACACGAGTTTGGCGTAATCATCCAAGTCGCCGTCAAATTCGGTGACTTTCCCGTCATGCACAAGCATGAGGCGTTCGGTGACGGCGGCAAGGAGGTGCCGATCGTGAGAAACGAGCAGAACCGAACCGCCGAAAGAGGAGAGCGCCATCGTGAGCGCCTCTCGAGTCTGCATATCGAGATGGTTGGTCGGTTCGTCAAGGACAATGAGGTTGGGCTTATCCCAGGCTAAAAGTGCAAGCGCAAGGCGCGCTTTTTCTCCGCCCGAAAAAGGTTTAACGGGGGAGTTCACCATATCGCCTGAAAACTTAAAGCGCCCCAGGAAGTCTCTGAGCACCTGCTCGCGCTCTTCGGGTGCCTTGTGTCTGAGGTGCTGAAGAGGCGTTTCATCTTCCCGCAATTGTTCAAGCTGATGCTGGGCAAAGTAGCCGATTTTGAGTCCCTGGCCGAATCGAAACTCTCCCTGCATGGGAGTCAGTTGCTGACAGATCCCTTTGATAAGGGTGGATTTGCCCGCGCCATTGACACCCAGTACACCGATTCTTTCGCCGGCTCGGATCGAAAATTTCACATTACCGATGACGGCTTTGTCCCCATAGCCCAGCGTGACATTTTGGGCTTCAACCAAATGTTCGGGCAGACGTTCAGGCTCCAAAAACTCAAAACGCCATTCTCGGGTGGCGCGAACCGGTTCGACCGCTTTTAAGCGTTCAAGCATCTTGATGCGGGACTGCGCCTGGCGCGCTTTGCTCGCTTTGTAGCGGAAGCGGTCAATAAAAGCCTGAAGGTGAGCGCTTTCCCGCTCGTAGGCTTTGGCGGCCGCGTCCTGCTGGCGAAGTCTTTCGATGCGAAGCGCTTCAAACGCACTGTAGTTACCTGCGTAGCGTCGGATGGTATTGTCTTCAATACTCCAGATGGTGCTTACGCAGCGATCCAAAAATTCACGGTCATGGCTGATGATGACGGTCGTGGCATGTTGACGTTTGAGCCATGCCTCTAACCAAATCACGCTGTCTAAGTCGAGGTGGTTAGTCGGTTCGTCAAGAAGCAGAAGCTCAGCCGGGCACATGAGCGCTCGGGCGAGCGCCAGACGGTTGCGCCAGCCGCCCGAGAAATCCTTAACGCGGTGCGTTGTCATCTCTTCGGTAAAACCCAGACCGTGCAAAATGATCTTGGCCTGTGCAGTAATCGCACCTTCATTTAATTCTGCAAGCGCTGCGTGAGCGTCTGCCGCGCTCATGTCATCTTTGGCAACAGCGAGCGCTTTTTTAGCGGCAACCAATGGGGCGTGCCCCGAGAGTACCCAGTCAATGGCAACGTCATCAACTGTGTCAATATCCTGAGCAACATGGCCGATATTTTCCGGATCAGGAGCGGAGATTTCGCCGGCTTCAATGGACACATCGCCCAAAATGGCGGCTAAAAGGCTTGATTTGCCGCAGCCGTTTTCGCCCACAAGCCCGATTCTTTCACCGGGATTAGCCAAAAGTGTGGCGTGCGAATAAAGCACCCGCACGCCTCGCATGAGACTGACGTCTTGGAGTCTAAGCATTACGGAAGTTCATCCTTTCGCAAAAGATAGACCATGGCATCTTCATTTTCAGTAGCAAGCCAAGTAAAAGGCACTTTGGGGTAAGCCGCTTCACAGGCATCCTTGCCGTCGCCCACTTCAACCACTAAAACACCGCGGTTGGTCAGGTGGGCTTTGGAGTCGGTCATGAGACGTCGAACGATGTCGAGACCGTCGTCGCCTGCACCCAAGGCAAGCGCCGGTTCGTGGCGATATTCGCCAGGGAGATTGTCCATCGCTTGCTGCGTCACGTACGGGGGATTGCTGATAATGACATCGTACTGACGGTCGCCCAAATTGTTGAAAAGGTCGCTTTCAATGAGCTCGATCCGATCCTGCATGCCGTAGCGTTCAACATTGATTTTGGCCACATCAAGTGCGTCTTTGCTGATATCCACGCAGTCAACCTTGGCATTGGGGAAGACTTCGGCCGCGATGATGCCAAGGCAGGCCGATCCGGTACAAAGATCAAGCACGCGGGTGACGTTGTCGGGATTGGAGACCCAGGGAGCCAATTCATCTTTTAAAAGTTCTGCAATATAGGAGCGGGGAATGAGCACACGCTCATCGCAGTAGAAGGGGTGATCGATCAGCCACGCTTCTTTCAAAAGGTAAGGCGTGGGCACCTTTTCCACAGCACGTTTTTCAATGCGTTCGAGCAGCATCTTCAGTTCAGCGTTGGAGACTCGGGCATCCCAGAAGCGGTCAGAGTCTTCAAAATTCAGTTTCAGAGAGCGCAGAACCAGGAAATAAGCTTCTTCGTAGGTGTTGGCACAGCCGTGTCCGCAGAAAATGTTGTTAATTTCAAACTGAGTCATCGCATAGCGGATGACATCACGGATGGTTTGCAGACGGCATTGATGAACGTCATTATCGGTAATCATTGAAAATCTCTTAAAAATCAATCATCAAAACAGAGGCTAATTTTAACCCAGAAAGCGGGACCTATGGAGATTTCAGAGGATATTCAACGGATTTCAAGGCGCTTTTTCTCACTTTTTGACGGACTTTTCCAGATCAAGAATGAAGTCGACAAGTTGAAAACTCCGGAAGTATAAAGGTCACGAGATACGGGAGGAAGAAGTCTGCTCTTTTTTAAAACCATCAAATATGAGCAAAAATTTTAATCCGCCGTAGTGTGAGCCGAGTTATACCAAGCGCAATCCGAGGTTAATCCCAGAGATACGAGGCTTTCCAGAAAGCCATCAGGGGCAGATGTTAAAGAACAAAGTGGCAATAATGACTTTTCGCTTCTGAAAAAAAGACGGCAAGCCGTTTGAAGACTTGCCGTCCATTGTCGACAGACAGTAATTAGAAGAGGTAATTCAAACGACCGGAAACTTGCCACGTGTCGATTGTCTCTCCGCCGGCAGTTCTTTCCACATCCAATTGAACAGTAACGTTGTCCTTCCAATTCATGTAGCCGCCGACACCGAACGTCGCCCAAGTGTCCTTGTCACCCCAGACAACACCGACTTGGCTTTCGAGGTCGCTAAATTTTGCATCCTGACCGTCGGTGAATTGATGCAGGACATCCGCCCGGGCATAAAGTTCACCGGTTTTATCCGCGGCTCTGAAATATTTGCCGGCTCTGAAGCCCGCTCTGCCGATAACGCTCACGTCATTTTCAGCTTTCACCCGCATGTTGCGCTCGGTTTTGTAGCTGTAGTCGTCAAGGTAAGCCGCTTGGATTTGCAATTGCGGTTCGATGAACACATTGTGGGTGTCGATGAGGCGGTAGCCGTACTCAGCGGAAACCGCGGCGTACTTTTGATCAAAGGAGCCGCTAGTGCTGAGGGCGCCGCTTTGATTGACGACATTAAATTCGTTATCCACTTGACCGAATCGGGCGACGAAGTCCAAGTAATGGGGACCGAAAGTGAGCGTGTCGTAGACGGACGCTTCATAGCGTTTGAGTTCGCCCGAGCCTTTGAGGTCTTGGAAGTCGGAGTTACCGTCGGTGTAGGCAAAGCTCACGCCCAAGCGGTTGTTGTCGGAAGTGGGTGTTTCGTAACCGACATAAACCGTGGTGAGATCGGCGTTATAGAGATGCTCAGCGCCGACTTCGCCGTATTGAATTCGGGTCCAGAGTCCTTCTTTGTTTTCATTTTGAAAGACCGCGTCTTGAAGTCTTCTGTCGTGACGGTCCATGCTGACCGCGGCGTCGTAGCTCGCGTAGCCCGCGGAGCGCATGCCGATAGCGGCGGCGGACTGCTTCATTGTCAAGCGGTTGATGAACCAGTATTTTCCGTCCACGTAGTCTTCAATATCAAAATTCTCGAAATCTTTGTAGTAATCCTTAACAAGTTGACGGAATTGATCTTTGTTTTCATCAGTAATGTTTTCTGATGAAATCCACAGTTCGTAGTCGTAAAGTGATTCACCATAAATGTTTTGTTTATCGGCGAAGGAAACACCGGCGGCATCTTTACTGATAAAGGCAAAGGTCAGGCGGTTGGAATCTGAAACCGAAGTTAAATCTTGAGGACGGTAGGGCTCAATGAAGTGAGTTCCGGCTTCAGACTTGGACTCAACAAAAATCATGTCGCTTTTCGATTGATCATCAGAATTCAAATCAAGTCGGAAAATACCGCCATTGCCTTTGAGGTGACCGATACGGACATAATCATGGTTGATATCTTTTAGTTCAGGCCAAAGGTCGGATAAACCGATTTCTTTCCATTTGTTCTGAATATCTTCGTCAAAGAGGTTGATGATTCCACCATTTTGTAAGCGGATATTGGAAATACGTTTAACAATGAAACCAACATCAGCCCCGCTATTAGAAACTTCATCTTCAATGCCAAAATAAGACCATTGAGCCCCATTTTCGAATGTTAAATCTAGATTCGCAACGCCACCAAAAAATGCAACAATAAGATTTCCCAAACCATTTTTGCCGTATCCGTTAGAAAAGCTTTGTTCATCACCAAACCAGTAGGAGTCTGTCCCCGAAAACGTCGCTTTGACTGTATTTTCCGAGAAAGATTTTGTTGTCATGTCAATAGAGCCGACAATTTGATTTTGAGTCGAATGAATAATGACATCTCCGCCGCTTTTTGCGGATATAGCGTCTGGCTTTTCCGCCAGTGCCCAAATGACTGTTTTAGTTCCTTCTGAACCGAGGTTAATTGAGGCATTTTCGTTAGCATAAACCGCATTGGCGCCGACAGTATTACCGGAATCCTCGGAAGGAACATCATGGAAATCAATAATAGTCACATTCCCATTTAAAGAAATGGTCGAATCATCACCAACTGCATAAAGCGCATTTGTCCCTATATCAATTGCATTGGGATTAGGTATTTCTGTGGCATGCAATTTGATTGAGGTATCACCGTTGACAATTAAAGATTTCCCATCTGCTACAGATACTGTGTAACGATTATTCTCAATGGGAGGCGTCAATTCAATGTCGATATTGTCAAAAGTTTTTGAGCCAGAACTTTCGTTTATATTCAGTACCCAGTTAATTTCAGGGTGATAGTCTTCTGGTGTCCCGGGTTTGTAGATAAAATCTTCCGCGTAAACATTCGTGTTCAGGAAAGACAGCGCCGTAACAACAGATAGGGCAACTAAATTTTTTTTAAATGTGTTCTGGGGGGGGGGTATGCCGCATTTTGATCTCTCATTTAGTTTGTGTTAATGGGTCGTGGAATTTTCCCAAAACTTATCTCAGCCATCAAGTTCTTCGAGACCTCAGGAAAACCCTAATAATGTGGTATTGATGTAATATCAACACATTGATTTTTTTGAGATAACATAAATTAAATATTGGTGTTCGCGAGAAAATCAAACTTTGATTTAAGCTAAAAACGGGCGATTTGCCTGAGTCGGAAAATCGCCCCGCTTCTATCAATTAAATTCACAAGACCGATGTAAAACTTCTGGCAACATAAGACACGTTGTGCTCATTGAGGCCGCAGACGCAAATTCGTCCGTTCCGAACCGCGTAGATTCCAAACTCTTCGGCCAGTCGATCAACTTGTTCGGGCGTAAAGCCTGTGAACGAGAACATGCCCGCCTGACGGGTGACAAAAGAGAAATCGCGTTTGGCGCCGAGAGCGAGCATTTCATCGGCCAAGGCTTGCCGCATTTTCAAAATACGGTTTCGCATACAGGCCAATTCTTTTTCCCACGCGGCGAATTTCTCCGGGTCTGAAAGCACTCTTTCAACAATGCGGGCGCCGAAGGACGGAGGATTGGAGTAGTTGGCTCTCGCGCAACGCTTCAAATGACTTTTTACGCGAAGCGCTTCGGCTTCAGATTGCGTCACTACAGTCAAAGCGCCGACGCGTTCCCCGTAGAGGTTGAATGATTTGGAAAAAGAGGAGGCGGCCAGAAAACTTAATCCCGACTTGGCAAAAAGACGGATTGTTTGGGCGTCTTCTTCAAGTCCGGCTTTGAAACCTTGGTAGGCCATGTCTAAAAAAGGCACCAAGTTGCGAGCGCGGCAAATCTCGATGACCTCTTCCCATTGAGACGGCTCAAGATCGTAGCCCGTCGGGTTATGGCAGCAGGCATGCAATATGACAAGGGTTTTCTCGGGTAGCGCAAGCAAGTCCTCCCGCATCGCTTCAAAATCAACGGTCTTTGTCTCTGAGTTGTAATAACGATAGCCAGTTACTTCAAAGCCCGCAAGGGACAAGATGTCGTTGTGATTAGTCCAAGTGGGTTTTGAGGTGGCGCCAAGCGTCAGTGCGCAGGCGTTGCACATGAGATCAACGCCGAGTTTTAAAGCGCCCGTGCCGCCCAACGTTTGAACGGTGACGGCTCGTTTGGTTGCGACAATTTCACTGTCGGAGCCGAAAATAAGTTTTTGCACCAGGCTGTCATAAAGGGGAAGGCCTGTTTGAGGGATATAGGTGTGCGGCTGTTGGTCTTTTAAAATAGCCTCTTTTGCTTCGCGCACCACGTCTAAAACGGGAGTGACACCGTCTTCGGTTAAATACATGCCCACGCCCAGATTGACTTTACAACTTCTCGGATCGGCCAAGAATTTTCCTGTCAGGCTCAAAATGGGATCGTCGGGCACCGCGTCCACACGGGAAAATAGAGAATCGCTCATCAGTCATCCTTTCATTTTCATTTGCATTTCCTCAATATAGATGAGCAAGGCGATCTTTTGATGGCCGATTTCTAAGCAAAATCCGTTAAGCGGACGAAAAAAAGGCGAAGCGCTACGGACTTCGCCTTAATCTCGAAGACCTATTCAAGATTATTTTTTCATGGCTTCAAGCGCCTTTTTCACGCTCTCTTGTGTCGGGCGGAAAGCGGTGA
Organism: uncultured Sutterella sp.; assembly: GCA_905201055.1. Classification (GTDB taxonomy): domain Bacteria; phylum Pseudomonadota; class Gammaproteobacteria; order Burkholderiales; family Burkholderiaceae_F; genus Aphodousia. The sequence continues at coordinate 6,369 of CAJKMT010000033.1, read as the reverse complement.
GGCGTTGCTGAATGATCGCGGGGGCTTGAGCGATCATGGTGTTGTAGCGGTAGCCGCCTTTCACCAAAGTCTTCAAGACATTTTGGAAATCAAAGTAGCAGTCTTCGCGTTTGACTTTAGCCGAGTGCTGCAAGCCCATAAAGTCGGTCCACGTGACCGTGTAGATCACTCCCTTGTCGCTCACATCGCAGTGCGTGACACCGACGGCGTCACACACCCACACATTGGGTTCTTGCTGAGCGGGTTGTTCTTTTTGAACTTCTTGGGTTTCTTTCTTATCCATGTTAAACCTCTTAGGAAAAAGAAAAATCAGGAAGCGGCAGCCTCGCGGGCTTTGTTGGCTGCTTCCGTGCGTTTAGTGTAAATGGTTGCGCAGACACCGGCGATAATAATCATAGCCATACCGAGCAGTCCGATCATTGTAACGGTTTCGCTAAAGAGAGCGAAACTGACAAGAGCCGAGAAGGGGATGGCGGAAAAGCCCAGGCACGAGCTCAAAAGCATATTGCCGTAGGCGTAGGAGCGGGTTGTGCAGATTTGACCGAGCGTGGCGCATAGCCCCATACCGATAAGATAGGCACCGGATTCCAAAGTGGGCATGTGCATGCCGTCTTCAAGGACGAAGCTGCCGATCACACCGAAAATGGCACCGAACGTCGAGAAATAAAAGACGATTCGCCAGGAGGGCTCTTTAAGGTTCCCTAATTCTTTAATTTGCCAATAAACAATAAGGTCAATAAAGGCAACAAAGAGGCAGATCAACGCCGGAATCAGATACCCTTCATCAAAGGTGGGCTGAAGCACCGTGGAGACACCGGCAAAGCCGAAAAGAATGGCCAATATCACGCCCCACGGGGCGGATTCTTTTTTAATAAAAGCCAAAATGATGAAATTGGCGGCCATGAAAAGCGGCGTCGTATAAATCAATGTCATATTGGTGCCAAGAGGCATTTCACCGATGGTGAAAAACCAGAGTCCCACGGATATGGTGCCGAGGATGGCGCGTTTGATGTGACCGCCCAGATGCTGCGTGCGAAGCGTGAGCCCTTGGGAGCGCACAAACATCGTGATGGTGACGATGCCGATCAAAGAGCGGTAGAAGACAAGCTCCAAGGATCCGAAATGGCCGCTGCACAGTTTGACAAAAACCGCCATGAATGAAAAGCAGGCGGCAGCCGCGAGCGCCCAAAGCGATTGCTTCATCATAAGAAGGATCCTTTCTTTGAAGTTAAGTTTTCCAATTGTAAGCCTCTTAAGCCTGAGTATGTGTTTTCTAAGGGTTTTTGTGTATTCGTTTTCGCAGTCTGGAATATGTTCGGAACTATAATGGGGCACTTTTTTGAAAGGTTCATTATGACAAAGAGCAGCTTGCTGGCCGGTCACGGCTGCGCGGCCGGCGCCAACATTATTTGGGGATTGATGGCTCCGATTGCCAAAACGGCTATGATGGGCGGACTTATCACACCGCTGCTGCTCACGGACTTGAGAATTTTCGGCGCCGCCGTTCTTTTTTGGTGCGCTTCCTTTTTCACCCCCCGGGAAAAAGTCGCTAAAAGCGATCTGATCCGGTTATTTTGCGCCAGTCTTTTCGCCATTATTTTTAATCAAGGCAATTATGTGTTTGGCGTGGGACTCACAACGCCCGGCAACGCCACTATTTTGGCTTCGACCATGCCGCTTTGGGCCATGGTGCTTGCGGCTGTGATCCTTAAAGACCGCATTACTCTTAAAAAACTGATCGGCATCATGATGGGGGCTGGCGGCGCCTTGGTGCTGATTATGTCGAAAACGGAGCTCGCCGCAAACCCGGGCTTGCAAAGTAATATTTGGGGTGACCTTCTGGTCGCAAGCGCCCAGTTGAGTTTCGCGCTTTATGTCGTGAAGTTTAAAGATCTGGTTACCCGATATAACCTGTTCACCACGATGAAGTGGATGTTCACCTTTGCCTCTTTATGCGTGTTGCCGTTTTCAATCCCCGCGCTGACACAGACCGAATGGGCGACGGTGAGCGTTAACGAATGGTTGGGCGCCGCCTATGTGGTTATCGGCGGCACGTTTCTTTCCTACCTGCTGATTGTGATCGGCCAGCGCAACCTCAAACCGACTGTTGCCGCCATGTATAACTATGTTCAGCCGGTTGCCGGTTGTCTCGCCGCCGTGGCCATGGGGCTTGACGCCATCTCCTGGGAAAAGGGCGTGGCCGTGCTTTTGATCTTCATTGGCGTGTACTTGGTGACGCACAGCGTCAGCGCCAAGGAGCAGGCCGCCATTCAGCAAAAGCAGCTTGAGGTACTCGAGCGGCACAGAAAAGAAAAAAGAGAAGACTAACAATTGTTTTCATTTCGGTTGAGTTTCACGCTCTAAAATCACTATTAATTAGAGAGAAACTTTTGGACCGATTTTATGAACAAAAGAATTGCCTCGATTTTCGCCATCGCGTTTGCAACAATGCTTTTCAGTTGCGCCGCGCCAGAATCTTCAAATGTCAAAACACAAACCCTCGGTAAGTCAGGATTAAACGCTTGTTTTTTGGCCGAGGGTGATCGGGCTGTAATTCAGGGAACATTGATTATCGGTCATGAGGTGCGGGCTTTTAAGCCCAAGGGGTGTTCTCAGTCATATTGGGTCGTTGATAAAACCGGTGAACTTTATGAGCGCTACGATTCCGTCACGGGTCAAATCAAAAACGGCACACCTCTTGAGGCTTCTTTACTCGTGGAAAATACCGGAAAGGCTAAAGACGGTTTTGCCAAAAACTATCCCGCGGTTTTCGAAGTCCATCAAATTATTTCAATAGGAAATGATTGACTATTGAATAAATATGGTTTCAACTTAATGTTAATATTTGTTCAATATTTAAATGATATTAAAATAATCTTTAACTTTGATCGGGCTTAAGAAATGCATTTTATCGAATTGAAACGATTTTCCCGATTGAGAAAAACAGATTCAAAATATTTCATCGGAAAATCAAAATTCTTCGATATACTAAAGGCGGCGCGATTGACAAGACTGATATAAGTGCGGGGTAATAAAAAACGCTTAAATAACCAATTAAGTCTATTGATTATTTAAGCGTTTTTGGTGCCCGGGATCGGACTCGAACCGATACGCCTCGCAGCGCCAGCACCTGAAGCTGGTGCGTCTACCAATTTCGCCACCCGGGCAGACCTGTTTAGGTTAAAACCTACAACAGAGAATCGCAATTATATACGAAAGAGAAAAGAAGTTGCCAAATTTAAAGAAAACACCCCGTCCGAAGATCGTGAAAGAAAAGCGCACTGCGACCAAAAAAGTGACCACAGCCAAAGGTCGAGTCAAAAATTACGTGATTACCGAGCTCACGCAAAAGGCTGTTGAGATATTAAACCGTTCGGCGGCTGACCTGGATACGTCAGAACTTTATGTGCTTTTGTCCGAGCAGTACCGCAAGCTCAACGAGTCACTTTATGCCCAGGTCCTTGACCGCTTGATGGGTGACAGCCGTGTTCGGTTTGATTCACAGAAAAAATGCTTTACGCATAAAGCGAAAAAAGAGCATACCGGTATCGTGGTTTCTCCCGCTCAGTCCACACCTTACATCGTGGAAGATTCAACCGGAGATCGTTTTACGATTACGGATGAGCACGTCAAGGTTGTTTTGCCGGGTGATGCCGTGCGTTTTCGTACGACGCATTCGGCAGAGCCCTGGGATGATCCGACTCCTTACGCTGCGGTGACGGAAATCATCGAGCATTCCATTACTGAGATTGTGGGCGAGGTGAAGAAAAACACCTCCAAACACGGTAAGGTCACCTATCACTTTAAAAAGGCTGATCCGAGACTTTGCAATCTGAGTGTGAAATTTGAGGATCCGGAGTCGGTTTTGGAAGGCTGGGTCGATAAAAAAGTCGTCGCCGTCATTCACCGTTATCCGAGTAAAGGGGATCCGAGGGTTTACGTCAGAATTGACCGCGAATTGCAGGTTGACAATGACGCAGACTTGGAAATTGAGCTGGCTGTCAGACAGTTCAATCTCCCTCATGAATTCAGCCCCGGCACGATGCTTGAAACCGAAAAGCTTCCGGATAAGGTTCTTGCCAAAGACCGTGCCCGGCGGGTTGATCTGCGCGATGTGCCGTTTTGCACGATTGACGGAGAAGATGCCCGCGACTTTGACGACGCCGTTTATGCGGAAAAAGCCGACAAAGATACCTTCAGGCTTCTTGTGGCGATTGCCGATGTGAGCTATTACGTCAAGCCCGACACGGAACTTGACCGTGACGCACAGCTCAGAAGCACTTCGGTGTATTTCCCGCGCCGTGTGATTCCGATGCTGCCCGAAAAGCTCTGTAACGGTCTTTGTTCATTAAACCCCGGCGTTGACCGCCTCTCCATGGTCTGCGATATGGTGATTGACTCGCTCGGCACCGTTAAGGCGTATCAGTTCTATCCGGCTGTCATTCATTCACACGCGCGTTTAACGTACACCAATGCCTGGAAGTACCTTTCCGGCGACACTGCGACTGATGAAGAAGTCCCGCAAAGCGTCAGAGGCGGACTTGATTGCCTGTATGCACTTTATAAGGTTCTGCGTCGCGCAAGAAACGTGCGCGGTGCCATTGACTTTGTGACTCAGGAAACATTGGTCAAAACCGATGAAAAGGGAGAAATCGTAGCAATTGTTGCCCGTGAGTCCAACGATGCGCACAGACTTATTGAAGAGTGCATGCTCGCGGCCAATACCTGCGCGGCCGATTTCATCACCCGCAGAAAGAAACTGTCTCTTTACCGTGTGCATGACACGCCGGCTGCCGACCGTCTGCTTGAACTGCGCCGGGTGCTCTCCGGATTCGGTCTGATTCTGGAAGGTGGCAATAAACCCTCTGCTGCGGATTATGAAAAAGTCGTTAAGGCGGTCGAAGGCAAGCCTTATAGTGATGTGATTCAAAACGCACTTTTGCGCTCGATGCAGCGCGCGGTTTACTCACCTGACAACATCGGGCACTACGGTTTGGGTTATGAAGCCTATACGCACTTTACTTCGCCCATTCGCCGCTATCCTGACTTACTTGTGCACCGTACGATCCGAGGCATTTTGTCGAGGCGGACTTACCGACCGGCGGTTTATGCATCAAGCACTGCGGTTTTAAACAGTTTAAGCGGCATGAACCTCAAGCGCACGCTTTTGGCGATGCCCCAGCCCCAGGATGCCACCGCCGGCAAGAGTGATCCTTCACGCAATACCTGGATTGAGTTGGGCAAGATCACGAGCGCCTGCGAACGCAGGGCTGATGACGCGAGCCGCGATGTGACCGCCTGGCTTAAGTGCCGCTACATGAAGTCCCTTGCTTCGACTCAGCGTACGTTTAAAGCCCGAATCACGGCAATTACCACGTTCGGACTTTATGTCCAGCTGCAGGAGGTGTTTGTTGAAGGTTTTGTGCACATTTCCAACATCGGCTTTGATTACTATATGTACACTCCGCAGGGCACGCTTGAAGGTCAATCTTTCGGCGAGGTTTATTCGGTGGGTGACGTGGTGACGGTGAGCCTCATTGAGGTCGATGAAGACCGTCGTCGGATTGATTTTCGTATCAGTCGCTCGCGCCGTTAGTTAGAATGTCACCTATTTATTGATGACTGAGTACAGGTTATGGCAAAAAATATTATTTTGGCGGGTTTTCATGCCGTGGGCGCCCGCTTAAGAAAAGATCCGGATTCAATTGTCTGTGTGTATGTGGATCCCCAGCGGCGCGATAAGCGCATGAATCAGATGCGCGCTGAGCTTGAAAGTTTCGGTGTTCGCGTGATGCAGGCCGGCCACGACCGCTTAAGCGGCATGGTTTCGGGCGACATTCCCCACCAGGGGATTGTGGCGATGGCTACCCCCCTTGAGGTGACACTGTCTTTTGATGAACTGATGGATGAGATTCGTCCCGACTCGCTTTTCCTGATTTTGGACGGCATCACGGACCCGAGAAATTTCGGTGCCTGTCTGCGCTCGGCTGATGCCGCTGGCGTTCATGCTGTCATTATCCCGAAAGACCGTTCGGCAACGGTAACTCCTGCGGCAGCCAAAGCGGCGCACATACTTGCGGCATGACCTTCGGCTATTCCTACGTCGAAATAACGGTCGGGAAACCTGCGGGCAAATTCGTCAAGACCGGTGCCCATTGACATGGCGGCGGTTACCGCCACGACGCTTTTGTTGTCTTGTGCCAAAGCGCACAGCTTATTGCCGACAACCGAAGAATAGGAAATTTCTGTTTCGGGTTTGTTTTCGGGGCCGACGCCGTGATACTTATCGGGATTATGAAGAATTTCCGGCACGCCGTTCCCCTTGTTGGTCAAAACATGCAGAAGAACGGGGCCCTTCTCTTCCTTAAG
>CAJKMT010000032.1 GCA_905201055.1 uncultured Sutterella sp. | reverse complement strand
GGCGCTTGTCGATGATGGCGAGGTCGACTTCGAGAGCCTTGGCCATGGCGCGGGCGCGGACAACGCCGCCGACGTCCGGGGAAACAACCATCAGGTCGTCGTACTTGCGTTCGACGAGGTCGTTGAGAAGAACCGGGGTGGCGTAGATGTTGTCGACCGGGATGTCGAAGAAGCCCTGGATCTGGTCGGCATGGAGGTCCATCGTGAGGACGCGGTCAACGCCGACAGCCTGAAGCATGTTGGCGACGACCTTGGCGGAGATGGCCACGCGCGTGGAACGCGGACGGCGGTCCTGACGGGCATAGCCGTAGTAGGGGATCGCAGCCGTGATGCGGCGGGCGGACGCACGCTTGAGGGCGTCAACCATGATCATGAGTTCCATCAGGTTGTCGTTCGTCGGAGCGCAGGTGCTCTGAAGGATGAAGACGTCCTTGCCGCGCACATTGTCGAGCAGCTGAACCATGACTTCGCCGTCGCTGAAGCGGTTGACGGTGGCGGAGCCAAGGGGAATGTTGAGATATTTCGTGACAGCCTGGGCAAGTTTCGGGTTGGCGTTGCCCGTGAAGACCATCATACTTTCCGGAACCATGGGATCCATGACTTAAGCTCTTTTCGTGGGCGGGGGCTTGCGCTCTCGCAGTTAACAACAGGGAAGCCGTCAGAGTAACACAAAGACGGCCCTGAAAAAAGAAAGGGAGCGCATTTGTTGCCTCCCATCCTCTTTCGTTTTTGTGCTGGCAGGGGTAGAAGGATTCGAACCTTCGAATGCCGGAATCAAAATCCGGTGCCTTAGGCCAGCTTGGCGACTCCCCTACAAATTTTGGTTCAGCATGATAATGCTGACAACGTCGGGTGTATTGTAAGACTTTTTACCGAAAAATGTTTCCAAGTTTTCGGAATGTTCTTAAACACCCTTTCCGCCTCTTCTTTTTGCATTAATGCAAAGGCTGCCGAACCGGAGCCTGTCAGGCGGAATTGAGGTAAAGCTGTTAGTAATCGATTTACCTCAGGGTTCACAATTTTTACGATCGGTTCTAGATCATTGTGTCCCAGACTCATCCAGTCGCCCGTTTGTCGAGCGGCGTCGAGGATCGACATTTTGACGTATTTCGTGTTCCTTGTCAAGTCCGGATGCGAAAAAATTTGAGGAGTCGGTTGACTGACCCCCGGCCATATCACCGCAAAGGGTAAAGAAGGGATGTCAATCGGCTGCAATTTTTCCCCGATGCCTTCAACCCATGCATTTGTACCCAATAAGAAAAATGGCACATCGGCTCCTAATCTGGCGGCTAAAGACATGAGTTTTTCAGTGGGGATGGCAAGATTCCACAGGCAATTTAATCCCATCAGTGTGGTGGCGGCATCAGAAGAGCCTCCGCCTAAACCGGCTCCTGCAGGAATTCGTTTGATAACTTCGATGTCTGCCCCCAACGATGTACCGGTTTCTTTTTGAAGCAATCGAGCGGCTCTGACACAGAGGTCTTTTTCGGGTTCTCCGATAATGTCGCCGGTTCTGTTGATTAAGCCATCATTGCGAAGAGAAATGCGAACAGTGTCACACAAATCAATTAGAACGAATACCGACTGCAGTTCGTGGTAGCCATCGGGACGCCGACCGACAACATGTAAAAACAGATTTAATTTGGCAGGGGCAAGAAGTTCAAGAGGCATTTCTATTTGAAATCAGCAAAAGTATTGATATGGACGGAGAGTTCTCAGTGTTCGGTCTTTGAAGTCGGATTCTTTTGGGAAGAGCCGATTCATCATAATTTTCGTATTGAATTAACCAACCGTTTTGTTCAATTTGTCGGTAAGGAGGTTTATCGGGCAAAGTTTTTGCATAGCTTCCGGGAACAGGAATGCCGTCAATCCAATACTGTAATCCTTCGACGGGAACACTGAATCCCAAGGTTTCCAACAGAAGTGACTCTGCATCAGAAGCCTCAATGGTGGGATTGCCGAGTGTTTCCAAAGAAATGTTCTTTGGCGTTTGAGTGATTCGGGCTAAGGTGTTGCCCAGAGGGCTCTTTAAGTCCAGTATTGTCAATACATCACTCGTATGAGTGAGAGTGAATCGGCCGCTATGATTTTCGCGATTGGTAGCTGATTCGGCAGAAATGGAAAAACGTCCTTGCCACGATTGCTCTAAATCGGGTGTTGATAAAGAGACGCAACCGGTCAAACCAAGCGCCATGACAGAAATTAAGGTGAGCGTTCTAAGCGACATTGTCATTCCTAAAACCTCAGGTGAAGACGATCCATCAATGCGTTGACAACCGGATCATCGGCGTTTTCTCTAAGCATTGGTCTCAAAATCTCCATTGCTTTCTGTGTTTTGCCCTGCACTTGATAAAGCTCGGCCAGATGCAGCAAAATTTCTTTGTCTTTGAGAAGAGAGACCGCTTTTTCCAAGTATTTTTGAGCCTCAGCCAGCTGCCCTTTTCGAAAGAGAAGCCACCCCATCGAATCCAAATAGGCGGCGTTATCAGGCTTCATTTCCAACGCTTTCTCAATTAATGACTGAGCCTGATCCAGTTTGACATTGTTGTCAACCCAAAGATAGCCGAGCGTGTTGTAGAAATCCGCTTCATTGGGATGAAAATTAATGGCGTCCTGAAGGTATTTTTCAGCTTCAGAAAGACGGTGCAGCTCATTGGCCACAATGGCACACTGGTAAAGAAGCGTTGCATTGTCCGGATCCGTTTCAAGCGCCTGTTTCATCGCTTTGTAAGACGGACCGATCGATCCCTGCTCGTAAAGAATCTGGGCTTTCTTATATAAAAATTCTGTCTGCAGCCGTTCATCCACTTTAGTTTTATCCAAAACATTGAGAGCTTCTTTAAAGCGTTTTTCGGCAGCTAAACTTTGCGCCAAGAATAGTCGCGCTTGAGGATAAAACTCGCTGCTTGCATCGACTTGCTTAAACCACTCAGCAGCCGCCCCAAAATGCCGCTGCTTGTAGTCAATCATGCCCAGTGAGAGATAGGTTCTCGGCAGACGGTCTTGAAATGATTTTCGATCTTTAGCCTGGCGCTCAAACATCATCAGATAGCGCTTTGTCTCATCAGTAAGTCCGACATTGTCACAGACACTGGCTAAAGTAAAAGCTAAGTCAGGCAAAGTTTGAGCGAATGAATCCAAAACCTTGATCTGTTTTTCGACGCCTTTTTTATTTTGAGTTCTTGCATAAGCTTTGGCCAAACCAAGCTGTGCATCGTAGTCTTTAGGATGTTTGAGGACAAAGTTTTCCAACAGCCGAATGCTTTCTTTAGGTTGTTTAGAGATCAAAACATCAGCATATTCAAGTAAGGCGGCAGAGCTGTCCGGAAGTTGTTGCCAAGCTATCTTTGCGTAATGTTCGCCTAACTCAGCATTGCCAGTACGGCGATAAAGTTTGGCTAATGTTAATGCGGACTCTTTTTGTTCCTTACAAAGTGAAGCCAGCGGACGGAGAAAATTAAGCATTTCCTGGGGCTGCCAATTTCCCAATTCCGCCTGGATGGCGATGGCTTGAAAACGCTGCAATTTCTCTGTTTGGTTTGCGCTTTCAGCGATAAGTTTGTGAGCCTTTTTAGCCAAGCTTTCTGAATTCTCACCTTGACGAATTTGACTCAGCAAATTAGCCAATTGAGCGTTCTCATTTTCGGGTGCCAGAGTTTCCCAAAGTTTGGAGGCTTCGCCGGCTAACTCAAAAGCGTGAGCAGCATCGGCGATCTCAAAAGCGCGTTGTGCCAAGCGAGAGTCTTTGGTGGTGCGAGCCGTTTGCATATAGGTTTGAAACGCAGTGCCGAGATCATGGCGCTGCAAAGCGAATTCAGAAGCGATGATCTGAAACAAAAGACCGCCGGTTAATTCAACATTCGGAAGGGTTTCTTTGGCAAGGACCGGTGCAGCCATGCAGCAAAGAGCTATGGCACTACAGAGGGATTTCTTTATAGAAGATGATTTCAGTGGCATGGCTTTATAATCCAACAAGACTTCGCTATTGTACTGTTTTCCTGAAAAATCAATGCATCCGAAACAATTCTCCCTCACGCTTATCACCTGGCAGAGAAACCATGGCCGTCATCATCTTCCCTGGCAAGTAGCAGAACCTTATGCGCGTTGGATTTCGGAAATAATGCTTCAACAGACTCAGGTAGCAACTGTAATCGAATATTATGATCGTTTCATGAAACGCTTCCCGACTGTGCAGGATTTAGCTAAGGCACAAGAAGATGAGGTAATGCAGTATTGGTCCGGCTTGGGGTACTACAGCCGAGCCAGAAATCTGCATAAAGCCGCACAGATTATTGTTGATGAGAAAAAAGGGATTTTTCCGAAAACTCGCCAAGAGTGGGAGGCACTGCCCGGTGTCGGCCGCAGTACCGCCGCTGCGATTGCTGCATTTAGTTTCGGTGCCAGGGAGACAATACTGGACGGCAATGTCAAACGAGTGCTTGCCCGTTTGTTTCGCATTGAGTCGCCCGTTAATGAAACAGGTACGGTCAAAGAGCTTTGGTCTCTGGCTGAAAAGCTTTTGCCCGAACAAAACATAGAAGATTACATTCAGGGACTGATGGATTTGGGAGCAACGGTTTGCATGCGTAACCCCAAGTGTGTACTTTGTCCCTTTCAGCAAGAATGTGAATCATTGAAAGCAGGATTGCAAAATAAAATTCCGGTTACTCTGAAGCGTTCCAAACGTCCTCAAAAAGAAAGAACATTTCTCTTGCTTTGGGATGATGACGAGTGCTTTTTACAAAAAAGAAGCGTCAAAGGTGTTTGGGAAGGACTTTATTGTCTTCCGGAAAAAGACGGAGTGCTCACACAGGAGGCGGCAGAAAGGATAGTTTCGGAGCAGGGTTTTTGCGTAAAAAACACAAGAGCGCTTGAAAGCTTTTCTCACGATTTTTCTCATTACCGTTTGATCCTTCACCCGATTGCTGTTCGAGTAAACAAAAAGCCCTTGACGTCAAATTCAGAGCGATGGATCAAACTGGCGGACTTGCCCGATATTGGCTTGCCTGCACCGATAAGAAGTCTTTTGGAAAAGTTCTTTCTTTAAAGACTTTGAGACAGTCCTTTAATCGGCGTTCGTGCTTGTCCGATGATTCGGTGGCGAATCGTTACTGAAGCCGTTTTTTCAGCGAAATATTTAGCCAGAGTTTCTGCCACGTAAACAGAGCGATGCTGACCGCCCGTGCATCCGATGGCGACAGTCAGGTAGTGCCTGTTGGTTGCCTGGTAGCTGGGGAGCCATTTTTCAATGAAGTGTGTGATGTCTGCAACCATTTCGTTGACAGCCGGCTGTTTTTGCATGTACTCGATAATCGGAGAATCCTTGCCTGTCAGCGGGCGCAATTGAGGATCGTAGTAGGGGTTGGGCAGATTTCTGACGTCAAACACAAGGTCGGCGGCGATGGGGATGCCGTGTTTATAGCCGAAAGATTCAAAAGATAAACTCAAATCCGCATGGGGAGCGTCAGCGAAGTCCTTCACCCAAGTGCGAAGCGTATTGCTTTGCAAGTGAGTAGTGTCAACTACATGCGCCTGAACACTATAGGGTTCAAGCAATTCACGCTCTTTATTGATGACTTCTGCTAAGGTGACTTTTTCTTTGTTTTTACTGAATCGCAATGTCAGCGGATGACGGCGCCTTGTTTCAGAAAAGCGTTGAATAAGTTCCTGAGTGGTAGCGGTAAGAAACAGAACCCTGACATCCCAATCTTTTTGGGCATTGAGCTCCTCAATGAGTTTTTCGGGCGCATATCCTTCAAAGTCACTTCGGGCATCCACGGCGAAGGCAACAAATTCCTGTGTTTGCTGCAAGGATTTTGCCACCGGAATCACAAACGACAAAGGCAGATTGTCAATACAGTAATAACCGGAGTCTTCCAACTGACGAATAGCAACGGATTTGCCGGAACCGGAAAGACCGGTGACAATAATAAGCTTCATATGACCGCCCCCACAAACAGCTAGATTATTGTAGCGAATTGTCAGGTATTGTTTTCCACCGCAGCGACGACAACGGATTGATGTCCCTGCTGTTCTTCTTTTAGCTCCGCTTTGACTTCCTCGTTGAGGATATCCCATTCGTTTTCCAGCGCATCTTCCTGGGTTTCTCGTGCTAAAACAGTGGGTGCAACCCAATCCATGACACAGGAACAGACTTCAACGCTGTTTTCCGCTTTACGGAGTTTTGCGCAAAACGATTTATTTTCCAACATTGCAATACATTCGCGCAACAGCGGCAAATACTCATCGTCATCGTCTGTTTTCGGGACAATCAGGAAAAAGAAAATATCAACCGGCTTATTGTCGTAGGGCGTGGGGTCAATGTGAACAGGGCGCTGCAGCAGCACAATTGTGATGATAGGATGCTTTAGTCCGTCTATTTCACAATGTGGCAGTGCAACACCGCCTCCCAATGCATTGTTGCCGATGCGTTCTCGCGCATAGAGTGCTTCAAAAACCTGAGTATGGGGCACGCCTGACATTTGAAAAGTCAGGCAGGCCTCTTCAAACACTCGTTTTTTTGTCGCACGTTGCATCGAGTTAAAAAAGATGACGTTCGACGAAGATAAGTATTGGTAAATTTGATTCATGGCCGCGATTACATGCGGAAATCTTTACCTAAATAGGCGTCTTTCACCGCTTCATTTTGAACGATATCTTTCGGGTGACCGCTTGCCAATACGCCTCCGTCACAAATGATGTAAGCGTGATCACAAATCCCTAAAGTTTCGCGGACGTTGTGGTCAGTGATGAGAACGCCGATGCCGCGTTGCTTGAGGAAACGAACGATGCGTTGAATCTCAATAACAGCAATGGGGTCAACGCCTGCGAAAGGTTCGTCCAACAAAATGAATTTGGGTTCTGCAGCCAGCGCACGGGCAATTTCCGTACGGCGTCGTTCACCACCCGATAAGCTCATGGCCGGGTTGGTTCTCAGGCGTGTGATCTGCAGTTCTTCGAGTAAGTCGTTGAGTTTTTGTTCAATGACCTCTTTGCTGTAACTTTTGCCGTTTTCATCGTGCTGCAGCTCGAGAATGGCTCGGATATTTTCCTCCACTGTCATGCGTCGGAAAACTGAAGCTTCCTGCGGAAGGTACGACACTCCCAAGCGTGAACGCTGGTAGATCGGCAGGTGAGCGATGGATTGACCGTTGAGTTCAATGGTGCCGCCATCGGCCACAATCAGTCCTACAACCATATTGAAAGTGGTTGTTTTACCCGCGCCGTTAGGTCCCAGAAGGCCGACAACTTCACCGCTTCTGACTTCAAGAGAAACATCCTGAACGACCCAGCGACTGCCGTAGCGTTTTTTCAAACCGAGTGCGCGTAAGGTATTGACTGACGCCGCTGATTCGCTGTCATGGCTGTTGTCTTCAGTCGCAATTTCTTCGGTTTGACGATTAATTTCGAGATTTTCTTCAGTACTCGGCACGATGGTTCCTTTTACTTGGCAGTGGTCATTTCAATAGCTAACTAGCGTGAATTGCTTCGCGGCGCAATCACTGTGCTAGCTCGACCACCGCTGTTACCTTGGATAATTGTACGTGAGCGAATCGTATCGTAGATGATTTTATTGCCGCGCGCACTGTCTTTGACGACACCGTTTTCCGATCGCTGCACAAGCGCTTGTCCGGTCAGAGTAACAATACCGGTCTGCTCTTCATAAACGATTTGTTGGGCTCGACCGGAAACCCACTCCTCAACTCCCTTGACTTTGGGATCTCGTTTTTGGCGAAAGGTCGCTAAATTACCCGTGAGAGTACCTTTCTTGTAGCCGGTAGCGGTCTCCTGAAGAACCAGTTTTTGACCGGTCAGGCGCATGGTTCCTTGGTCAACACGAACCGAGCCGGTATAGGTGGCTACTTGTTTAACTTGATCTCCGAAAAAGTGGTTCGCCTGAATTTCAATGGGCTTTTGTCTGTCCTGACTTTCAGCTTGTGCATAGGTGCAGGCAAAGCCAAGGAGCAAAACAAGCAGCGCGTTGTATTTCATCGCAGTTACCTTTATTGAGGAAGTAGGTTTTTCGAGCCGCCCTGAGGTTCGATCACTGTAGTGACCCGACTTTTCAGTTCAATGGTTTGATTCATATTGTCAAATACCATTCCTGTGCCTCGAGCATGATCATCGCCGCTGAAAATATCAACAACATCGTCGGATTCGTAGCGGTTAATGTCGGTGTAGACCGTCATGCTTTGGGTTTCAAGACGGCTTGCAGCCGTGTTGCCGTTGGCTGCGCGAGAGACGACCACATCGCCTTCAAACAAATAGGTTTCTCCGGCATCATTGGAATGCCCCTTGAGGGCTTCCGCATGTGTCAGAGGTTCGTTTGGCGAAACAGTTGTGGCTCTGGGCTTGATCATAGTGACAGAGTCATTGGAGAAGTGACGAAACTCCTCGGCCTGAAGACGATTTTTTGCAACTCCCGTTTCGTCAAAAGTGATGATGGTGGCCTGAGAAGCGATAAAGTCAGGAGAATCTTCGCTCGGCACATAGCGCAAATTGCTAAACGAGGCCTGCATCGCATACCAGTAGCTCGCAGCAATAAGGATCAGCAACAAAATGATAGCGATAATCGCGGTCAGTCTTTCGCGCATGTTTTTCCCAATCAATAACGATGTACTGCATTCGGATCCGGATGCAGGAACATATTCTCAAGAGTATTTTCCCACTTCCCTTGAGCTTTTAAAATATATTCAGCCAACTCTCGTACGGCGCCGGCTCCGCCCTCATGGGCGCTTTTGAAGTCGGCCAGCCGTTCGATCTCTTTGACGGCATTGCTCGGACAGGCGGCAAGCCCCACTTGCTGAATGACGGCATAATCAGGGAGATCATCGCCGATATAGGCAATGTTTTCAGGCTTGAACCCTGTCACAGACAAAAGTTCCTGCAGTCCCTTAACCTTGTCTCTTTGCCCCTGAAGAACATTTGTAATTCCCAGTTCTTGCGTACGTTTTTTCAGAATTTCAGAACTGCGGGCGGTCAAAATGGCGACGTCAATTCCGTTTGCAAGAAGCATTTTGATTCCCAAGCCGTCTTTGACATCAAAGGCTTTAAACAGTTCACCCTCATTGCCGATATAAATTTTTCCATCGGTAAGAACACCGTCAACGTCGCAAATAAGGAGCCTGATTTTTTGAGCTTTTTCAAAAAGTGTCATATTACTTTCGCCGTCATTAAATCATGGATGTGCAAAGCACCGATCAGTCGGTTTTGTTCGTCAACAACCAATAGTTGATTGCATAACGACCGATCCAGGATATGGGCCGCTTCGGCAGCCAATGCTGACTTCGAAATGGTTTTCGGCGACGGAGTCATGACATCGGCTATGCAGACGTTTCTGATGTCTCCCACTCGTTCAATCAGACGACGCAGATCACCTTCGGTAAAGATGCCCTTAACACAATTATCTTTGTCAACAATGGCTGTCATGCCGATACGCTTGAGCGTGATTTCGCGAACGGCATCCAAAACGGATACTGTGTTGAGTACGCTGGGCACCTTTTCGCCGGTGCGCATGACATCACTGACATGAATTAAGAGGCGGCGGCCGAGTGCTCCGCCCGGATGTGAACGTGCAAAATCATCAGCTGTAAATCCCTTGGCTTGAAGGCATGCGACGGCCAACGCATCGCCCAAGGCTAATGTGGCTGTGGTGCTTGTCGTCGGCGCAAGACCCAGGGGACAAGCTTCCTGTCTGACGCCGATGTCCAAGTGAATGTCCGCATATTTGGCAAGCGCGCTGTCCGGAGAGCTCGTCATTGCAATCAGGGGTGTGCCTTCACGCTTAATAACCGGGACAATTGTCAAAAGCTCATTGGTTGTTCCCGAATTGGAAATGGCAATCAGCACATCGTCTCGCGTAATCATTCCTAAGTCGCCGTGAGCGGCTTCTCCGGCATGAACAAAAAAGGACGGCGTGCCGGTGGAGGCAAGCGTTGCTGCCAATTTGCATCCGATATGACCGCTTTTGCCGACACCGGAAACAACGACCCGACCTTTGCAGTTCAGCAGACATTGCACCGCCTGCAGAAAAGGTTCGCCTAATTTGTCAGCCAGGTCAGTCAGAGCCTTCGCTTCTTGGATTAAAACAGTACGAGCCAACGCCAAAGTGGAGTCGTTCGTATGAGCGTGTTCAATCATTTGTTCTGTTCCTATTTATGTGCGACAGTCAACGGAAAGTTTCAGTCCGACGCAATCAGTGATTGAGAATTTTCGACAGGAATTGTACGGCGCGCTCGCTCTTTGGCTGCGTAAAGAATTCCTGTGTGGGAGCATTTTCAAGGATTTCCCCGTTTTCCATGAAAAGCACTCTGTCGGCAACGCGTCTGGCAAAACCCATTTCGTGGGTGACGACCATCATGGTCATTCCGTCCTGAGCAAGTTCAACCATGACATCGAGTACTTCGTTGATCATTTCCGGATCAAGTGCAGAAGTCGGTTCGTCAAAAAGCATACAAACCGGATCCATAGCCAGAGCTCGGGCGATGGCCACACGTTGCTGCTGACCGCCGGAGAGCTGCCCGGGGAATTTTAATGCCTGTTGTGACAGGTGCACGCGTTCAAGGAGGCTAAGTCCGCGCTGTGTCGCCTCATCTCGGCTTCGGCCCAATACTTTCATTTGAGCCAAAGTTAAGTTGTCAATGATCGAAAGGTGGGGAAAGAGCTCAAAATGCTGAAAAACCATGCCGATATGACGGCGCAGTTTAGGTAAATTCGTTTTCGGGTTGCCGACATCAATGCCATTGACGATGATTTTGCCCTCTTGAAAGGGTTCCAGTCCGTTGACGGTCTTAATCAGAGTGGACTTGCCTGATCCCGACGGACCGCAAACGACCACAACTTCCCCCTTCTCAACGCTGGCAGTGCAGTCTTTGAGAACTTGGAAACTCTCGCTGTACCATTTGCTGACATGTTGAATTTCAATCATTGCCATGATGATCAATCCTAATGGGCTTTCGCACTGAAATCGGGCTTTCTGCCTTCTTCAAATGCCTTGCATGCTTCTTTGGCTTCGTCACTGTCGAGACGGGAAATCAGCACTTCGTGTTCGGCATTCAAAGCTTGTCGGATAGCCTGTCCTTGGTTCTTTCTCAGCAAGGCCTTGGTTGCTCTCAGGCTGCCGGCGGGAAGTTTGGTTAAGCGAGCCGCACGGGCCAAAGTCTCTTTAAGGACTTCGTCATCTTTGAATACAGCGGTAACGAATCCCATATGAACCGCTTCGCTCGCTGTAATAGGCTCACTTAAAAGAAGCTTTTCCATGGCTTTTTTAAAGCCCGCTTTTTCGCTTAAGGTATAGGTTAGCGCATATTCCGGCGTTAACCCAAGAGCGGTGAACGGTACGGAAAAAAGGCTCTTCTCACCGCAGTAAACCATATCGGAGAAACAAAGAATGGCTACACCCAGGCCGACCGCCGGTCCTCTGACGGCCGCCAAAATCGGTTTGTCAAAGGCGATCATCGCTTCAATCAAAGCGTCATAGGCCTCTTGAGTTTCCTCGGTTCGATGCAGTGATTCAGAAAAATCCGCACCGGCGCAAAAAATATTATCCTCACCGCTGAGCACCACGCAGCGGACAGCGTCATCTTTTTGGGCTTCAGCCAGCACCTTGACCCAACTTAAGCATGTCGCGGCGTCAATCGTATTGCGCTTGGCAGGCCGTGACAGTGCGATATGACAAATGCCATTTTGTACATTAATTGTTAAATCAGACATGATTCCTCGTTACAGGTCCAAGGTAAAAGTAATAAAGGCTTCATCAAGCGTATCTTCTTCGTGGCATTTAAAGCCTAAAGAATTCATCAGACCGAACATGCCGTCATTGCCTTTTAGCACGTACCCGATCAGAGTTCCTACTTTGGCTGTCTTGGCCTGTTCAATCAATTCTCCCATCAGGATGGTGGCCAGTCCGCGTCGCTGCCAATTGTCTTCGACAACCACGCCGAACTCGGCGTATCGGGTGCCGGGGATACGTTTAAAGCGGCTCACGCCTCGGATAAATTCCGGCTCCTCCGGGTCACAAGCGACGATAGCAATCTCGCGGTTGTAATCGATATTGGTCAGCTCAACAATTTTCTCACGCGCCAATTCATTCGATGAAATGTGCAGGCGCAGATATGTTGTTTGCGGCGAGAGTCTTAACAAGAAATTTCTGAGCGCATCATAGTCCTGGGCGTGGATATTGCGCAGGAAAACAAAGCCGTTTTTAATTTCCCGCCAATTCGTGTCGACAAAGGGTTCAGGAGCAAGCGTCAAGTGAGAAGCTCGGTCATCCTTGTCCAGGTTGCCCGGGGCAATTCCGACGTGAGCGTCAAGCGCGATACAGCCGCCGTCATCGACCAAAATCGGATCAATCGTGAGTTCACGAATAAGCGGAAAATCGGTGACAAGCTTCGATACTCTCATCAAAACCTGGGCTAAGGCTTCCTTGTTGGCAGGAGGCATGCCACGGAAGAAATCCAGAGAACGGCTGACGCGAGGTTTTTCAATAAGTTCTCTGGCAAGCGGTTCGGTCAAAGGCAGCAGTTCGCAGACTTCATCATGATAAATGTCACCTGTATAACCGCCTGCGCCGAAACTGATAACAGGACCAAAGCGAGAATCTGTGTGAACCGAAATTTTCACCTCCCGTCCATCAGGACGGCGGATGTAGCGCTGCACGTAGAGCCCCTTTAATTGAGCATAAGGGGCGCGCTGTGTAATGTTATCCAAAATGGTTTGGCTGGCTCGGTACACTTCATTTTCATCACAAAGATCCAGACGAACACCGCCGACATTGCTCTTATGAATGACACCATTGGCCAGTGCTTTAATCACAACAGGAAAGCCGAGTGTTTTGGCGGCATTGACAGCCTCTACCGGAGAATGAACTAAGATGCCTGAGGCGGCTGTCAGCCCCATGCAGGCTAAGAGCCGCTTGGTTTGCAGCTCATCCAGACTGAAGCAGTTATTGTTTTTGTTTTCTTCAAAAATGGCTCTGATCGCTTTCTTATCAGCGGCCAACGGTGCAGTCTCTGCTGCGATGGTTGCCGACAGATAACGTCTGGACTGCGCATAATGAGCCATCCAGGAAAAGGCTTTGATAGCGTCTTCCGGACTCTTTAAAACGGTAATCGGATGATCCTTTAAGCGCTGTTTGGCGGCAATGGTCTCCGCCTCCCCAACCCAAGCGGTAATGATCGGTTTGAAGCTCGCGTCGGTTGCGTAGGCAATCGCATCACAAACGCGCTCAAGCGGTGCGGCAAAAGTCGGTGCCGTAACAATCAAGATGGCATCAACATTTTCATCTTTGTTAAGCGCATCAACGGCGAGCTTAATACGTCTGGGATCGGCATCAGCCCAGAGATCCACCGGATTGGTCATGGGCAATGGATTTTCAAAAATCCGATGCAGTTTTTCGGTGGTTGCCCGTGAAAGAATAGCCAGTTTGACGTCGGTTTCTACTGCGGCGTCAGCAGCGAGCACGCCAAAACCGCTGCCGTTGCAGATGATGCCGATGCGATTGCTTCTGGGCAGGCGGCGCTGGCAGAAAATTTCAATCGCAGACAACATGTCTTCCAGACCGTATACACGGATTGCTCCTGCTCTTTCAAGCAAAGCGTTAAAGACTTTGTCGTCTCCTGCAGGAACTCCCATTCGGCTTGCAAGCAGCTGCGAAGCTTGCTGGCTCTTACCGCCGCGAAGGACAATGACGGGTTTGCGGCGTGAGGCTTCTCTGATGGCCGAGAAAAATTCTCTTGGATTACGAATGCCTTCGACGTGCAGAACAATGACGCTGGTTTCTTTATCCTGAGCAAGAAAATCCACCACCTCGCTCATTGAAACGTCGATTTCGTCACCGGTGTTGATCAAGCATGAAAATCCGATGTCACGGATTCGCTGAGAACTCAAGATGGAAGTGCCGATGACACCCGACTGACTGGCAAAAGCGACGTTGCCGCTTTTGGGCAATTCCGTCCAGTAACTTGCGTTCAAGTTGATAGACGGACGCATGATCCCCAGGCAGTCCGTGCCGATTAAGCGCAGTCCTAATGAATGTGCTTTATTAACGATATGAGCTTGCCATGTCGGATCTGATGTTACAGAGGCATCACTCGGGGCTAAAGCAACCCAGTGCGTACCGTGCTCGGCGATGTCTTCGAGCAGGCGTTCAATGCTCTTACTCGGCACAGCCAAAACGGCCAGATCAATCTCATCGTCTATGGTTTTAATTGACGGATAGCACTGGACATCGCCCAAATACCGATATTTGGGGTTGATGGGATAAATGCGGCCGGTATATCCCCCGGAGATAATGTTCTTCCAAAGCGCCGTTCCACGGGAAGTTTCGCGATCGCTGGCACCAATAATGGCGATGGATTGCGGAACAAATGCTGAGTGAAGTTGATGCGACGTATCCATTAGAAAATCTTAAAAAATCTTTTACGTGAAAATTAACCTCACAATTTTACTCAAAATTGCCCTAACTCCCTATTTTTTCGTAAGAAAATATTAAGAAAGGTTTGGACTTTTTAGGCCGATTACAGTGGTCTGCTTTGCTAAAATTTAAAGAGATGCGGCTGGTTTTTCAAAAATGAAAAAACAGTGGCGAAACAGATCTTAAAAATCGTTATTTTCAAGGATTTTTATGAAAGTCAATGGAATCCCCACCCGTACCATTTGGTCCGTCGATCACGGTCAGGCAATCGGAATTATTGACCAGACACGGCTGCCTTTTGAATTCCGAAAAGAAATTTTGCCTGATTGGCAGTCAGTGCGAGATGCGATTTCAACAATGAAAGTGCGCGGTGCCCCTTTGATCGGAATCACCGGTGCCTGGGGTATGGTGCTGGCTATTCGTGATAATCCTGAAGACGATTTTATTCACGAAGTACGAAGTGAGTTAATTTCTTCGAGGCCGACCGCGGTTAATTTGCAATGGGCGGTGGATCATATCGTCAAAAAAGTCATGCCGCTCGCTAAGAAGGATCGCCTGCCCGTTGCTTACCGTGAGGCCGAGCAGATGACGCAAAATGATGTGCTCGCTAATCGTGCGATCGGAACACACGGCGCGAAGATTATTGCGCAGATTTATGCCGATAAACGCGAGCCGGTTAATATTTTGACTCATTGCAACGCGGGATGGCTGGCGACGGTCGACTACGGCACGGCACTGTCTGCGGTTTACATCGCTTTTGAACAGGGAATTCCTTTACACGTTTGGGTTGATGAAACGCGTCCGCGTGAACAGGGGCTTTTAACGGCTTGGGAATTGGCCGGTGTCGGTATTCCTCATACTGTGATAACCGATAACGCAGGCGGTCATTTAATGCAGCATCGTGAAGTTGATGCGGTTATTGTCGGAGCTGACCGTATTACGGCCATCGGTGATGTCGCCAATAAGGTTGGGACTTATTTGAAAGCATTGGCGGCGAAGGATTCTCAGGTGCCGTTTTATGTTGCAGCCCCTTCCTCAACGATCGATTGGACGATTCAAGACGGAAAGCACGGCATCGAAATTGAAAACCGCTCGGGCGATGAGCTGCGTTTTATCAGAGGTATTGATAAAAAGGGTCGTATTAACGACGTACGTGTGATCAGTGAACAAACCAATGTGGAAAATCCTGCGTTTGATGTCACTCCGGCACGCTTAGTTACCGGCTTTATCACGGAGCGTGGCGTGTGCGCTCCTGAATACCTGACGCGCCTATTCCCGGAAGGTGCTCGAATTCAGGCCAGAGGCTGATTGTGCAAGAGGAAAAATTAAGACAGCAAATCATTGAGACTGCCCGGCGCATGAATGTGCTGGGCATCAATGTCAATAAAAGCGGCAACGTTTCCGCCCGCATCCGAATTAATGGGATTGACGGTTTTTTAATCACTCCGACCGGCATCGCTTACGAAGAACTTTTGCCGGAGGATATTGTTTTTATTCCTTTTGAAAAAGCAATCGGTTTGAAGGAGCTAAACCGTCGATTGCCTTCGAGCGAGTGGCTGATGCATGAGAAAGTGTACAGGCAGCGCGAGGATCTGGCGGCGATTGTTCATACGCATTCGACCTGCGCAACTGCTTTGGCATGCCAGGATATGGGGATTCCTCCTTTTCACTATATGGTTGCGGCAGCAGGCGGTGACCGAATCGAATGCGCGCCCTATGCTCTTTTTGGTACGGAAAAATTGGCCGATATTGCGGCAAGCGCGTTGAAGTTAAGAAACGCCTGTTTACTGTCTCATCATGGAGTGTTGGCCGCGGCAAAGAGTCTGTCGGCAGCATTAAAACTGGCTCACGAAGTGGAAAACCTGGCTCACATGTATATTCTTACCAGACAGCTTGGCGAGCCGAAAGTTTTGTCGGCCGAACAGATGGATGAAGTGCTCAAACAATTTAAAACCTATGGACAGCAACGATAAAAAAATTACACCGCCCAAGTGGTTAAAGCCTGATGGCTCTCCGGTGTCTTGTACAGAAAAGGTCATGGTTTTAAACGAAAACTATGACGATTTGGCAGCGACTATTAAAGATGTTTTGGAAGATGCGCTGGTGTTAGGGTGCTCGGAAGAGCAAGTGAGGGCAAGTTTGCATGCGTTGATCGACGCCGTACAAACGGATATCAAAGAATACCAGCATCATCCCTAGTTTTTAGCGTTTTTACTGACTAAAAGCCACAGCGCGATTAATGCGCAAAGCGCAGCGGTTGCGTAGAAACTTTCGAAGTACTGATCAAAGGTGCCGTGAATAAATCCGAAAGCAAGCGGAAGGAAGATGGCCCCCGCAAAGGTAAAAAACAATGTTCCGCCGGTGGCAACGCCTGCTTTGCCTTCAGGAGCAATGCGGGCAACATGAGCCAGGTAAACACCGTTCCAACCGATAGCAGAAGCCCCCAGACAAAAGCAGACACCAAGCAGCAGTACGGTTGCCGTTTCTGGCGTGAAGAATCCAACCGTCACTAACATAGCTGCCATTAAAAAACCCAATATCGCCAGTGTCAATCTCGGTGAATGAATCCAATCGGCAAACATTCCCCAAAACAGACGTCCGCACATTCCGCCGATGCTTGCTGCGCTTAATGCCATACCGGCTAAGACGATTGAAATTGAAATGTCTTCAACCATGAATGAAACCAGGTAACTGAAAACACACATTTGGGTACCGTTATAGACGAAAGAAACGATACACATGCGGCGAAGACCTGAGTGCGAAGTGACCAAACGCAGCGCATTTAATACAGTGTGGATACTGAAGCGCGAACTCGGATCGAAGTGGTCATCAAGCTGATTGCGGTGGTAAAGAACTAAAAGGGCGATACAAAGGGCGAAAATCGCCATGGCGTGAGGTCCCGCCTGCCAACTGCCCGCCCAAAGGGCAATACTGGGCACGATAAAACCGGCCAGAGCACTGCCTAAGGGAACTGCCGTTTGCTTCAGAGAAAACACAAAACCCATCCGTTCTTTCGGAACCGTGTGAGCCAAAATGTCGCTAGAGGCTGGTGTAATGGGACCGTAACTTAAGCCGAGACAAAGACCGCCCAAACAAATGAACCAGAAATTGGCAATGGAACTGAGCATCAAGCCGATCGCTGCCAGAATCAAACACCCTTGCGAAACATGAATGCCGCCGTAACGGGTCACCATGGTGCCGCCGGCAACAGCCGCGAAAGCCGCGCCGATATAGATGAAACAGACGTACGTGCCGATAAAGGAACTGGGCATGCCGATTGCAGTTGCAACAAGAGGAGCAATAGCCGACAGCGTTACAGTGCTGGCCGTAGCAATTGACTGTATGGACATCGTAGAGATAAGGGCTTGACGCACAACTGACATTTCGATCACCCATAGCGATTCATTGATTCCATTGTAGAAGAATTTGTTTTTTCCAATAGCTAAATGATCAACAACAATGAAGATTTCGCCAATATGAGCTCTGAAGGCGATACAATCGAGAAAAAAGGGGAGAAGGCTATGAGTTTATTAAAACCTCTCAAATATACGGTATTGCTTGCATCGGCGCTGGTGTTGGCCGGTTGTGCTCACCCGGACTTAATCAAGACCGGGGCTTCTGAAATTTCAGTGGTTAATGAATTGGGGGCTCCTGATTCGAAGATGTCGCATGAAGACGGTAGCTTCACTTTGGTTTATTCCATGCAGCCCTTCGGCAAAGAAACGTATTGGATGAACTTTGATAAGAACGGGAATTTCATCGGAAAAGAAAAGACGATGAATGAGGAGCACTTTAAATTAGTGATTCCCGGCAAACATACCCGAGAAGATGTGTATCAAATGTTCGGTCACTGCGCCCAAGAGTATGACTTCAGACTTCGCAATGAAACAGCCTATATGTACCGATTCAACGACGACGTTGGAATGGCAATGGCTTTTTGGGCTCAGTTTGATACCAATGGTGTTGTCACAGAAACTGCAGTGACACAAGATCCGTGGGATAACGACGGCGATGATTGGCTGTTCTGATTAAAATGCTTTAACGAAAAAGGGGTGACTGTCATGTCACCCCTTTTTTGACAAGGTTCTTAAACCTTATTCTTTTTCCGGCTGCGGATTGCGCAAACGGATGTGCAATTCACGCAATTGCTTTTCTTCGACGGGTGCCGGAGCGTTTGTCAGCAAGCACTGAGCACGTTGCGTCTTCGGGAAGGCAATCACATCGCGAATGGACGGAGCGCCGGCCATGATCGTGACAATACGGTCAAGACC
>CAJKMT010000031.1 GCA_905201055.1 uncultured Sutterella sp. | reverse complement strand
AATAATTTAAATTTATTATTAAATCATAGATAATAAAAGTATCAAAAAATGATCTGGAGATAAAAATGCAAAAATATTATTGGTTGGCTGACTTGGTGGCGCAGACGATTTTTTCGGTCTCTTTCACGATTCTGACTTTAAGCGGTGTTTTGGCGGTGCTTAACGCGATTTAAAGAGTGTGAGCAGAAATAACAAAAGCCGGCGTTGGAGCGCCGGCTTTTGCTTGGACCAAAGAAGTCTTTAGGACTAGAACGTTTTTTGTTAAGGAGACACAAACAAACGCTCATTGAGCTGGGAGAGATTTTTCCAAACTTCAGTTTCCACCCCTTTTTGGCCCCCGCCGTTTGGAAAATCGCTCAAACTTCTTACTTAATCGTTACTTTATCGCACGAATCTTGCGTGAAGCTTACGATCAGTAAAAAGATTGCGATTCGTATATTAACGATAATCATTCTCATTTTCAAGTATTAAAACCTCGCCTTTGTAACAGTCCTTTTCTGTCGTTCTTTCTAATGGGTGCCTAGTTGTTGAAAATTCGGTAAGATATGGTCTCTTTTAACTTTTTTTGGCCGGTAAAGCCATGTCTGAACACGAATTATTGTTATCTGATTTTGATTTCGATCTGCCTCAGGATCGAATCGCACAGTTTCCCCTTAAGGACCGTTCTTCCAGCCGTCTTTTGCACGTAATGCCGGATCGTTTGGAAGACTGGCACTTTAAAGATATCGTCAACCTGCTTCGTCCCGATGATCTCCTGGTGATGAATAACACCAAGGTCATCAAAGCTCGTCTTTTGGGTAAAAAAGAAACGGGGGGAGCTGTTGAGGTTTTGATTGAACGCATTACGGGAGAGTACACGGCAATTGCCATGGCTCGTGCCAGTAAAAGCCCCAAAGCGGGAACATTTTTGGTATTTGAAGCCGAAGGGCGTGAGGAACGCGTGGAAGTAACGGGACGCGAAGGCGAATTTTTCGCACTGCGTTTTACAGATCCTGTTTTGGAAGTATTGGATGTCTTTGGCAAAGTTCCTTTGCCGCCCTACATTGAACACGCTGCCGACAAAAGCGATGAAGCGCGTTATCAAACGGTTTATGCCAAGACGCCCGGAGCGGTGGCAGCACCCACGGCCGGTCTGCACTTTACCGAAGAGGTGATGCAGGAACTTAAGAAAAAGGGCATTCAAATTGTTTTTGTGACTCTTCATGTGGGAGCGGGAACGTTCCAGCCGGTTCGGGTTGAAAAACTGTCTGAACACGTCATGCACTCGGAGTGGTACACCATTAGTGAAGAAACGGCTGAGGCAGTCAACAAAGCAAAGAAAGAAGGGCGCCGTGTGGTCTCCGTCGGCACGACGAGTTTGCGTGCCTTGGAAAGCGCAGCCGTTGAAAAAGGCGTCATTCGTGCCGGAGCGCGCGATACGAGATTATTTATCAAGCCCGGCTATGAATTCAAAATCATTGATGCGCTGATTACGAATTTCCACTTGCCGAAATCCACGCTTTTGATGCTGGTGTCGGCCTTGGCCGGTAAAGAACGTATCGATTCGGCCTATCAGTACGCGATTAAAGAACACTATCGCTTCTTCAGCTACGGGGATGCGATGTTGCTTGAGAAAAAACCGGAGTAAGTCGTGAGCCTGGAATTTACATTAAAGAAAAAAAGCGGCAAGGCTCGCCGCGGTGAAATGAAACTCAACCACGGTGTGGTGCAAACGCCGATTTTTATGCCGGTAGGCACTTACGGCACGGTGAAAGCCATGGCCCCGAATGAGCTCAATGAAATCGGATCTCAAATTATTTTGGGCAATACTTTCCATTTGTGGCTTCGACCGGGACTGGACGTGATTGAAAAGCACGGCGGCCTGCACGGGTTTATGGGTTGGAATAAACCGATTTTGACCGACTCGGGCGGCTTTCAGGTCTTTTCCCTCAAAGGACTGAGAAAGATTACCGAAGAGGGGGTGAAGTTTGCCTCTCCCATCAACGGTGACAAGCTCTTTTTAACTCCCGAAGTCTCCATGCAGATTCAGCGAGTCTTAAACAGCGACATCGTGATGGTTTTTGATGAATGCACGCCCTATAAGATCAATGATCGTCCTGCCACCGAGGAGGAGGCGGCCAAATCAATGCGCATGTCGCTTCGTTGGGCCCGCCGCAGTAAGGATGAGTTTGAGCGTTTGGGCAATCCCAATGCCCTTTTCGGCATTGTTCAGGGCGGCATGTATGAACATTTGCGCGAGGAATCTCTCAAAGGGCTCACCGAAATCGGGTTCCACGGTTACGCGGTGGGCGGTCTGTCAGTCGGCGAACCTAAAGAAGAGATGCATCGCATTATGGAAAAAATCGTCTGGCAGCTGCCCGAGGATAAGCCGCGTTATCTGATGGGGGTTGGTACGCCCGAAGATTTGGTTGAAGGTGTCAGTCAGGGCATTGATATGTTCGACTGCGTGATGCCGACCCGTAATGCCCGCAACGGCTGGCTTTTTACCCGTTACGGCGACATCAAGATCAGAAACAGCAAGTACAAAGACGACTTAAGACCGCTCGATCCGACTTGTGACTGCTACGCCTGCAAGAATTTCAGCCGTGCTTATCTGCATCACCTGCAAAAGGTCAATGAAATTTTAGGGGCTAGACTCAATACGATTCACAACCTTCACTATTATCTGCACCTCATGCAGGAAATCCGTGATGCGTTGGATGCTGATCGATTTGATGAGTGGAAGGAAGAGTTTTATCGAAACCGTGCCCGCGGTGTGGATTAAGGTGTTGAATTAAAAAAATAGCTGAAATCCCCCGTATAATTAGGAAACTTTCTCTCCGATCGGAGATCGGATATTTTTTATGGAGTAACTCATGTTTTTCATCTCTGACGCATTTGCGCAAACGGCTGCTGCCGGTGATACTGCCGGTCTTTTGACGAGCTTGTTGCCGATGATTTTGATTTTTGTGGCTTTCTGGTTCTTCTTGATCCGTCCGCAACAAAAACGCCAAAAAGAGCATGCCAAGATGGTTGATGCGCTCACCAAGGGTGATGAAGTGTTGACTGCCGGCGGAATCGCCTGCCGTGTGGTTGAAGTTCGTGACGACTACATGGTCGTTCAAATCGCTACTGTCAAGGATGAACCCGTGACCTTGACGATGCAGCGCGTGGCCGTGCAGACGGTTTTGCCCAAGGGCACGATTAAGACGTTTTAATTGATAACCCCAAGATGCAAAATCTTGGGGTTTTCACAGCGGACTGCCGCGATTGGCTGACAATTGAGCGGCAGTGCCGGCAATAAGAGAGCGAGCTTGGTCGGTCGTTCTCTTTTTCAGTTTTATTCGGGGAAATGACGTGAACCGTTATCCATTGTGGAAATACATCGTTATCGTTGTTGCATTGGTGATCGGCATGATCTACACCACACCGAACTTTTTCGGTGAATCACCGGCTGTGCAGATCTCGAGCCAAAAGGCAACGGTAAAAGTCGATGAACATATCTATGAGCGTGTTCAGAACGCGCTGTCGCAGGCAAGTATTACGCCCGACGGTATTTTCTATGAACAAGGCGCTCAGCAGTCTACGATCAGAGTCCGCTTTGAGCCGACGCAGGCTGAACTGCAGCTTCAGGCCAAAGAGATTATTGAACGCGAACTTAACCCGGATCCCACGGATCCGTCTTTTGTGGTGGCTTTGAATCTTGTCCCCAACACGCCTCAGTGGCTTTTAAGTTTGCATGCCCTGCCGATGTATTTGGGCTTGGACTTGCGAGGCGGTGTTCACTTCCTGTTGGAAGTGGATATGGATGCTGCCATCGATAAACGCGCCGATGCCGTGGCAAGCGACCTTCGTTCACAGCTTCGTGAACAGCGCATCCGTCACGCAGGTATTACGCGCAGCGGCACCTCTCTTGAAATTGCTTTCCGCAATCAACAGGAGCGTGATAAGGCTCGCGATCTCATCCGCAATACTCACAATGATTTGTCGCTTGAAGATCGCGATGACGGTCAAATGTATCGCTTGGTCGCTACGATGACCGATTCTTCACTGCGAGAAGTTCGCGATTATGCCTTGAAGCAAAATATTTCCACGCTTCACAATCGTATTAACGAATTGGGTGTGGCCGAACCGGTGATTGCGCAGCAGGGTGCTGACCGCATCGTAGTGCAGCTGCCGGGTGTCCAGGATACCGCCAAGGCTAAGGAAATTTTGGGACGCACCGCCACGCTGGAAATTCGCATGGTCGATGATTCCCCCGAAGCCTATACGCAGTTGGCAGCCGGTACGGTTCCCTTCGGTGACGAACGCTACCTGGATCGGGCCGGTGTTCCCATTTTGGTCAAGCGCCAGGTTGTTTTAACGGGCGATAACTTAAACGATGCTCAGCCCGGTTTTGACCAGCAAACCCAAGAGCCGACCGTGAATTTGACCTTGGATAGCCGCGGTGCCCGTATCTTCCAAGATGTCACACGTGAAAACGTGGGCAAACGCATGGCCATTATCCTTTTTGAAAAGGGTAAAGGTGAAGTGGTGACGGCACCGGTAATTCGTCAGGAAATCGGCGGCGGCCGCGTGCAAATTTCAGGCCGTATGACGGCCACTGAGGCCACCGATACGGCATTGCTGCTTCGCGCCGGTTCTTTGGCTGCTCCGATGGAAATCATCGAAGAACGTTTGGTGGGTCCGAGCTTGGGTGCCGCCAATATTGAGGCCGGTTTCCGCTCAACGCTTTACGGTTTTGCCGTGGTGTCGATCTTCATGATCCTGTACTACCAAGTGTTCGGCGCTGTTTCAGTGTTCGCTTTGAGCTGTAACGTGATGCTTTTGGTAGCCTTGCTGTCAATGCTTCAGGCAACGCTCACTTTGCCGGGTATTGCCGCTATCGCGTTGACTCTCGGTATGGCAGTGGACGCCAACGTGCTTATTAACGAACGTGTTCGCGAAGAATTGCGTGAAGGCCGTTCACCTCAGCAGGCCATCAGTGAAGGTTTCGACAGAGCCTTTGCCACCATTTTGGACTCCAACGTGACTAGCTTGATTGCCGGTATTGCGTTGCTGATCTTCGGTTCCGGCCCCGTCAGAGGGTTTGCCGTGGTGCACTGTTTGGGTATCTTGACTTCAATCTTTACTTCCGTGGTCGTGAGCCGCTCGGTGATTAACCTTATCTACGGCCGTCAGAAGAAGCTCAAGAAATTGCATGTGGGCCAAATTTGGAAACCTACGGAATAAGAGAGGGAGTGAAGTATGGAGTTTTTTAGAATTCGGCGCACGATTCACTTCATGCGCTTTGACAAGATCTTCAATACGATCTCGTTCATTTCGTTTTTGATTGCGGTATTTTTGCTCTTTACCCGCGGCTTGGCATTCTCCATCGAGTTTACCGGCGGTACGGTGATGGAAGTGACCTACCCGCAGGCAGCGCCGACCGAACAGATCCGTGAACAGATTAAAACGGATTTAGGATTGGAAGCTGCTGTGCAGAATTTCGGCACGGCCCGTGACGTGATGATCCGCTTGCCGATTGTGGAAGGCGAAACTTCGGGCGAACAGGCCAAGCAGGTAATGGCGGTACTCAATAAGACTGAGCCCGATGCGAAGATGACCCGAGTGGAATTCGTGGGGCCTCAGGTCGGCGAAGAATTGGCCACCGACGGGTTGACCGCTTTGATTTTGGTGATCATCGGCATTGTGACCTACTTGGCCTTCCGTTTTGAATGGAAGTTCTCCGTGGCGGCTATTATCGCTAACTTGCACGACGTGGTGCTGGTCTTGGGGATTTTCGCATTCTTCCAGTGGGAATTCTCATTGCCTGTGCTCGCTGCCGTGTTGGCTGTGTTGGGGTATTCGGTGAACGAATCTGTGATTATTTTCGACCGTGTGCGTGAACACTTCAAAAAGATGCGTCGCACGGATACGGTTGAGATCATCGATTCGGCTATTACGGCAACGATGTCTCGTACGGTGATCACTCACTCGTCGACTTTGGCGATGACCTTGGCAATGTTCTTCTTCGGCGGTCCTGCCTTGCATTACTTTGCTTTGGCTCTGACGATCGGTATTTGCCTGGGTGTGTATTCATCCGTGTTCGTGGCAGCTGCCATTGCCTTGTATTTGGGAGTTAAACGCGAAGACTTGGTCAAGCCTATGAAGAAAGATCAAGTCCAGGAAATGGTTCCCTAACGGCTTGAAAACGCACAACAAAAACGGCGCATTTTGCGCCGTTTTTGCTGAAGGAAATTTAAAAACTAAACGCCGTATTTTTCATCCAAGGCTTTGAGTTCGCCACGCAGATCCATCAAATTCCAGAGGTAATTCATCACACGGGTGTAGTCCGGATCATCGGTCGGCATCCAAAAGCCCATGTAGTTCACAGGGGTAAGGGGCTTATCCAGGAATTGTGCGTGAAGTTCAGGGAACTTCTTGGCGTAAAGTTTCGCTTCCGCATTTTCCGTAATCATCAAGTCACCCTTACCTTGAGCGATCAGCTGCGGGATTTCGTAATTCTTTTCATGCGTGAGGATCTTTGCCTTGGTTAAGTTTTGCAAGACAAACTGTTCGTTGGTGCCGCCCGGATTTTTAATCACGGTGACATTGGGGTTGTTGAGTTTTTCAAGCGAAGTGAGTTTGTCTTTATTTTTCTTATGAATGAGGGCTACCTTTCCGAAAGGTGCATAGGCAGGCAGGAAGTCGCCTGTCACCACACGAGCCGGGGAGCGGGTAATACCGCCGACAGCCACGTCAAATTTGTTGGCGGCCATGTCCTTGGCGAGATTGGACCAGCTGGAATGCACAAACTCGACCTTCCAGCCGTAAACGTCGGCCATCTTTTGAACCAATTCAATATCGTGTCCCACAAATTTCCCATTTTCCAACATCGAAAACGGACGATAGTCACCCGGAGTACCGACGCGAAGAACTTTCTTTTCCATAATATTGTCCAAACGATCACCGGCACTGGCTGGGCTGATTGCACCGAGTGCAAGCGCACTCATAACGGACAAAGTCAAAAGAGAGCGGGAAAGGGTTTTCATAAATAATCCTTTATAGGGGTTAGGTTATATAGGTTCTTTCATTGTAGATAGCCCGAGGGACTGTATTTGAGACTTTTTCTAAACGGGCTAAGAATGCAAACTTAAGGGATTTCCCGAGATGGTAAGTAAAAGCGTGTACAAACAAAAAGGCCTGCTCGCAAAAGCAGGCCGGTGACGAGATTGAGAGCAACGTCTAAGGCGCTTTTTTATACAGCGCAAACAAAACTCCTCTGATGATTGTGTCGGCAGTTTGTTTGCTGAGCGCTTCAATAGCGTCAGGATCTGTCAAAGCTGTGGTGTCATACTCTTTGGGCTGTTTTTTCATTTCCCCGATCACCACATCTTTCCAGAATGCAGGCGCTTCACTTTCTTCCCAATAGCCGCGGCCTCGTCCGAAATGAGCTACGGCAAGGTAAAGAAGCACGGCTTCCAATAAAAAGTTTTGCAGGGCCATCTTGCTCCAGGAGACACGCGTTCCGTGCACGCCTTTGACTTGGTTATAAGCCAGGGCAGCGCCTGCGCCGCCGATTGCGCCGATCACTGTGCCTAAAAGAGTACCCAAACCGGCGCTCAGTCCCCCGGTGCCGATATCGGCCGCAAGCCCTGTGGCGGCTCCCGCTCCAACGGCGCCGACAATCGCCGCGCCTTTGGGATTGGCAGCCGTATTGATTGTCCAGTCGGTTTTCAGCCGTCTGAGAATCTCTCGCTTAACGCCTGAGCCCTCCAATTGGTGAGCGTCGATTAAGCGTTGTGTGAGCGCGCAAAGCGAGTCCGCAGCCCTTGCTGCCAAGGCATTTTTGGCATCTTCAATCGGTCCGCTTTGAAGTTTGACAACGCCCAAACGGCGTCCCCAGTCTTTGACCTGTTCGGTCAGCGAATACGTTGACAATTCCTCGTGGTCCAGGGCAAGCTGCGTCATGTAATTGGCCAGAGCCTCAACAGAGGTGGAGTAAATCGCGCGTCTTTGGCGGCTCCACGCTTCTCTTAATGCCTCGAAAGTGACTTTCTGTTCATCCGTGAGCACATTGCCAATGGCGTCAAACAGGGCAAACTCCTGCACCCAGCAGCGCGCAAATGCATCCATCGGCAAGACGGTTTTAACCAATGGGTACTGAGCCATGTAATCAACCCAACGCTTCAGTTCCGCCTCTTCGACTTCTTGTTCACGGGGCTTGCCCATTTGGTTTAAGAGCACAACAACCGGTTTGCCGATCCAGGAGAGAATCTGCATTTCGGCGGCGATATAGGCGCAGGCCTGAGGTGATTCGCTCGCGTTCACCAAATAGAGAACGACACTGCTTGTGTCGCGCACGTGCTTGAGCGCGCGCTGATTGAGCCACAAAGCTTTATTGGACATGCGGTCCCATACTTCGGAAAGAAACCAGCCCAACGGGTTGGCGCGACCTTCCAAGCGTTTGGCTAAACGAACACTGTCGCCAAAGCCCGGCGTATCCCATAAAACAAGCTCGGAGCAGCCGTCGCTCGCACGGATCAGCACATAGTCATCATTGGTTTCAGTGACATGGGGTCGGTCAGCGACTTCACCGATGTCTCTGCCCAACAGTGTACGGGCAAGGGTTGTTTTACCGATGTTGGTGTGCGACACCAAACTCAGATTAATTCGCATGAGTTGTTGGTCAGACATAATCAAGTCGTCCTATCGGGCTTGCGCGGTGGCAAGCCTTAATTCGTCACAAGTTTGCTGATCGGGGCGAATGCCTCCGTGGTAAAAAACGACGGGCAAACCGATGGTTTCAGAAAAGTTTTTCCATAGCTCTTTGCGGTGTTCGATTCGGTCGGCAAAATCACCGAAACGGGCGATGTACGCGGACATATCGACTAAGACGACAAGGGGCACCTTATCGCCCAGTGTCGACTTAATCTGCAAGAGCGACTCACCCTGAACTTCATGTTCCGGTGTGGTGGTAGCGTTCATCAAAGCCCAGACCTGCTGAGACTGGCCCTGAACGCTTAATGTCAGAGGCATTTCGCCGACTTCAGGATCCCAGCGGTGAGTTTTCACTTCCGAAAGGTTATAGCCCAACTGTTCAGCAAAGCGGTATACATTTTCAACATTTTCCGGATTGTCACTGTTGGCCGAGACGAGAACGTCAAGAGTCATCGCTTCGGAGCGCCAGGTTCTCAAAATATCGGTGTAGTAGCGTTCAGACAAATCCAATGGAAAATCTTTACGTAATTTGGCGATCTGCAGCGAGTGTTTGACAGCAAGCAATAGCCGCGGGATAGCGACAAATAAGGCCAACATGAAAATCATTCGAAGAAGCCAAAGACCGGCGGAAATATCCACAGCGTTGACCGCCAGGCGGTCAAAACGCATATTGGCGACTTCTAAAATATTGGGCATCGGTCCCAAAAAGTTGGTGAAAACACCATAAGTGAGCGCGATGATTTGGTAGACGACGTCGGGATTGTTGGCAAACCAGGTGCTCTCCCATCCAACGGTGTAGGCCGTGCCGATACCGCGAAGTAAGACACTGGCAATCATCCCGGCAACAAACGCAAACGCTGCCAAATGAAAGGCTCTGGCAGCAAAGTGCATGACAAAGGGTTGCAGCACCGAGGTCAGAGATTTTGTCAGTCGTGTGTTATGCAGAGTGGCTGTTTTTTCAATAATGCCGAGAGCAGCCCTTAATCCCAGAAAATCACGTGAAGTTTTGTGTCTGAGACCGGAAATCAGCAGCATCAGGTATACGACAATGTTCCAGAGCAAAACACCGAAAAAAGGCAGTGACAGCAAATTGATGCGCGAGCTCTCGGATGCGAATTGATCAGTGAGTAATCCTAAAATGAAGGCGACTGCAATCAGGGACCAGTTAATCCAGCCCGGTGGCGTGAAACGCAACGCGATCGGTTTAACCGAAGGATTTTTGGCGACAATCATCTTTTCAACAACGCGGGCGCGAGCCACTAAAAAAGCGGCAGTGCTCGCATCTTCGCCAACGGCAAGCGCAGCCTGTCGGGTTGCTCGGTTCGCGTCGCTGCTTTCCCAACTTAGAGTCGGAGTTTGTTCAAGCAACTTTGCTTGCGTGATCGTTTCCACGTCTTTGAGGGAGAAACGACCCTGTTCGATATTTTTATATGCCTCACTCATGGGAATTCAATCAAAAAGAGTTACCCCATTCATTTTAATGGTTAGAAGGATTAAGAACACACAGCAAAACAACTAATTCTTGTTTGAATTCAATTGCCAAAGTCGGTTAAGTTCTGCCGCACACTTCATTGGATCGGGCTGTCCGCAGATGGCAGAGACGACAGCAACGCCCTGAGCTCCGGCTTTAACAACCTGCGCGACGTGCTGAGCTTTAATACCGCCGATGGCTACCGCAGGAACAGGAGAAATTTTCATCAGTTCGCGAAGCCCCTCAAAACCGATGGGCGTCGCTGCATCAGGTTTTGTGGATGTCGCAAAGACAGGACCGACACCGACATAATCGACAAGCTTCGGGGCGACAAGCCTCATTTGAGAAATCGTATTGATCGATAAGCCCACGATTTTATGCGGTCCCATCATTTTTCGAACTATATCAACGGGCAGATCCTTTTGGCCCACGTGTACTCCGTCGGCATCAGAGGCGATCGCAATATCGACATCATCGTCAATGATCAGCGGCACGTGATAGGCGCTCAGTACTTTTTTGAGTTCAATCGCGCACTCATAACGGCGGCGTTTTTTCCACTGAGGAGCCCGTAACTGAACGACAGTAGCGCCCCCTTTAACGGCCAGTTCAGCTGTTTTGACCATGCCTAAATTCTCTGTGAGAACAGGGTCCAAAACCAAATAAACCGAGTAATCAAGTTTTTTGTCAATCATGAGGGTTGCTTGCCTATATATGGTTGCGGGCTATTGAATATAGTGCATCGAGGTAGGCGGGGTGAAAACTGCCCGGTCCCCGGCATTGAGAAGCCGCTATTTCAGAAGCTTGTTTTGCCATCATCAGGGCAGCTGCCGTTGCTTCAAGGAAATTGGTGCTTTGTGCACAAAAAGCGGCAACAAGTGCGGACAAAGAGCAGCCCGTGCCCACCACAAGAGTGGTCATGATATCGCCGCCGGAGATACTGAGTGTGCGTTCGCCATCGGTGACAAAATCCGTTTCGCCGGTGACGGCGACGATGCAGTGATTGCGCTTGGCTACTGTTTTTGCGGCTTCAATTGCCTGACGGCTGTCATCTTTGCTGTCAACGCCGTGGCCGCCTGCTCCCTGACCGGCCAAATTTAAAATTTCACTGGCGTTGCCCCTAACCACCGTGGGGTGAAGTGCCAGGAATCGGGCAATGCGCTCATCGCGCCAGGGTAACAGCCCTGATGCCACAGGATCCAGCACCCAGGGTTTGTTATGTTTTTTAGCCGATAAAATGGCCAATCGCATGGCTTCATTTCGCTCATCAGTCAGGGTGCCGACGTTGACAAGAAGGCAATCGGCAATCGCCGCGAAATCCGCACTTTCATGTTCGTCAATGATCATGGCAGGAGAGGCGCCGGCGGCCAGCAGCACATCAGCGGTAATTTCCTGGACTACATCATTGGTCATACAGTGAACAAGCGGGTGAGTTTTAATCAGATGACGGCAGCAACGGTCAAAAGATTGCAACGAAAAAATTTCAATGTCAGACATGTTTGGTACCAAATGAAAACAGCGAATTGAAGATACCACAAAGACACAGCATCGGTACAATGCTTTCGAATCAATATTGAAAGAAAAATTGTCATGCTCATTCACCCTCAATTTAATCCCATTGCTTTTTCCATTGGTCCGATTTCTGTTCATTGGTATGGGCTGATGTATTTGGTGGGATTCGCTCTTTTTTGGTTTCTGGGAAGTTATCGGGCAAAAAAAGACGCATGGCGGCAGATGGATGCGGAGAAAATTGAAGATTTGCTTTTCTTCGGAGTTCTGGGCGTTATTTTGGGTGGTCGCTTAGGCTATTGTTTTTTCTACCAACCGGAATTTTATTTGGCATATCCGTCTCAGATCATTCGTATTTGGGATGGAGGAATGAGCGCTCACGGCGGCATCTTAGGTGTTATCGCCGCAATGCTTTATTTTGCCAAGACAAGAAAGATTAATTTCTTTACTTTGTCTGATTTTGTCGTCCCGTTAGTGCCGCTTGGACTCTTTTTCGGCCGTATCGGCAATTTTATTAATGGTGAACTCTGGGGCAGGGTGTGTTCAAGTGATTTTGTACTGGCGATGATTTTCCCGCAGGCGGCGGACAATTTACCTCGTCATCCGTCGCAGCTTTATGAGGCGGCGCTTGAAGGGCTTTTTCTTTTTGCCCTTTTATGGATCTATTCCAATCGGCAAAGACCGTTGGGCAGAGTCTCTGCACTTTTCTGCCTGGGTTACGGCCTCTGCCGTTTCATTGTGGAGTACTTCCGCGAACCCGATGCATTTTTAGGATTGCAGGCGCTGGGATTGAGTCAGGGACAATGGCTGTCTATGCCTCTGATAGCAGTCGGCATTATCGTGTGGTTTTTTCCGGCGGGATTGAAGCGTTAAAGCTCTTGCGGTTTGGTCTGTTTCAAAATCAGCTCACAGGTTTCTTGGGGAAGGCGCCGCATAGAAAATTCGCACCCGCAGTAGAGCTGATTGTAAAAAACGTTTTCTTTCAGAAGTTCATTTCTGCGCTGCTGAAGCCCCCCTTTTCGCCAGTTCTTGTCCCAAAAACGAGTGCCCGGATATTGATTTTGAGCGGCAAGACCGGCACGGTTAATTTGCTCAATATCTTTCCACCGGCTTGAGGCAAGTGTCGTGGTGAAAAGTTCAATGCCTTGTTCGCTGGCAATGCGTGCGGTTTCGAGCAGCCGATAATTAAAGCAGACCTGACAGCGTTCTCCACGTTCGGGCTGCAGTTCCAAACCTTTGATTTTTTCTCTCCATTCGGCGTGGTTGTAATCACCGTCGATGACGCGGATATTCAGTTTTTGTGCGTAGCGCTTTAATTCATTTTTGCGAATGAGGTATTCAGAATCCGGGAAAATGTTTGGGTTGAAATAAAAAAGGACCGGACGATAATCATTTTGTGTCATCCATTCCAAAATGGCGCTTGAGCAGGGGGCACAACAGCAATGCAGAAGTACTTCGGTCATATGATCGGTGAAAATAGCTATCGGTTTGTTGGTGGCAATTGTATACTGCTCGGATTATGTGAGGAATGTGTATGACGAGTATTGCAGAAAATATTGCTCGTGTTAAAGCCAATATCGAAAAAGCAGCCTGCGGACGACAGGTGAAGTTACTGGCTGTCAGTAAAACTTTTCCCAATGAGGCAATCGAAGAGGCGCTTGGCGCCGGGCAGCTTTGCTTTGGAGAAAATTACGCGCAGGAGGGGGCTGTCAAAGTTGATTACTTTACTGAATATCACCCGAATATCCCCATTGAATGGCATTTCATCGGACCGCTTCAGTCGAATAAGACTCGAATCGTAGCCGAACGATTCCAGTGGGTACAAAGCATCAGTCGATTGAAAATCGCAGAACGTTTGAGTCAACAGAGACCGCTTTCAATGCCGCCGCTCAACATCTTGGTTGAAGTGAATATCGATGATGAAGAAAGTAAAAGCGGAGTGAGGGCAGAAGAATTGCAGGCTCTTTTGGCAGATTTGGCGCCGTTACCGAATCTATGTCTGCGAGGTTTGATGTGTATCCCCAGAGCTCAGGCAAATATGACTGAGAAACATCGAACATTTGCCAAAATGAAAAAATTATTTGATGAGTGCGTGGATAGGGGATATGCATTTGATACGCTTTCCATGGGAATGAGCGCCGATTATGAGTGCGCAATTGAAGAGGGAGCGACCCTTGTACGGGTGGGCTCTTCTATATTCGGCGCCAGGACGTATTCGAAATAAAAGGAGTTGTCATGCAAAAAAGAATCGCAATGATTGGCGGCGGTAATATGGCCGGTGCTTTGGTAGCCGGGTTGGCCGCGGCGGATTATCCGAGAGATTTGATTGATGTCATGGACCGCAATCAGAGTAAGTGTGACCGACTGCAGGCTGACTATGGTGTCAACACTCATCTGACGGCAGGAGACTGGCTTCGTGCCGCCGATGTGGTGGTTTTGGCAGTTAAACCGCAGGGACTTTCTCAGACTATTGAAGAAATTAAGACGTACTTCAATTCCGAAGCCTTTT
Source organism: uncultured Sutterella sp. (assembly GCA_905201055.1). Classification (GTDB taxonomy): domain Bacteria; phylum Pseudomonadota; class Gammaproteobacteria; order Burkholderiales; family Burkholderiaceae_F; genus Aphodousia. Next base: position 4,676 of record CAJKMT010000031.1, on the reverse strand, counting down.
TTATTTCCATTGCAGCGGGCTTAAGAATTAAAGATATTGCCCGTTGGCTAGAAAGCGACAGGCTGGTGCGTGCGATGCCTAATACGCCGGCTTTAGTGAAGGCGGGTGTTGTGGGACTTTATGTGCCGAAGTCACTTGAAGAGCAAAAAAGCGTTGCTGTGGATGTTCTTTCGGCGATGGGTGAAATCATTCTGGTTCAAAGCGAAGAACAGCTGGATTTACTCTCCACCGTATCGGGATCCGGCCCTGCCTATGTGTTCAGATTCATTGAGGCGCTGGAAGCGGCGGCAGTCAAGCGCGGTTTTGATTCCGAAGGAGCCAGGAGAATGGCTATCCTTACGGTATTGGGGGCGGCAAAGCTCGCATCCTCAAGCTCCGACTCTCCCTCTCAGCTTCGTATCAACGTCACCAGTAAAGGCGGCACAACAGCCGAAGCCTTGAGAGTGATGGATGAACATCAATTTATGACAATGATGGACGAGGCCATCCAGGCAGCCTATGACCGCAGTCAGGTTTTAGCTGACGAGTTGGGAAAACATTAAGAAAAGCCGCGGGCAAGAAAAATCTTGCCCGCAAATGGAATCAGTTAGAAGAGGAAACGGAACTGACGGGCGGCAGATTTAATGTTTTGCACCCTTCTAAATTCAGACCATTGACCGCTGTTTTGATAGCCTCGATGGCAGGCATTCGATTGAATGTTTTTCGCCATGCGATGATGACCCGGCGTGTGGGTGCCGGTTTTTCAAAGGGTACGGCCTTAATGAGTTCATCACCGTGCGTTTCCTGCAGTGCAGAAGTGGGCAGGACGGTGATGCCGAGACCTTGAGCGACCATATGATGGATGGTGAGCAGTGATGAACCTTCGACGGTACGCTGCATGGTTGTGGCGGCGTTTTTACGCGGAGCGGATTCCGGGCAGGCTTCCAAAATCTGATCACGCAGGCAATGACCTTTACCCAATAGTAAAAGCTTTCCGGCGCGGACTTCATCACGATGAATTTCCGAGCGTTCGGCCCAGGGGTGATCATGCGGAACCGCAACAACAAAATCTTCGTCGTACAAAGGCATGAACATCAGACCGGGTTCATTGATCGGCAAAGCCATAATGGCAACGTCAATGTCACCCGCGCGAAGCTGCTCCAGCAAATTGGCGGTGTAGTTTTCCGACAAAATCAAAGGCATTTTCGGGGCCAAATGCAGCATCTTGTGCACCAAGCCCGGCATGAGATAGGGGCTGATTGTGAAGATGGCTCCCAAGCGCAAAGGACCGCAAAGGGGATCTTTGCCCTGCACGGCGAGTTCCTCAATCCGTCTGACTTCATCAAGAACTTTTTGAGCCTGCTCGACAATGGTTTCACCCACCGGTGTCAGTGAGACTTCTTGGGAGCGGCGCTCGAAAATATGAACCCCAAGCTCTTCTTCCAATTTGCGCACCGCCACAGACAATGACGGTTGTGAAATGAAGCAGGACTCCGCCGCTCGCCCGAAATGGCGTTCTCTGGCAACGGCAATAATGTATTTCAGTTCTGTCAGAGTCATCTAACTAAGCCTCCAAGAAATCTTCGTAACCGCTAAACCATCGTGTAGCATGTCGTTTTGCGCTGTCGGGATCCTCTTTAAGCCAACGGTCAGCAAAGTTTCTGGCCGCATCCAGTAACATGGCATCGTTTTCTAAGTCTGCAAAACGTAACAGAGGAACACCGGATTGACGCGCACCTAAAAATTCTCCGGGTCCGCGTATTTCCAAATCCCGTCTGGCAATTTCAAATCCGTCCGTACTTTCACGAATCACTTTGAGTCTTTCCCGCCCTGTTTCGGAAAGTTCTCCATAGAGTAACACACAAAAACTTTTTTGCGCTCCGCGACCGACTCGGCCTCGTAATTGATGAAGCTGAGCCAAACCGAAACGCTCGGCGTGTTCAATAACCATCAGTGTGGCGTTGGGGACGTCGACGCCCACTTCAATGACGGTTGTGGCGACCAATACGTCCAAATGACCGTCTTTGAATGCCTGCATCACCTCTTGCTTGTCTTCCGGAGCAAGTGCGCCGTGAACTAAGCCGATTCTCAGTTGAGGCAATCGCTGCTGCAGTTCTTCAAATGTTTGAGTGGCAGCAGTCAGGTCGATCTTGTCGCTCTCTTCAATCAGCGGGCATACCCAGTAGACTTGACGACCCTGTTTGACCTGCTCATTGATGACTGACATCACTTCGGCTTTACGGTTCAGACTCACCAACTTTGTGGTGATCGGCTGCCTTCCTGCCGGTAATTCATCAATAACCGATACGTCGAGATCGGCGAGGTAGCTCATTGCCAATGTGCGCGGAATCGGAGTTGCAGAAAGCATCAAGAGGTGAGGCATGCGCTCGTCGTGCCCTTGTCTGAGTGCCAAACGCTGAGCCACGCCGAACCGATGCTGTTCATCGACAATAGCAAGCCCAAGATTGGAAAACTGAACGCTTTCCTGGATGAGCGCATGGGTGCCGACGATAAGCTGAGCCTGACCACTTGCAATGGCGCGCAGACTGTCGTTGCGCTCCTTCGTTTTTTGTTTTCCAGCGAGCCACACCATGTTTATGCCAAGCGGTTTGAGCCACTGGGAAATTTTTTCGTAATGCTGCTCGGCGAGAATTTCAGTGGGTGCCATTAAAGCAGCTTGAAAGCCGGCATCAATGCAAAGCGTGGCGGCCAACGCGGCAATGACTGTTTTTCCGCTTCCGACATCGCCCTGCACCAAACGATTCATCGGGACAGTGCGGGACAAATCGGTGCGAATTTCGGAAAACACTCGTTGCTGTGCGGCAGTAAGGCTAAAAGGCAGCTGATCAAAAAGTCTCTCTGTTGTCGGCGACTTTAAAGGACTGATCTGAGGGGCACGGTTGGTTGCTTTTAAGGCACGGGAGTATTTCAGAGCGATTTGCTGAGCAACCAACTCATCAAATTTCAGCCGCAGCCAGGCAGGATCAGTGCGCGCATCAAGAGCTGAGAGACTCGCTCCCACAGGGGGGTGATGGATATAACGTAAGGCATCACCCAAGGCGGGCAGTTTCAGTTTACTTAAAACGGCCTGAGGAATTAAATCTTTTATTTCTACGTCCAACAGCGCTCTTGATATGCGTTTTCTGAGCCAATTTTGAGTAATCCCTTCGCCTGCCGGGTAAACCGGAGTCAGGGTGCTCGGCAATGCAGTTCCTGACAATGCATTGCGAATTTTCGGGTGAAGCATTTCAGGACCGAAGTAGCCTTCCCGAACCGGTCCGTACAGGCGGACTTTTTGACCGACAGCCAGCTGCTTGATTTGGGAAGGGTAAAAATGCAAAAGGCGGACGTTAAGTGTGCCAGTGCCGTCGGTAATAACAGCCTGAAGTTGCTCGCCGGAAGGACGACGCACCCGATCACACCGGAGTACTTCACCTTCACATTGCTGACTTTGACCGATCTGCAGATCGGCGATTGCAGTAATCTTAGTCTCGTCTTCGTAACGCAAGGGTAAATGCAGAACATAGTCCCAATCTTTATTGAGTCCCAGTCTGCTTAGGCGCTCCGACAGCGGGGCGAGCTTTTCGCCCTTTTTTCGCAAATGCGTGGCCAACGGCATGGCAACACTCTTTTCATAAATTAGATGCTGACAATGGCTTCAACTTCCACCGCGCCGGACTTCGGCAGGGCTGCCACGGCAAAGCAGCTGCGGGCCGGGTAAGGAGCTTGGCAGTATTCCTGCATGACGGCGTTGACAGCCGGGAAATTACTCATGTCTGTCAAGAAAATCGTGATCTTCATGACATTGGACATCGAGCCGCCGGCAGCTTCAATAATCGCTTTGAGGTTTTCAAAAGCCTGGCGGGCCTGAGCGGTGAAGTCCTGAGGCAATTCACCTGTGGCGGGATCAATGCCCAACTGTCCCGAGGTGAATAAGGTGGCCGTTCCCTTGGTAGCTTGTGAATAAGGGCCAATAGCAGCGGGGGCCTTATCGGTGTGAATGATTTCATGAGCCATGGTGATCTCCTGGTTAATATAAAAGTAGGTTCAACGAAATGACGTCGTTAATTGTAACTGTTGCGGCGTATGTTAAGTCGTGAGGCGGAAGTCTGTTTTTTGTCAAAAAGTTTATGGAATTTGATTTTGATCGTAGGTAAGGTTCTACGAGTTTTTATCGTTTGGTGTAAACTTCGGGTTAATCCCAATAGGTGTTCGCATCGTTGGTCCCTAAACTGCACGCCTCAATAGGCGTGTTATCAGGAGCATTAACGTTTCCGAACACGAATGGAGAAAGGTATGTTTTGTCTTTAAGCAATTTCGTTTCGGGCTTCTGAGGACGACCGAGGCGAGATTTTGTGTTTAAAGGTTGAACTTATTTTTATAACAGCTGAGCTTACAATTGGGTCTGTTGTGGCTTGACAACCCGCAGCCGACAAGTTCAGCGGAGTATTTGTCCGTGCTTGACACGCGAGAATACGTCCCCTTAACAGATGTTAACGGTAACTGCAGAAGTTGCCGCAGACAAAAGAGAGTGTGCATTCTCTTGGGTTTCCCGAGGTGGACTATTCGGTAACAGCGGTTGAGGCGAACAAGGGGAACCTTTTTAAGAAGACCCCTGCCGGGAAAGAATGTAAGTTCTTGACCGGTGGCCCTCTTGGATCAAGGAGACCAAGTAATTATGAAAATCATCTACACCG
>CAJKMT010000030.1 GCA_905201055.1 uncultured Sutterella sp. | reverse complement strand
ACTCGCGACCTCAACCTTGGCAAGGTTGCGCTCTACCAACTGAGCTATTCCCGCGTCGAAGAATTCCGTATTTTAATGATGATCCTTCACTTGTCAAGAGCCAACTCAACTCGTTTGTTAGGGCACAATAGAAATGTCCTATTGTCCAGCAAAATAGAAATGTCCGCTTTTCTTTGTCTTAGAAAGTGTAGAGTACCTGCATTTTTCCGCTCACACCTTCGCGCTGACCGACATATCCTCTGATTTTCAAATCGTAAGACCAGGGCGAATTTTCAGGCGCATAGCTTAGTCCGAGAGAACCGATGCCCATTGAACCTCGCATTGACGCTGCACCGGTGATTTTTTCTCCGTTGGCTTTAATCTTGACGTCCGGCGTGAAATCGTACTGATAGGCCACTCCGGTATAAAACTGCAAAGAATTCTCAACGAACCAATTGATTCGGCCGCCCACTCGAATGCGGGAGCTCGACACAGCATCGAAGTCAAAACGATTTTCGGTGTTATCCGCGTAGATTTTGACTGAGTCGCCGGGCAAATAGGTGTAGAAAAACTTCGAAAACAAGTCAAGTTTCTGAGAACCCAGATCAAAAATTCGCCCTGCACCGATATGCGCACCGAAATATTGTCCTTTCAAGTTATAGCCGTGAGCTATGCCTTGACCGTCTATGAGACCGCGGCTGACATCGGTTTCGGTTTGACCGCCTCTGATCGATCCTTCGGTGTACCAGCCGGAGCTGTTGCTCAATCGGGCAGAAAGTCCCAGACCGTGGTATTTGACTTCGCCGCTAAAACGCCTGTCGATATTGAGATATGACATCTGCTCGGTGTAGTCACCCTGTCCGGCTTCAAAGAAAATGTCGATGATCAGGGGATTGCCGTCTAAAAGTACAGACTTGGCCGCGCCGGCTGTCATCGTAAAGCCGTGCACATCAATGTGACCGTTCGTGTCATAGTTGCTTTGAACGCCGTCAACAGAGGCAAAACCGGTCAAACCTTCTTTGAAATTTCTCGCTGAACTATCAAGATTGTCGATGATTAGTTCGGCACCATGATTGACAAAAAACAAACTCATGTTGCGGTTGTTGCTGACAAGTTCAAGCTGACGGCTGGGCGCTGTGCCTTGAAGTCTGAAGTCAACGCTGTTTTCTTCCCGGTTGTTTTCAATAACGCCCATGGCATCTTCTGTAATACTCGAGGGAATGGCAATGACTTGACCTTCATCGTAGAAGGAATTGAAGTGCATTTCTCCTTCTGATTTAATGAGTGTCATCTCTTCACCAAAGTGATTCTCAAGCTGCCCGTCAAATCGTATGCTTGGTGTGTCAACCGTAATAGCTGCGGAGTCAATGGCAGCAGTGCCTTTAACAGACAAAATCGTGCCGCCGTTTTCCCACTTAAAGTTTTGGAAAACGAGGCAGTCAAAGTTTTGAACAGAGCCGACCTGTCCCTTCCAGCGGTTTAAAACCAATGAATTGTCATGAAAAGACTGATAGGTCTGGGCGCCCCAGAAGTCAGCTTGCTGCAATTCTGTCGCATGGAAATCATCCGTTGCGGACTCGACAATGATTCTGTTATCGAAAACATCGGCATTTGTCAGGTAGTTGCCGCCTGCGATGAATTTGACTGTTCCCTGATTTTTGGTGTCGACCCTAACATCAATTAGATGAACAGTGTTGTTGCTGACACTTAATCCGCCCCCATCGTAGCTGATGCCGCCCGAGACATAGGAGGCATTTTCTGAAGGCTCTTTATGAAGCTTCAGAGGAGTTAACGTGCTGTCAGCGATACGCACGTAGCCGTTTTCAGCGCCTCCGGCATAGTTTTCCGAAGAGGCGATTGCGCTAAACGACAGCGTACTGTTGCTGATATCAACAAAATTACGATCGGTGAGCACATAATTTTCTTCGCTATAGGATCTGCCGCCGTAGATCCAGTAAGCGGCAATATTGTGGCTATTGTTGATTCTGACATAGTTGCTCCGCACTTCGCCGTCAACGGAATAGGCGCCGGCAATTTCGTTAAAGGCATTGCCGGAATTTAAGTCAGTGATGATGACGGAGTTGCCGGTGACGTCTGCCAGTTCCATTTTTGCGCCGTACAGGCTTGCGGCGTGTTCGCCCACGCTCTCAAAGTCTGTGTCTCCGTAAGGTCTGAAAAAGAGATTGCCCTTGGTTCCGTCGATAGTGACTTGATTATTTTCAGCGGTTTGCGCAGTCCCGGATGCCGTACTCGAATAGGCGGCAATGACCTCAATATTGGCAAAGAATGTGCCGCCGGTGATGCTGACGGTGTTGCCGGTTAAATTGCCTTTATCGGTTCGCGCGGCCACAAGCCTCCCATAGGTAATGCCGCCGATTGCCTTCGGCGCAAAAAGACCCGATTCAATGCCTAGCGAATTGTTTCTCAAATTGCCGCTTTCGGAATACGCGGTGTACAGAAAGACGTCGGTTGGATTGGCTTCAGAACCGATATTGCCCGACTGCCAGATAAGGCGATTATTTTCAAGCGTCGTTTGAAGACCGGAGTCGTCAAACGCTGTAATGAGGTGCAGGCCTTTGTCGATGACGGCGCCGTTTAACTCAACCTCGTAAGTACTCTCAGAAAGCTGTTTGTCAATCTCAACCAGGTAGTAACCGACGTCTTTGACGTACGGGTTGAAATCATCAATGGAGTGAATCTCTACAGCACCTGACAGTGACGGCAGAGACATAAGGGCCGACGACATGGCCCAGCAAAGAGAAAAATGTTTAAAGGCCATATCAGTCTTCTTTTTTGGTTCAAGTTCTGCCCATCCTATACTGATCTGGAAAAATAAAAAGACTTTTCTAGGTATTAGTGCGTAGCCTTGGGGACAATGTGGCCTTTCGTCTTTAAATTGTCGCAATTTCAGGGACTAAAAGAGACCGAAGTGTTGTTTTTAGCGAGAGATATTTCAAAATCTGAATTTTCGCCGATAACAAAAAGCGAGTAACATTTTGCTGTTTTTGTTTCCTTATAAAAAGTACACATATCATGATTTTCCTCATCATTACGGTGGCGATGATCATCACGCTCGTTCTTCTGCGTCGTCATATGCCCATCGGTGTCGCTATTTTGGCCGGCGGCCTTTTCATTTGGCTGTGTACTGATCCGACGATCAAAGAGTTAACGGATTCGGTGCAATTGATGGTTTCGCGCCCCAGAAATTATGACTTGGTGGGGGCTCTTTACTTAGTGATCTGTTTGGAAATCGAGCTGCGTAAAAGCGGCTGCCTGGCCGGTATGGTGGAGGCACTTTCGAGAATGTTCGCAAGCCGCCGCTTTACGCTCGCGGTGATGCCGGCATTCCTTGGGCTCTTGCCCTCGGTGGGCGGTGCGCGTTTTTCCGCCCCGATTGTTCAGGAAGCCTCTAAAGGGTTTGACGCAACGCCTGAAGATAAGGCCGCTATTAATTTCTGGTTCCGTCATATTTTTGAATTTTCGAGTCCCTTGGTGCCGGGCATGATTTTGGCCTGCGGTATCGCAGGGGTCAAAATCGGTGACCTGATTGTGCATTTGGGCTGGCTTACCATCGTAGCGTTCTTAATCGGCTGGTTTGTCATTGTGCGCGGCATCAAGCAAACGTCTGACGTGAAGGCAAATGTTTCTGAGGAAGATATCAAGCGTCATAACCTCGACTTTATTTTGGCGCTGACCCCTGTGATTGCCAACGTGGTGCTCATGGTGGCGTTTGATCTTCCGGCCTCCATTGCCATGGTGATTGTTGTTGTCGCCATGATTCCGCTTCTGATGTTCTTTAACCGTCACGTCAGTGTCAAAGAAGTTTTCATCGGTGCCCTTGACTACAAGATGTTTGCCAATGTGATCTGCATTTTGCTTTTCATCTGTCTGTTGGAAACGACGGGCGTATTGGCGCTCTTGGTTGCCGCCTTCCAAGCCTCACCCTTGCCCGTGCCGGTTGTGATCGGTATTTTGAGTTTCATCATCGGTCTTCTGACCGGTTTGTCTCAGGGGCACGTGGCCATCATGATGCCGATTGTGGCCGGTATCTCGATGGGCAACATTGATTTGGTGGGCATCGCCATGGTCTTTGGTGTCGCCGGTCAAATGATCACCCCCACGCACCTGTGCCTGACGATTACGGTGGACTACTTCAAGAGCGACTTCTTTAAGACTTTAAAGCCCGTGCTTTTGACTCAGATTCCGCTTTCTATCATCTTTATCGTGGTTACCTACTTCACGTGGGGTCAAGGCTGGTTCTAGAACCGATTAAACAGAAAGCAACAAAAAAGCACGGCCTCAAAACCGTGCTTTTTCGTTGCTCGCCAGTGAGTGTTTAGTCAATCTTGTGAGCGTTGTGAAGATTAAGTTCAGCCATGATCGTGGCCGAAATTTCTTCAATGGAGCGGCTCGTGGAATTGAGCCATTTGATGCCTTCGCGTCGCATCATGTTTTCAGCCGCTTCAATTTCCTGACGGCAGTTTTCCAAAGAGGCGTAGCGGCTGCCCGGGCGTCGTTCGTTGCGGATTTGAGAAAGACGCTCAGGAGAAATGGACAGACCGAAAAGCTTATCGCGCTTGTCGTGCAGGACTTCCGGCAATTCACCGCGGTCGAAGTCTTCGGGGATAAGCGGGTAGTTGGCAGCCTTGATGCCAAACTGCATGGCAAGGAAAAGACTCGTCGGCGTTTTGCCCGAACGGCTCACACCCACCAGAATCACATCGGCTTCGTTTAAACCTTTATTCATCTGACCGTCGTCGTGGGCAAGCGAGTAGTTGATTGCTTCGATACGGCGGTTGTAACGCTCTTCGTCTTTAATCACATGGCTTCTGCCCATGGAGTGAGCGGACTTAAGCCCTGTTTCCTGCTCGATTTCTTTAATGAAGCTGCGGAAAAATTCGATTCGGAAACCTTGGCACTTTTCGGTAAACGTCTTGTGGATATTCACGTCCACGAAAGTGGAGAAAACCAGTGGACGCACACCCGTGTGGATGTAGGCATCGTTGATCTTCTGCGCCGCAAGGATAGCCTTTTCAGGCGTATCGATGAAGGGGATGCGGATCTGGTCGTACTGCAAATCGGTAAATTGCGTGAGAACCGAGTGTGCGAGCGTTTCGGCAGTGATGGCCGTGGCGTCGGAAACGATAAACACGGTACGCTTGGCGCTTTTTTGTGCGCCGTCGTCTTTTTCAAGAGTATTGAACATAGGAGGCCTGAGCTTAGAAAAAATTACCCGAAATGAATCGGTTGTCGCTACAATTCACGTATTCTAACAATCCAATCCTTTTTGGGGGAAGAAAATGCCGCAAGGTCGTTATGTATTTCCGTTTAGCCAACTGCGCATGACCGACGTCGATCGCGTTGGCGGTAAAAACGCCTCTTTGGGTGAGTTACTGAGCCAACTGACGAATGCCGGGATTCGAGTTCCTGACGGTTTCGCCACGACTGCAGAAGCGTTCCGTTTGTTCCTGAGCGCCAATAACCTTGAAGAACGTATCAATGATCGTTTGAAAGATCTCAACGTTGAAGATGTCAAAGCCTTAGCTCAAGCCGGTGCAGAAATCCGCAAGATGATCGAAGAGGCTCCCTTCCCCGCTGAGCTTGAAAAGGAAATCAGAGAATTTTATGAATGGTTAAAGGACGGCCAGGAAGAAATCAGTGTGGCCGTTCGCTCTTCTGCCACCGCCGAAGACTTGCCTGATGCTTCTTTTGCCGGTCAGCAGGAAACTTACCTGAATGTGGTCGGTATCGATCAGGTGTTAAGCCGCATGCGCGAAGTGTTTGCTTCTTTGTACAACGACCGCGCCATCAGCTATCGCGTCCACAAGGGCTTTACGCACTCTGAAGTGGCTTTGTCTGCCGGTGTGCAGCGCATGTGCCGCTCTGACAAGGGTGCCGCCGGTGTGATGTTCACGCTTGATACCGAAAGCGGTTTTGACCAGGTTGTCTTCATCACCGCCAGCTACGGCTTGGGTGAAACGGTGGTGCAGGGTGCTGTCAACCCCGACGAATTCTATGTGCATAAGCCCATGCTCGAAAAGGGCAACTTCCCGATCATTCGCCGCACGTTGGGCAGCAAATTGATCAAGATGGAATTTGACACCGATGCCAAGAGCGGCCGCAGCGTCCGTACGGTGGATGTCAGTGCCGAAGATCGCCGTCATTTCGCCATCACCGATGAAGACGTGATCGAATTGGCCAAGTTTGCCACGATCATCGAAAAACACTATGGCCGTCCGATGGATATCGAATGGGGTAAAGACGGTATCGACGGCAAGATCTACATCCTGCAGGCTCGCCCCGAAACGGTGAAGAGCCGTCAGAACTCCGCTGACGTTCAGCAGCGCTTTACCTTAAAGAGCAAGGGCCGCGTGTTGGTAACGGGCCGCGCCATCGGTCAAAAGATCGGTATGGGTCCGGTTCGTATTGTTGAAGATGCAAGCGAAATGGAACGCGTGCAAGCCGGTGACGTGCTCGTGACCGATATGACCGATCCGAACTGGGAACCGGTGATGAAGCGCGCCAGCGCCATTGTCACCAACCGAGGCGGTCGTACCTGCCACGCGGCCATTATCGCTCGTGAATTGGGTATTCCGGCTGTGGTCGGTTGCGGTGACGCCACCGAACGTTTGGCTGAAGACATGGAAGTGACGGTCTCTTGCGCCGAAGGTGATACGGGTAAGATCTACGAAGGTCGTCAGGACGTGCAGGTTGAAGAAGTCAAGCGCGGCGCTTTGCCTGACATTCCCGTGAAGATCATGATGAACGTCGGCAATCCACAGTTGGCTTTTGAATTCCAATCGATCCCCAACAAGGGTGTCGGCTTGGCCCGTTTGGAATTCATCATTAACAATAACATCGGCATCCACCCGAAGGTGGTGTTAGATTACCCGAATGTGGACGGTGAATTGCGTGACGCCGTTGAACGCTTGAGCGCCGGCTACAAGAGCCCGGTGGACTTCTTCGAAATGAAGATCGCCGAAGGTGTGGCTACCATTGCCGCTGCTTTCTGGCCAAAGAAGGTGATTGTGCGCTTGTCCGACTTCAAGAGCAACGAATATCGCAAGCTCATCGGTGGTGATCGTTACGAACCCGATGAAGAAAACCCCATGTTGGGCTTCCGCGGTGCTTCCCGCTACATCGCCAATACCTTTGCCGAATGCTTCCGTATGGAATGCCGCGCGATGAAGTTTGTGCGTGATACGATGGGGCTGACCAATGTTGAACTGATGGTTCCGTTCGTTCGTACGCTCGAAGAAGCTCGTCAAACGATTGAAATCATGGAACGCAACGGTCTGAAGCGCGGTGAAAACGGTTTGCGCATCAACATGATGTGTGAAATTCCGTCCAATGCGGTTTTGGCCGATAAGTTCCTCGATTACTTTGACGGTTTCTCCATTGGTTCCAACGATATGACTCAATTGACCTTGGGTCTTGACCGCGACTCCGGTTTGGTTGCGGCCGGTTTCGATGAACGCAATGAAGCAGTGAAGATCATGCTCTCGATGGCAATCCGCGCTTGCCGCGCCCGCGGTAAGTACGTCGGCATTTGCGGTCAGGGACCGTCCGACCACGAAGACCTCGCTCAATGGTTGATGGATGAAGGAATCGAATCCATCTCCTTGAATCCGGATACGGTGGTTGATACTTGGAGACGCTTGGCCGCTTCCAAGTAATAGCTGATTTTTCTTGCTGAAAATCAAAGGGCCGGTGAATAAAAACCGGCCCTTTATGTTCTCTGCTTTTCTCAAAGTTCTATACTCGTCGAATCAATTTTCTCTAAGCGGAAATGCAAGATGCCCGATCAAGTAGAACTTATCACCACTTTAGCCTGGGGCTTGGGGCTGTCCCTAATTTTGGGGTATCTGGTCAGCCTCGTTCGTATGCCCGCTCTGATTGGATACCTTTTAGCCGGTGTTTTTATCGCGCCGACAACTCCGGGTTTTGTCGGCAACATTGATCTGGCAGGTCAGCTCAGCGAGGTTGGTGTGATTCTGCTGATGTTTGGCGTCGGCTTGCACTTTTCTTTGAAAGATTTGTTGCAAGTGAAATCGGTGGCGGTGCCGGGAGCCATTATTCAGATGTCTGCCACGACCGTGGTGGGTACAGCCATGGCCTATTTTTTCTGGGATTGGACCTTGGCGGGATCATTCGTTTTGGGTGTTGCGCTTTCTTGCGCGTCCACCGTGGTGATGACCAAGGCCTTGGATGCGCGCGGAATTTTACAGACTGTGCGGGGGCGGTTGGCTGTCGGTTGGCTTGTCGTACAGGATTTAATCACAGTGCTTTTGCTGGTGCTTTTACCGACAATAAGCGCAGTGTCCGGTAGCCAAAATGTTTCTTTTTCTCAGTTGTCCGCGCAGCTTTTGGGGACGGCAACTTTGGTGGTCGGTTTTGTGGCCTCCATGGTTATTATCGGAAGAAAGGTTTTGCCATGGATTCTTATGCGCACGGTGAAAACCGGTTCACAGGAACTTTTCACGCTTTGCGTGATCGCAATTGCCATCACCGTTGCCTATGCCTCATCAACGATCTTCCATGTCTCTTTTGCTCTGGGCGCATTTTTTGCCGGCATGATGATGCGCGAAAGTGAGTACTCCCATCGAGCTGCCCTGCAAACTTTGCCGCTTCAGGATGCTTTCTCAGTGATCTTTTTCTTGGGCATCGGAATGCTTTTTGACCCGAGAGTGCTCATTGAACATCCATTCGAGACATTATTCGTGGTTCTGGTGATTGTTTTTTGCAACAGTTTTGCAGCGGGCTATTGGGTCAGACGCAAAGGTTATCGGCTCATTGACGCGGCGACGGTCGGATTGGCGGTCTCTCAGGTCGGCGAGTTTTCATTTATTTTGTCGGGATTGGGTGTTTCAATGGGACTGGTTGGCCGTGAGGAATTATCACTGATCGTTGCGGCAGGACTTATCACCATTGCGTTAAATTCAGTTTCTTTCGCCGGTTTGAGACCTTTCATGAAAAAATATTTTCCGGAATTGGCTCAAAAAGCGGAAAATGAAAACGATTCAGAAAATCAGATCAATGAAGTCCGCAATAGGGTTCTCATTGTCGGTGCCGGTCTGACAGGCCGTGAGCTTTATAAGCAATTTAAGGGCAGCGGTTTTGATGTGTATATCATTGAAAAGCGGGCCGATCACTCTATGCAAAAAGAATTGGGTGATCATTTTATTTTCGGCGATGCTTCCCATCCGTTGATTTTGTCCCGACTCAATCTTGATAAAACTCGTTGGGTTCTTAATACCAGTTCAGAAGCGCTTGTCTCGCGCAACGTGGCTGATCAGGTCGCCAAACTTGATCCTGGTGTTAAGGTGTTGGCTCTTGCCGATAAGGAAGGCGACAGAGATTTCTTTATGTCCCGTTCCGGAGAAATGGATCCCAATGTGTCGGCGCTCATTGAGACCCGTCAGGAAATCGCAAAGTGTATTTTTCATCATGTGGCTCAAGATGAGAGTCTGACAAAAGACAAAGTCGTTTTGAGTGCAAAAAAGATTAACAATACTGACGAATAGTCACTGCGAATGCGTACAATTATTGTTTGGACGCTTTGAATGATTTTCAAGGCATCTTCCCTCTTTGTCATTGACTCCTCAGTTTTTTTAGGACATAACCCGTGCACCATGAATTTGCCCTAATCGCGACCTTGGCCTGGGGGCTTGGTCTGGCTCTCATTTTGGGGTTCGCGGCCACTAAAGTGAAGCTTCCCGCATTGGTCGGTTATCTTTTGGCCGGGGTGTGTATCGCGCCGACCACACCCGGTTTTGTAGGTGATATGGATTTAGCCTCTGAGCTCTCAGAGGTTGGTGTGATGCTTTTGATGTTTGGTGTGGGGCTTCATTTCTCGCTCTCCGACTTGCTTCGGGTTAAGACGGTTGCTTTGCCGGGCGCCATCATTCAAATGGCTATCGCTACCGCAATTGGCATGGGAATGGCCCATTGGTGGGGATGGAACTGGGGAGAGGCGTTTATTTTGGGCCTGTCGTTGTCATGCGCTTCAACCGTTGTGCTGATGAAAGGCTTGGAAGCCAAGGGTTGGTTGCAACGTTCGAGAGGTCAGCTTGCTGTCGGTTGGCTGGTGGTTGAGGATTTGGTCACGGTTTTACTTTTGGTGCTTTTGCCATCCATCGCCACCTTCTTTAAGGGAGAAGCGTCCACGGAAGGCTCGTTGACCGTGGCGATTCTGGAGACAACCGTTTTGATTATTGGGTTTGTCGCATCAATGCTGGTGATTGGCCGCAGAGTTCTACCCTGGGTACTTTTTCAAGCTGTCAAAACCGGTTCCCAGGAAGTGTTTACTTTATGTGTGATTGCCATTGCTATCGGTGTGGCCTACGCCAGTGCTCAGATTTTCAATGTTTCCTTCGCGTTGGGTGCGTTCTTCGCGGGCATGATGATGCGCGAAAGTGAATACGCTCACCGTGCGGCTCTTCAGACGCTGCCTCTGCAGGATGCTTTCTCTGTCATATTCTTTCTCGGCGTCGGGATGCTTTTTAACCCGATGATTATCATCAATAATCCCTTGCATGTTTTGGGGATTGTTTTTGTCATCATTGTCTGCAAGAGTGTGACGGCTGCGGTGTGGGTAAAGATTATGGGCCGTAGCTACAAAGACGCGCTCACGGTTGGCGCCGCGCTTGCGCAGGTGGGCGAATTTTCTTTCATCTTGGCCGGTCTCGGCTTGTCGCTTGGTTTGTTGCCCGAAGAAGGAATGTCTTTGATATTGGCAGGCGGCATCATCAGCATTGCTTTGAACCCATTGCTTTTTGCCCTGGTGGAGCCTATCCACAAGCGCTTCTTTCTTAAAGAGAATCCCGCTGTCGAAGAAGATGAGGATGATATTGAAGAAGAAAAGGCAGCCAAACGCGATAAGGTCATCATTGTCGGCGCGGGCGTCCTTGGTCGTGAGCTGAGTGAGGGGCTGCGGGCGAAAAAGGTCGATGTCGTGATCATTGAGAAAAATATAGAACGCTCAATGAAGGATGAACTGGGAGATCATTTTATTTTAGGCGACGCCATGCAAAAGCAAACATTGGAATTTGCGGGCATTGACCGCGCCCGTTGGGTGGTTGTCTCAACAACCGATCCGGTGAGCGCCAGAAAAATTGTGGATGTTGTGGGCGAAACCGATCCCGAGGCTCGCGTTGTGGCTATTGCCGATAAAACCGGTGAGGAACGTTTCTTTATGGATGGTAACGGTGAGTTGCCGGCTCATTTGGAGCATTTGCTGCAATTGCGTCATGAGGCCGCTAAAACGATCCTCAGTTATGTTTGCGGTCCCCGCGGTTTGCGGGCCGTCTCTAAACCCAAGCGTCCCGTCGCTGATAAAGATGCCAAAGAAAAAAACGTAAAGGAATCTGAACCCAATCAGCTTCAGGCGGGATAATCAAAGGAAGTGAGTGTTATGACATTGAGCGCAACGACTTTATGGCTGATACTGGCGGCATTGTTGGGCATAGTCGAATTAATCGCCACCACTTTTTATCTTTTGGTTTTGGCGGCGGCCGCGCTGGTGGCCTCGGGCGCCAGTTGGTTTGGGCTGACATTGGAGTGGCAGATCGCCCTTTTTGCCATTATCGCCATTGTCGGATCTATTTGGGTGCGTAAGATCCGCTCCATTCCGACAAAAAGCGATGCTCAGGCTCACGCGCTGCAAAATCTCGATGAAGGTCAAATTGTCTCTGTGAGCAGTTGGGACGAAAAGGGGTTCACAACAGTGAAATACCGTGGCGCGGATTGGCAGGCCAGGGCTTTGGACGGAGAAGAAAAAGTCGCCGGTTCTTATACGATTGTCCGCGTGGAAGGCAGTGTGCTTTATTTGAAGAAATCGTCTTAAATTCAGGGGTGTAAAAATGAGCGAATTTATGATTTTTACGTTGGTTTTGGCAGTACTCGCCATAGTGTTCGCTTTTCAAGCCATTAAAGTGGTGCCTCAGCAAACTGCTTGGATTGTGGAACGGTTGGGTAAGTTTCACGCGGTGCTCTCTCCGGGTTTGAACGTGGTGATTCCCTTTATTGACCGTGTGGCTTATAAGCACTCTTTAAAAGAAATTCCTCTTGATACACCCAGCCAAGTCTGCATTACAAAAGACAACACACAGTTGTCAGTTGACGGTGTGCTTTTTTTCCAAGTGACTGATCCGACCCGCGCCAGCTATGGCACAAGTAACTATGTGATTGCCATCACTCAATTGGCGCAAACCACTCTGAGAAGTGTGATCGGCAAAATGGAGTTGGATAAGACCTTTGAAGAGCGCGACTTGATTAACCGCTCTGTCGTGAGCGCCATTGACGAGGCCGCGCTCAATTGGGGCGTGAAAGTTTTGCGTTACGAAATTAAAGATTTGACTCCTCCTGCGGTGATTTTGCAAGCGATGCAGCAACAGATTACCGCCGAGCGTGAAAAGCGCGCTGTGGTGGCCGCTTCCGAAGGTCGCAAGCAAGAGCAGATCAACCTTGCAACGGGTGCCCGAGAAGCGGCAATTGCTGAGTCTGAAGGTGAAAAGCAGGCGGCAATCAACAAAGCTGAAGGTGAGGCAGCGGCAACACTCGCGATCGCAACGGCTACGGCCGAAGCACTTCGAAGAATTGCTGAAGCCACGCGTGAGCCCGGGGGCATGGACGCGGTGAATCTGAAAGTGGCCGAGCAGTATGTTCAGGCTTTCGCACAGCTTGCCAAGGAAGGCAACACGATTTTGCTGCCTTCTAATATGAATGACATGGGCAGCATGATAGCGTCGGCCATGAGCATCATGCGTCAAACGGATCCGAAAAATGCGCCCAAGCAAGATCTGTCTGCTGCGCTTTCTCGGTCGCTCGATTCAAAGCATTAAGCAAAAGACTTCTTCGGTAAAATAACGCTTTTTGATAAGAAACGGGGAGTGCGTCCGGTACTCCCTGTTTTATGAATAAGATTTTCAATCGGTTCACTATGAGCAGTAATATCGACATTAAACCCGGATTTATGGATTTGAAAAATCCTGAAGAATTGGGCTATCTCTTTGATGACTTTTTTGAGTACACACTGACTTGTCTTGATGCAGCTGAAGATGCGGATGATTTTTCACTCATGATGGCTGATCAGGCTCATTTGCTGGCGTCCGGTTTTACGTCAAATTCAAAAGTGTTGGTTGTCGATGATGATCCTTCGGGAGAAAAACTTGCCGCTCGTTTAAGAAACTCACTTTATAACGACGGTTTGCTGCCGAAGGATTCTCCTGTGATGTTAATGGCTCAGCCCCAGGAGTTTGTCTTCATGGCGGCTGTATTGATGTCTCGACAATTCATGGAAATGATCAGGGACTGTTCAGAAAAGAATTTATCTGACGAGGTGATCGACTTGAGACGCCAGGCATTGGTGAAAGATTGGGTTGATCGTTTCTTGGGGAAGGGAAAATATGCCTGATGAAAAGAAAGCAGCCGCGGATGCACAGCCGCGTTTCGATTTAGCCGATGTCTCGGTATTGAGTGAACTTTTTGAGGTTGTACTCTACGATGTTGTACGCCGCTCTCAGATGGTATCCTCTGCCTCGTTAAAGCAGGAAGAAGCCATTGCGATGGACAAGCAGTCGGCTGCGTTTTTATCGGCGGTGCTTGCGGGCAAAAACGAGCAGTTTATTGCCAAACCCTATTGGACGGGGGACCCTTTGGCAGGCTACCTCAAGATTTATATGAAAGAGCGTTTTGATAAGGTCGGTGTCAGTGAGACTGATCTTGCTGATACGCGCGGGGTGCTTCAGGCCGCAGCCTTTGAATTTGTCTGTGACGTGTATGCGCTTTTGAAAAAATACGCCAAGCGCGAAAACGCAGACGGTTTCAGTGCGGAGGGTAAGCGCCTATGCCGGATGTGGGCCGAACGGATGCTCGGGCTCAAAGAAAGCGATCCGGTGTTTTTTTAGGAGTCAGCCACCGTGTCCTGCCCCTTAAGATACGCCACCAAAAGGCAGCTTAACCCGAACATTTCATCTTATCCCGTTGCCCGTGAGGTGATTGCGCAGGCTGTGCAAAATACCTGGGACAGAGCCCTTCAGGTGAGTGCCGGGGAGATGAGTATGGAGGCACTTGAAGAGGCTAACCTCAATCTTGTTCTTTGGCTTCAGGATACGTTTTCGGGAGCCAATGGGCATTTCTCCTGTGAGAGTGAATTTAATGAAATCCGACTGCCCGAATTTTTGCGAGAAAGCATGGGTGAGGAAATTGAGCGCTTTAATGCGGCAGTCAACTTGGAAGATAACGAATCACTGATGTTTTCGGTGTTTGCGTATTTTGTTTCGGAAATTTTTGTTTTACTGAAAGAGGCTGACTGCGCAAGCTCGGGCTTAACGGGCAATCCGCAAGTCGAAGCGTTCATTGATTTTTGGAGCTTGCGCCTGACGGGTGCGCCCGTGGCAAGCGATTTTAGATAAAGGAAAACTTCATGAGCTGTAACGGAAATTGTTCTTCCTGCGGCAGTGACTGCCAAAAGCAGCCCCTGCGTCATCCCAACATTACCGGAGCGATTCTCGGTCAATTTATGATGGAAATGGCCCATCGCTCTCAAAAGAATGCGGCCGGTGAAATCACCGAAGAAATGATGGACGAGATGGACCGCAAGACCATGAATTGGCTTGGAGCCACTTTCAGCGGTCAAAACGCTCAGTTTGAAATTGATCTGGACTGGTATCCGGTTGGTGTAGCGGGGAATCTCCGTCTGAAGCTGGGTCAGGATTTGGCTCAGGCTGCAGGAGGAAAACTCCCCGAAGACAACACCACGCTCATCTTCTCGGCAATGGCGGTTTTCATGGCTGAAGTCTATGACACGCTGTCAGTGGTGACGAAAAAGGGGATTGAACCTTTGGGTGAAGTGCCCGCTCCTGAAATGCTCGCGCTTTTGAAGCGCTGGACGGAAATGCTTGTGGGATACGAACTGCAGTGGCGTGATCCGTCTGAAGAAAAGGCAGAGCAGACACAGGACAAAGAACAATAATTTGAAAAAGGCCGCCCAAAAAGGCGGCTTTGAATCCTATTCTGTTGGCGGCCTCGAAGACTACTTCGAGGCTTTTTTCATAAGACGCTCACGGTCGCGCTGCCACTGCTTTTTACTTTCATCGGCGCGCTTTTCATACTCGCGCTTACCCTTGGCAAGCGCCACAGTCAGCTTGACTCTACCGCGCGAGAAGTGCATATCAAGCGGGATGAGCGCGTAGCCCGCGCGCTCCACCTTACCGATGAGTTTGTTGATTTCGCGGGCATGCATCAGAAGTTTTCTGACGCGGGTGGGATCGGGCTTGGTGTGAGTGCTCGCGGTTTTCAGCGGTGTGATGTGCGCATTTAAAAGATAAAGTTCGCCCGAGCGCACAATGACGTGAGCTTCCTTGATTTGAGCGCGCCCTTCGCGAATAGATTTGACTTCCCAGCCTTCAAGCACGAGACCGGCTTCATATTTTTCTTCAATGTAGTAATCGAAAAGGGCTTTGCGGTTAACAATATTGGCCACGATGAATACTTTTTCCAATACAAATTCTTTGACAGTGGATCATTCTAGCAAGAGCGCAACTTTTGGCACGCACTTTTAAGCACTCATTGTCGATTCCGGACAATGACCTAAAGATTAAATCTGAGGAAGTTCTTCTTATAGAATAATTTATACAAGACAATAAGGATCACTTAACTCATTAAAAATAATGGATATTTGTCTATATTTTGAGCGTATTGACATCCTTGGTGAATGAGAATACTATCTATCATAGCGTCGTCTGACGCATTTTTATAGAATAATTTATAGGAAAGAAAGCATCATGGAAAAACAAGCTGAACTCGTTAAAAAGTTCACCGACGTGATGGCAGACTTTACGGCTTATTTTGGCAAGCATCTCCCCGATGATGTCCAGGCTAAGCTTGAAGAATTGCGTGCCGAGCAAAACACTGACATGGGCAAAATCATTTATGACGCGATGTTTAAAGACATTGGGTTAGCTAAAGAACTTGATCGCCCCATGTGCCAGGATACCGGTGTCATCCAATACTTCATTGAAGTGGGTGCAAACTTCCCGATTTTGGGTCAAATGCAGCAGGCTTTGGAAGAAGCTACGAAGCGCGCCACTGTACAGGCTCCGCTTCGCCACAACGCCGTGCAGATTTTTGACGAAAAGAATTCCGGCAACAATACCGGCAAACGTATTCCGTGGCTTGATTGGGACATTATCCCTGACAGTGATGAATGCGTGATTTACGCCTATATGGCTGGCGGCGGCTGCTCGCTGCCGGGCACGGCCAAGGTGCTCATGCCTGTGGAAGGCTATGAAGGCATTGTTCAGTATGTTTTCGATACCATGGTTGAGCGCGGTATTAACGCTTGTCCTCCGGTGTTGCTGGGCGTGGGTATCGCCGGCAGCGTTGAAGTCGCAGCCCGTCTTTCCAAGAAAGCCTTGATGCGTCCGGTCGGCTCTCACAATCCCAACCCCAGAGGTGCTGAAATGGAACGCCTGTTGGAAGAAGGACTCAACAAACTCAATGTGGGTCCGGGGGGTCTTACCGGTGTAAAGAGCGTGATGGGCGTTAACATTGAAGATGCGGCGCGTCACCCCTCTTGCCTTGCTGTCGGCATCTCCATGGGCTGCTGGGCTCACCGTCGCGCCGGCATTAAGTTTAAAGCCGATATGAGCTATGAACTCTTGTCTCACAAGGGAGTCACATTATGAGTAAGAAAGTATTGACGACACCGATCCAGGATAAGGACCTTGAAGACATCAAGATCGGTGATGTGATTTATCTCACGGGCTACCTTGTGACCGCACGTGATGCCGCGCACACCCGTTTGGTGAAACTCGGCCGCAAGCTTCCTGTGGATTTGAAGGGCAAGGCGATTTTCCACGCCGGTCCCATCATGGTGCGCCGTGAAGACGATCCCACGAAATTCCGCGTGGTCTCCATCGGTCCCACGACTTCGATGCGTATGGAAAAATTCCAAAAACAATTTTTGGAACAAACCGGCACGAAGCTCATTGTCGGCAAGGGCGGCATGGGTCCCAATACAACAGCCGGCTGCAAGGAAACGAAAGCTTTGCATTGCGTCTTCCCGGGCGGCTGCGCCGTGGTGGCTGCCGAATGCGTTGAAGAAGTTGAAGACTGCCAGTGGCCAGAGCTCGGCATGCCCGAAGCCATGTGGGTGATGCGTGTGAAGGAATTCGGTCCTCTCGTTGTATCCATTGATGCGCACGGCAACAATTTGTTTGAAAACAATAAAAAGCATTTCAACGAATTGAAGCAGCCGTTGGTTGACGAAATCAATAAGCACGTGAGCTTCATCCAATAGGGTGATTTCGCTACAATTAGCCTCGGTCCGGAATTTTTATCTCCGACCGAGGTTTTTTGTTTTTAAGCGAAGATTTGAGATGCTCGTAACCGTTGCCAGACTCGATAAGGGGAATGTGGATTTAAAAGAGGTGAAGCTCACCGAAGGGGCGACATTGGCCGAGGCTGTGCAGGCTGCAGGTTGGACCCTAGGCAACAGCCAGAAATTGGCCGTTTGGAATGTGCTTGCTCAACCCGATACTGAGGCTCATGACGGGGATCGGGTGGAGATTCTGCCTGCCTTGACAGTTGATCCGATGACCGCCCGCCGTTTGAGAGAAGAGAAAAACCAAAAGCCTGAAAATCACCTCGTGCGCGGCCGCAACGGAGGCAAACACCGACTGATTTAGCCATCTTTTTTGTCTTTGCCTATTGCGCAGTAGGGCGGCAATGGGATAAAATACACCGTTAATCTTTTTACGCCATTCACGATGGCGATGCCGAATTTTTTTCCACATTTTTCGACTGAGGTTAACATGCGCATTAGACAAAAGGCTCTTACTTTTGATGACGTGTTGCTCGTTCCGGCACACTCTACTGTTCTCCCCCGTGACACCGTTCTGACCACCAAAATCACTCGTGAATTGACCTTGAATATTCCGATGGTTTCCGCTGCTATGGATACCGTGACGGAATCGGGTTTGGCAATTGCCTTGGCTCAGGAAGGCGGCATCGGCTTTATTCACAAAAATATGAGCCCGAAGCAGCAGGCCGCTGAAGTGGCCCGCGTCAAGCGCCATGAAGCCGGTATGGTGGCCGATCCCATCACCGTGACCCCGGGTATGACCGTGGGTGAAGTGATTCGTTTGAGCCGTGAACGCCACATCTCCGGTTTGCCTGTTGTCGATGATAAGCGTGTGTTGGGCATGGTGACTTCCCGTGACCTGCGCTTTGAAACCCGCATGGATATTCCGGTTTCTCAAATCATGACGCCCGCAGAACGTTTGGTGACGGTTCGTGAAGGCGCAAGCCTTGAAGATGCCAAGCGTCTGATGCACCAACATCGCGTTGAACGCGTCCTCGTTGTTGATAAGGATTTCAATTTGACCGGTTTGATGACCGTCAAGGACATCATCAAGGCAGGTGAACACCCCAATGCCGCTAAGGACTCTCACGGCCGCCTTTTGGTCGGTGCTGCCGTCGGTGTGGGTGCCGGTACGGAAGAACGCATCGAATTGATGCTTGAAGCCGGTGTTGACGTGATCGTTGTCGATACGGCTCACGGCCACTCTCAAGGCGTTTTGGACCGCGTGGCTTGGGTGAAGAAGAATTACCCGCAATTGCAAGTGATCGGCGGCAATATTGCTACCGCTGAAGCTGCCCGCGCTTTGGTTGATGCCGGCGCTGACGGCGTGAAGGTCGGTATCGGACCGGGTTCTATTTGTACGACCCGTATCGTGGCCGGTGTCGGTGTTCCGCAAATCACGGCGGTTTCAGACGTGGCTCAAGCTTTGGAAGGCACGGGCGTTCCGTTGATCGCAGACGGCGGTATCCGCTTCTCCGGCGACATCTCCAAGGCCATCGCTGCCGGTGCCCACGCCGTCATGATGGGCGGCATGTTCGCCGGTACGGCCGAAGCCCCTGGGGAAGTCCTCCTCTACCAGG
>CAJKMT010000029.1 GCA_905201055.1 uncultured Sutterella sp. | reverse complement strand
GCGGCAGCGGCGGGCTTAATGCCTGCGCGCATCATCACCGGAATCAACGTGGAACCCACGGCAGCGGCGCAGCCGGCAGCAGACGGAAGAGCGATATTAATAAAGAAAGTCACGATCGTGCAGATCGGGATTAAGAGAACGCCCAAACCGCGGATCGGAGAAGCCAAGTAGTGTACAAGGCTACGGTCACACTGGGTGTAACTGGCAATGAAAGCAAAACCCATTGACGAGCAGATGTTCATCACCAGGGAATTGTTGGTCATAGACTTAGCAAACGAATTCAATGCACTGATCGGGTCGAGCGAGACTAAGCAAAGCACAAAACCGGCTGTGAAAAGCACAAGACGCGTTTCATAGCGTTTAACAAGGGCGTAAACCGTCACAATTGTCACGGCTATGGCCAGCCATTCAAGTAGAGACATGGGAAAAATCCTTGTAAAGGGTTAATAATCACGAGATTGCCGCTCTTAACGGTGACTTTCTCAAGGTGCTAAGTATCCTACTGTCTGACAGTTCTGCCTACAGGAAAATCCCTGAAGCAAAGTAGCAGTCGAATCCGTAAAATCCGACGTTTTTTTGACTTTGGCAGCATATTGAACAGTCGTTTCAGAAAATAACCTCGAATCCGGGCTTTTCTAGGTCACAATTCCTAATAAAAAACGGTTTTTTTGTGCTGGTTTGGTTAAACTGATCGCTTTCCTTGAAAAGAATAAGAAAATTGACAATGTTTGATCCCATCGCCATCACTTTTTGCGGCTATTTGCTGCTTATGGTTGTCATCGGTTTTATCGCCTGGCACTACACCCGAGATTTCAATGATTATGTTTTGGGCGGAAGACGTCTGGGCGGATTGGTGACCGCTTTATCGGTTGGCGCAAGCGACATGAGCGGCTGGCTTTTGATGGGTCTGCCCGGGGCTGTCTTTTTGTCGGGTATCTCGGAAAGTTGGCTTGCGATCGGACTTTGCATCGGTTCCTTTGTGAACTGGAAAATCGTGGCAGCCAGACTTCGTGTGTATACGGAAAGATGCAAAAACGCCTTGACGCTTCCCGACTATTTAAGTCACCGGTTTGATGATGACAAACGTTTATTGAGCATTATCTGCGCCGCCGTCATTTTGATTTTCTTTACGATTTATTCAGCTAGCGGCATGGTCGCAGGCGCCAGACTTTTTGAATCGACCTTTGATATTTCCTACTCAAGCGCATTGTGGATCGGCGCTGCGGCCACGATTCTTTATGTTTTTATCGGCGGATTTCTGGCGGTGAGCTGGACTGACACTGTGCAGGCAGCCATGATGTGCGTAGCGTTGGTGGTTACGCCGATTGTGGTGATGACGGAACTGGGCGGTTTTTCTGAAACAATCGGTAAGGTGAGCACCATTGATACGTCCATGCTGGATATGTTTAAGGGGCAAACCGCCATCGGCATTGCGTCGCTTTTAGCTTGGGGCTTGGGCTATTTCGGACAGCCTCACTTGCTCGTGCGTTTCATGGCAACGAAATCCATTAAGGTGATTCCGACAGCATGCCGCACCTCCATTATCTGGATGCTTTTCTGTTTGTCGGGTGCCGTGAGCGTGGGCTTTTTCGGCTGCGCCTATTTTGCTGAACATATCACCCAAGGCACTTCTGTGCTCGCCAACCCGGAATTGGTGTTCATTGTTTTAACTCAGGTGCTTTTTAATCCGTGGATTGCCGGTATTTTGATGTCGGCTATTTTGGCAGCTGTCATGAGTACGCTGTCTTGCCAGCTTTTGGTTTGCTCATCAACTCTGACAGAAGATTTTTATCGCGCCTTTATCCGTCCTCAGGCCTCAACTCGCGAACTGATTTGGTTCGGACGCGCGATGGTTTTGATGGTGTCTCTCGTGGCTATATTTATTGCCATGGATCCGCAAAGTAAGGTCCTCGGTTTGGTGAGTTATGCCTGGGCAGGTTTCGGGGCTTCGTTTGGACCAGTCATCATCATGAGTCTGTGGTGGAAGCGAATGACTAAAAACGGCGCATTGGCCGGCATGATTACGGGCGCAGTAACCGTGATTGTCTGGAACACTTTCGGCTGGTTCGGACTCTACGAAATTATCCCGGGCTTTTTCCTCGCGCTGCTCGCGATTGTCATTTTCTCTTTGATCGGGCAAAAACCCTCTCAAGCCATGAAAGATATTTTTGATGAGGTCGAGGCTTCTGTGCGTGAGGGGAAAGACCTCGTCATGAAATAATCCCACAGAGTGGGGGTAGCGGTATTGGTTACTCTCTTTCAAATAAAAAAAGCCCGCCTGCATAAAGCGGACGGGCAGTGCACAAATCGTTAATTACTTAACAATTTTCACCGTATCAAAAGCGGCAACCGGTTGGCCGTTCACACTCGTAAAGAGATAGAGTTCAGAGACCACATCCTTAAACGAGAAAGCCGTGGCGCCCTTAACCGGGAAGGTGATCACAGCGTCGGCAAGACCGTCGCCGTTCACATCCTTGGCGGTGACCTTCGTGGGTTTAGCCATTTGCTTATTCAATTCAATGGAGCCGTCAGGATAGGGAGAGCCGAAGTGGGTCTTCTTGGTGTCAAGCTTAGTGGCATCAAAGCCCTTCTTGGAAAGAAGCACCACATCCACTGTGCCCGTATCAGACTGACTTAACGTGTCTTTGGTGATCACGATTGAATGTTTATTTAAGCGGGTCACCCAGTCGCCGGTCTTCGCCAGGACATCATTGAAGGAGGCAACGTTAAAGGCATGCATAAATTCGCGAGCCTTTTCGCGATCGACTCCTGCAATCGCTTTGGCTTGGGCCTGAGCGTCCATCACAGCCTTGGTCGCAGCCTTTTCATAAGCAACGCGGTCTTTTTCAAAGGCGGCGCGTTCTTTGGGCATCCAATCCAAGAAGTTTTGCATGGCAAGGAACGTGTAGATCGTGCGATCCGGGCTGTAGCTTACCTGTTCAGGCGTGGCGTGGAACTGAGCCTTGGTGCCCGTTTTCCAATCCATGTAGCTTTGAGC
Source organism: uncultured Sutterella sp. (assembly GCA_905201055.1). Classification (GTDB taxonomy): domain Bacteria; phylum Pseudomonadota; class Gammaproteobacteria; order Burkholderiales; family Burkholderiaceae_F; genus Aphodousia. The sequence goes on along the minus strand of CAJKMT010000029.1, from coordinate 16,541 downwards.
TGCAGCGGGACCGGCTAACGGGAAGGCAGGGGCGTAGAACTGTTCGCTCGGACGGCCGGCGGCACGCCAGGCAATCGTCATCAACGGGTCCTTATTCAATTGGAAGACCACGGAGTCAAAGGTACCGATATTGCAGATATCCTGCATGGTTTCGTGGTCCCAGCCGCTTTCACGCTTTTCGAACTTGGAGTGACCGCGGATGAAGCCCTTCACATCCTCAACAGTGAGCTTTTTCTTCGGCACGATGGCCATCGGGTAGTCATTGACGTTCTTGTATTCCTGACCGGTGAGCATTTCAAGGATCGTGAAGACGCGTTCCTTGTTGCGCGGGAAGATGCGGCGGGCTTCAGGCTGATAGGCTTCGCGGAAGCTGAAGTCAGAGTAGTCGCCGGCCTTAGCAGGCTTGTAGGTGCCCTTATTGATCGCGTTTTGCACTAAATCAGGAGAGGCAATGACGTTTTCCTTGTCGTTGAGATCAACGTTATCCAACGAGAAGGCATTGGCCATGAAAGCGATTTCATTGTCTTTGACCTTACGGGCTAAGTAGCGGTGACCGCGAAGCAGAGCGATTTGCCAGGCTTCGTTCTTATCGGCAATGGTATAGGTGCGGCCCATGTGGAAGTAGCCGTACTTTTGCATGAGTTCAATGACGATATCCACACCGTGACGGGCAGAGGTGGCGCGTTCTGCAACCAAACGGCGGATACCGTAACCGATGCCGCCGTCATTGAATTTTTCTTTTTCTTCGATGGTGATGTTGCAGTTGTTGGTGACGATCACCACACCGTTTTCATTCATAAAGCCGTCGGAGAAGCTAGAGCCTTCCGGAGCCAAGGTTTGCGTCCACCAGAAGCCGAAGGTCTTTGCTACCTGCGGGATCTTGGCAGCTGCCGGTTCAAATTCGATCATTTCGCCGGCTTTGTGTTCAGCTGCGGGCACCCAGTATTGATTGGTGATGATGCGACGGTCGTTGTCTTCGTTGTGACCGATGATGATTTCACCGGTGGCAGAAGCGTCTTTGCCGACGATTACGGTGAAGCAGGCCTGAGAAGAAAGGCTGACACCGGCCAATAAAGCGCCGAGGCATACGGCAAGGGCAGTTTTTTCATGGGGAACGATCCTTATAGGAATGGGTTGGGCGGATGAACACAAAGAGGTTCACATTTTGGATATCTTCTTATGAAGACAAATAGAGTTTACACCCTTTTTCGCATGAACGTCACAAAAATTTAACATTGGGCAGAAGAACAGTGATGAGGCTCGTCAGAGCAGGAAACTAAGGGCAAATATCATAAAAAGACGCAGCTTTTTTTACCCTTTCCTCGGAAACTAGTTGGTTAGGGAAAATGAAAAAGCATTATCAAAATTGGTGGACTCAACGATGGCTCGATGAGTTTAAATTGAGATGGAAAGGGTCGGCAAAAGCTTGGGCTCAGGGATGGGCAGATTATGAGGTCGGGAAATTAGGACGCACGGACTTTGATCGACTTTCCGGGGAATTCTCGGGAAAGATTTTCGATACCGATATCAAGCCTTTTTATCGGCCGGTTTTAATCTTTTCAAAACTCATCGGCGAGGAAAGCAGTTCCATTTATGAGTGGTTCGGTGAAAATCCCCTCGCACTGACGGACCTTTTCAGCGGGAAATTGTCCGAGGATATTCCTGAACCGATTCAAGAGAGTCTTTTCAGGCATTCCGTCAAATCGTTTTATTGCAATTGCGGGAGCAGTTCCGAATATTGCGCTCATTTATGTACGCTCATTTTCAGCTTTTTGGAAACCATTGACCAAGAACCGATCGTTTTATTCCGTTACCATGGGTTAAATCTTGAGCCTTTGCTACCAAAGACGGTAAGGGAAGCGCTCAAAGACGAAACCGAACAGCTGCCAAGTCTCAGTGACTTGCTCGCCGGCTTAACGGAAAAAGTGCAGGTGAAGAGTTCCTCTGAAAATTCAGAATTTTCAAGTATTATCAATGCGTTAAAGTCGTCTTCTTATCTTCTCACAGTAAGCTCGCTATTTTCTGATAACCGCACATTTTTGGAAAAAGGGGATTTTTGTGAACTGGTTCAAAATTGTTTACTGGATGCTCAGCGCTTACTGAAATCTAAAAAGGCAATCAGCTCTGAGTCAGGATGTCGGGAACAATCTTTATTTGTTTTTCACGATTTGGCTTCCCGCTTAGGGGTGATTGAAAAAAATAGTGACGCTTCCCAACAACTGCTTGATCGCAGCTTCTTAATAGACCGGCTCCTCAGTGATGGTCCGAGGCAGCCTTCTGTTCAACTCTTGGCAGAGGTTGCTAAAACCGTCATCGAAAAAAGCGCTTGCTTACCTTTGATTTTTAAGGCTGATGATCTGTCATCAAATTTACCGCGCCTGCTCTGGGTTCCTGCGGTTAATGAACCCAGTGTCAATCTTGCTTTTGAAGAGCTTTTTAAGCTTGATTCCCTGTCAGATATAGAAAAGACGGTTGATGTCGACAGTTTAAAGTCTGTTGCCGCTTTTCGAGTGCTGCTTAATGATGACAGTACTCAGAGCCATGAAAAAGCAGCGGCACGCCGGGCACTGATTATTTACTTAATTGCACAAATCATTACGGGTTTGATTGAGCTCGCAGCCGATTCGTCTTCTGTGAAAGGATTGGTGTCTGCGATGCTTTTGGGCAGAAATATCAGCGCGTTGGATGGGCTTGTGAATCAAAAAGTGGCAACTGAAATCGTAAAGCTTTTCCAAATCTCCATGGCACCTTACATCCTCTCTTCAAAACCGCTTGTCACTATTACCGACGCGCCCGACGTGAACGTTGGTGCGACTGATGGGAAGCGGCGGTACCGGATTGATTTTGGATTTTACAGTGGTGATAGCCTGCAGGATCTGGCACAAAAGGACAGAAGTGCAGAGACGGCATTTTTTACTCAAGACATCGCGGACAAAGTGCAATTTGCAAAATACCGACTCATCTGCAGCCGACTTTTAAAAGTTTTAAGTGCTCAGGATCCGGTTTTCGACTCGCTTGCCTATCGCTCGAGTCCTTATTTGTCCGATGATCTTCAGGCACTGAAATCTTTTCTCGTTGATTGTGTGCCGAAAATACTGATGCTCGGAATTCGTGTGGTGATGGACAAACGCTTTAAAAAGATTATCAAGCCCGCGCTCCGTGTTTATGCCTCAAAGGGTGATGACGGGAAAGTGGTTTCCTTTTTTAAGAATATGGACTTTAGAGCTCAGTTGTCGGTTGATGGCAAACCCTTGACAGACAGTCAAGCCCAAAAGCTTCTTTCATTAATGCCGGCAGATGCCAAAGACTCAGTGATTGTGGATTTTCTGGACCAGCTAATTGAACTCGATCCGCAAGAAGTCGGCAAGTTCAATGAGATGCGTGAAAAGGTGAAGCGTCTTGATCCGTTTGAACAATTTAAAAGCGTCATTATCAATAACTGGAACGGGTATGGGATGACGCTTTCGCAGGAAATCGAACAAAATCTTGCCGATATTCTCAATACTCCTGAGATTGATCTGCCGAAGTCCATTCAAGCCACACTTCGCCCCTATCAGACAGTGGGTTACCAATGGCTGATGAAAAATATCACCCAAAAAATGGGAGCCTTGATTGCCGATGATATGGGACTGGGGAAAACCCTTCAAGTTATCTGTGCCATTTCAAAGTGCTGTGAAGACGGTCTTTTAGGTGATAAACCTATTTTGGTCGTTGTGCCCGCAGGCGTCCTTCACAATTGGAAAGCGGAATTCAAAAAGTTTTCTCCGACTCTGGATGTCAGATTCAGTTTGGACACTGATATCTCTCAGTCCTCGGAACGCACTGACCCGATGCCGGATGTTGTGCTGACAACTTATTCCACACTGACTATTCATTTTGAGTCATTTGCCGAGAAAGAGTGGGGATTGGTGGTGGCCGACGAGGCGCAGTATTTGAAAAATCCGGCAAGTGCCCGCTCCAAAGCGTTTCGACTACTGAAATCCGATGAAGTGATCGCAATGACAGGCACGCCGATTGAAAATCGCCTGATGGATTTGTGGTCGATCTTTGCTTGTATCCAACCTAAACTTCTGGGAGATCAGAAAGATTTTATCCGTGACTATGCCATTCCAATTGAAGCTCGTAAGAATCAGAAAACCGCGGAGAACTTACGAAAAATCCTTGCCCCCTTCGTTTTGCGAAGAGAAAAAAACGATCCTGCCATCATCAGTGATCTGCCGAAATGTGCAGTGAATAATGTACCGGTCAAATTGACCCCCTTGCAGGCTTATCTTTACAAAAAAGCAGTCAATGAGTATCTCAATCAAATAATTGAGCAAGAGCGAAAGAAAGGTATTTTGACTATCCGATTGTTGACTGATCTGAAAAAGATATGCAATTCACCGTCTCAGTTTCTTAAAAGAAACGCAGAGCAGCCGGATTCGGGAAAGGCCGTTACTCTGATGAAAATGCTGAGAACTTTGCTGGCTGAAGGTAAAAAGATACTTATCTTTACGCAGTACTATCAAATGGGACTGAAACTGCAGGAATGGATAGAAAAGGCAATCGGGGAAAGACCGGAGTTTCTCAACGGCTCGATGCTGTTAAATGCCAGAAGTTCCTTAATTAAACGGTTTCAGCAGGAAGAAAACCGCAAAATCCTGCTCATTTCGCTTAAAGCCGGTGGCGTGGGCTTGAATCTGACAGCAGCTTCCGTCGTCATTCATTATGACCTTTGGTGGAATCCGGCTGTAGAGCAGCAGGCAACCGACCGGGCCTACCGCATCGGTCAGAATAAAGACGTGACGGTATACCGTTTGATTTGTGAGGGCAGTTTTGAGGAACGCATTGATGAAGTGATTACGAAAAAGCGGGAGCTTGCCCAAAACATTAATGTCAAAACCGATAAGTGGTTGGGAGAACTGACTCCCCAAGAACTCGAAGAATTTTTCAAACTGATTTAAAAGTACCTCAAATGATAAAGCGTCTGTATCTGAATGCCTTAAACAGTTTATTCAAACATTATGCAAACGATCGTGTTTTAGAGCTCTTCTTGTTTTATGAGGAAGATATTGAAGCTTTCAAGAAGGGACAGTACCGAAGTATCAGTACACCCGATCAGCAGCTATATGATTTGGCAGTGGACTGGGCGCAGTTGGCGCAAGGGGATAAATTTATTGAGGAGTCCTCTGATGGCTACGGTGTTTTCTGCTACGACCTGCCTTTTACTGAACCCAAAAAGCTTCCCACTCGAAATGTAGTTGTCTCAAAGCTCTTAGGGCGTGCCCGCAGTGAGCTTGAACGGCATTATTCACAGACGCTGCAGCTGTGCCGAATTATGCAATCGCCCCAAACTGCTCCTTTTCCCAAGTATGTTTGTGATCAGGAGTTTTTGGATAATCGACTGAAGCAATACGCTCATAATGCCCCGGTCGTATTTACAGCTGAAGATCAAAAAGAATTCGGTTGGGGTATCAGAACGCAAGCACCGATGTATTCGGTCAGCTGTCCTGCTCTTTTTAACGAAAAAGACAGCGCGGTGATTGTGAGTGCCTTGATTAAAAAATTAACTCAATACGGCATTAACTGTTCCTTCATGCTTTTGAAAGGCACTTTTGCCTGGCAGGCTTATTTTCTGGCGGATCGTATCGGTGATGAAGATCTTCGTTGGGTTAATCAGTATGGCGAAGAAAGACTGAGGCTTCGGCTCGTTGACGACGATGAAAAAATACCGATATCGGGGCTGACTTCATCGGGATATCAAGTGGTTTGGACTGAATTGCCGAATAAGGGTGAGACTTCAGAAGAGGTTTCCTTGGATGATCTTCTGTCAGCTGTTAAGCAAACAGCACGGGCATCGGGCTTGAGCGCAAAGCAGCGAACGAAGAAAGAAGATAAAGAAACTCCGGTCAGACAGCAAAATTATGTGACTGAAAGTTGGATGCTTGATTTGATTAATGAGTTTCCCTGTGAGGGAAAGTCTCCGAATTTTAAACTCATTCCAAATCCGTTCCCCATTTTGTGGACTCAGGCTTGGAGAGGACAAGCGCAGAAAAATCACAGAAATTCTTTGAAATAGACATTGGGGAAGAAACAGGAGTTTTCCCGAAGGCGACCGCCCAACTCATAAGGGCTTAAGCGGAAAATCATTGACAGCAGCAAATCTGTCTGATGATTAATTAAGGTAGGCGGGTTTCTTTTCAAAGCCCCTCGTATCGCCTTAACTTGTCCGTCTTTTGTGACGCACAACACTCCCACGCGGCTCCTCTTAACGGCGTCGTCTTTAGCAATGCGTTGGGCAACGGATTCATCAGCAGCAAAATAAAACCGATTGCACCAGTCCAGATAAGCCTGCCACTTGTAATCGGTGCGAAAGTCGGTCCAAGAGGATTTGGTTTCAACAATGACAAAATCTAGATTCTTATCGACACAAAGAATGTCGGCCCTTTGACTGCTGGCATCAAGCATCACTTTTTGCCAAGGCAGCGCGCATTCTTTGCAGACAGCATAACGTTTGAGCGCAAAATATTGCCCGACAACGCGCGCGATAAAGTAGATTTCTTCAGTCTTATTTTCTTTCATTTTGAGGTCGCATTTCTTATCGGTACCCAGAATACAGGGTGGTACTTCAAGTTATGCATGACGAAAATTGATTTAAAACCTCATAAGTTGATGGATCAACGGTCATAATGATTTCGTCTTAAGGAGAAAATTATGGCTATGAGAAGACCCGCGGGCATGATTGATGTGCCTGAATATGTGAAAAACGACAATTGCGGCATTGATTTGCCGGCCTCAAACCAAGGTCAAGTTGACACAGCAAACGAAATGATTTCGAGGTATCTCGAAACAGATCACAGCATTTTTGTGCGTCCGCTTCAGATTTTGGTGACCAGTTACAATGGCAGAGCCGCCAGAGCGGCGGTTGATGTGATGCTCGGTTATTTAGATGCCTACCGCACTGACACGATGAACGTGGATAACAAGTTGGGAGAACTTGTAGAGCGCTGCAAGATTCTGGTCGTCGACTGCTTGTCTGAGGAGCTGCGAATTGAGATACCGTACATGCTCGGTAAAGAAGGTGTGTTGATATGGATGATGAGGCCGGGCGATGCGGCCAATGAGTTTGATGCGGATTTTCGCATTGATGTCAAAGATTTTTCTCATGCTGAAGCTCGAAAAAATCTTAAAGTTTCCACCCATTTGCCCTTGGATGTGATTGCTTCTTTGCTTGATGTGAACAAGGACGTGTGGAAAATCGATGAGATTTTAGGACTGTTATATGACCGAAGGCTCGATCACAGGGATCTTGAGCTGATCGGCGATATTTTCGGCGTCGATCTTTGTGAGTGGGACTGGAGCGAAACTCAGGAAGATGATGAGGTGATGCGTGAGGCGCGTGATGAAGATTTTGATGACGAAGAGGCCGAAGTCGAAGAGATTGAGAAGCTCGACGAAGAGTCCGCTGAGGATGGGTCGCTCAAAACAACACAGACCCACAAACCCACTAGTGAAATAGGGAGCCGGTGAAGAGATGGGCAAACGATGGTCAAAACTGCAAAAGAAAATCGATGACCTGGTTGATCCGGCTTTGGATTTTCAGATCCATTGTGTGAAGTATCGAGTGCCGGGGCACGGCGGGATGCAGGAATTCCCGCGGTATTTTGTGACACTGGAAGGTAAAACAATTTTTGATTGGCCGAAAGATTATCCATTGGGTGATTCCAACTGTGGGAAATTGGATATCAGTTGCCTGTTTTTTGGCCGAGCCTCGGACATTTCGGATGCCATCTCGAAATATTTAAATGCTCCAGAAAAAGCCCGAATGACGATAACAGATCCCTGGGGGATTGTGGATATTATTCGCGCCGCTGATCGACGAATAGGGCGGAGGCGTTGGGATCAGGTATTCGCTTTATCAAACTTTGCGGGCAGACAGATTTTATTGGCTCGCAGAGCCGCAAAAGCGCGCAACGATAAAATGGGTGGCAGGGGTTAGCCACGCCACCCTCGAGAATTATTTCTCTGCATCTAAAAGTTTGACGCTTTTTTGCGAATTAGCTTTGAAGCTCTGGTCACAAAGCACTGTTGCCTTCAAATAGCGCAGAAAGTTACTAAAAACAGCCAAAATCTCTGAGGTGGAGAGATTCATCTTCCAAGATAAGAAGCTTTTTCAAATCGACTCAAACAGTCTTTTTGAAAATCGTCAAGATAGGTCAGCGTTTTTTTTGCGATCCAATCATCGACTCCATAATAGATTCCGGCAACGCCGCCCGTGATCGCTGCGAGCGTGTCGCTGTCGCCTCCGATACTGACAGCGTTTCGAATGGCATCCTCAAAGCAGTTCGATTCAAAGAAGGCCTTTAAGGCAAACGGTACGGTGCCTTGGCAGCTACCAAAATAACGATAAGTCGGTCGAATTTCGTCCAGCGTAAATCCCATGGGGTTGTAGTGTTGATTAATGTAGTTTTCAATATCGCTTTTTTCGAGTCCTGCTTTCGCTAAAAAGCCTGCGACAGCCGCAGCCTGTGCACCTTTTATGCCTTCAGGATGATTATGTGTAGGGGCGGTGACCGCGTCGCTCATGTGTTTTGCTTCTTCCAATGTCTGAGCCGCAATGGAGCAGGCAGAGACTCGCATTGCCGCGCCATTGCCGAAACTGCCATAGGCAGGACTGTCATCCAGCAGCATCCATCGCCTGAATCCATCACCATAATCCTTGTCGGCGTAGCGTCTGGAAAAAGCTCTCAGAGAGCGGGCGGCGGCAGTCTCAAGATCTTCATGAGGGGTTAAAAGTGCATCACAGACGGCAAGCGTTAGGATCGTGTCGTCAGTGACAAAACAATCTTCAGTCAGAAGTTCAAAATCTTTTCTTTTAATGTTGTTGTATTCAAAGCGAGAACCCACGATATCGCCCACAATAGCGCCAAGCATGATTGCCTCCGTTTGAAATTTTATTTGAGAGTTACTTTAGATTTTGTTCCTTCTGTTTTTGATGCGTTCGAACATGCATAAATTGAAGCTATTACCTTTATTCTGATCATGTGATTAGAGGAAATACAAAATGGAAACCAACAAATCGTTTAATCCGTTTGATTATGTCTCGGGGAAAAAGTTTCGTGCGCTTTTGGGTCAAGACTATCTGTCATTAGTTCAGGAACTTTATGAAAAAGTTTCTTCCGACAGACTCACCTTTGCGCTTGAAGCGGGGAGCTTTTTCTATCGTGCGGTTTATCCCGAGCGTCAAATCATGATGGCTATGACGGCCGCTTCAGGTCTGAATCCGTCGGCTCTTCTGACCGAAGAAGAAAATTCTAAAGTTCAGGTCGTTGAGGCACTTTTGGATGGATCATTTAACTCGAGCGATAACGTTTCGGCTTTGACCGAAGAGGTCAAAACATTGGCAGGCGGCATTGCACTTGTCTACTTAGATTCAATTATCGACAGCTGCCGGCGAATGCAGCGAGAGTCTCTGGGATGGGATTATCGTGTTATTCAGTCGTTTTTTAAAAAATGGTATTCCTTTTCAGACGCGATCAATTCCTCAAAATACTCCTGGCAACTTTATGAAGCGATTGAAAAACTAGCTCAACAGGAGCAATACGATACGCCGTGTCGGGATTTCAATCGGGATATTTACGACATTGAGGCACCCAGCGAGGCAGCGGCGGAAGAAATTGTGCGAATTGCCCGTTGTGCAGGTTTTTATTTCGGCATTAAAGAACCTTGGACAGGTTTTTTAAAGGTCCCCAAGCACTTCAGGCTCAAAAGCTTTCCCTGGCAAAAAGACAAGCTTTTGCGATTAGTTCAATTAGTAGGAATCCATTATCCGGATGCGAAGATTCAAATCATCAGTCCTATCACAGAGACGATGCCCGATTATTACTGGTATCGGGATGAACTCCATGTGACTGAAAAATTCCGAATTTTTTCTCGCATGAATGTGGATAAGTTACTTAAGAAAACGCATTTCAGCGATCCTTGGGATGAGTTGAAGTATTACGCGTTTAGGCAATATCTTAAAAGTTAAGTGAGAAAAAAGATGCTATCAACGATGATTAAAAAGTGGCGAGGAGAGCGCCCGAGTATTTTTATTCTGTCCGGGGCCGGATTATCTGTAGAGAGTGGAATTCCCACCTATCGGGGCGCGGGCAGCAACCCCGACAATGACAGTACAAGTCTGTCAGCAGGCTACATGCGGGCAATGCCTGAACGCGTCTATCGGGCAACCAATCAGCGCATCAGGGACTTTGACGCCTGCAAGCCTAATGCAGCGCATCGGGCGATTGCCGACTTTGTCAAGAAGTATCGTTTGCGGGCAGACATTGTCCACGTGACTCAAAACATTGATTCGCTGTGCGAAGAGGCGGGGGATACGGCGGTTTTCCATCTTCATGGCACGCTTACCCACAGTGTTTGTCGAAAATGCGGTGCAGTTTTCCCAAGAAAAGGATTTTATAAAGAGGATAATGTGTGTCCGAAGTGCGGGGCCGGGTATTTCAATGTCAGACCCGATGTGGTGCTGTTTGGCGAAACGCCTCACGGACTCGATTGGATTATGCCCTACTTAAAAGAAGTGGATATTTTCATTGCAATCGGTACATCCGGTACGGTTTATCCGGCGGCGGACTTTGTGACGATGGCGGCAGCGGCAGGCGCCCCCATCCGTATGCTTCTTAACAAAGAGCCGCCCGAAGAGATGGCTTTTAATTGCGCCATGATGGATGAGGAATGCGGCCCCTATAACTATATTCGTTTGGGTAGCGCCACCGGCATTGTGCCGATGGTGTTAAAAGAGGTTGGACAACTCATCGAAAATGTCAAAGCCAATGCGCAGCCGATAGCAAAGATTTAATTGAAAAGACATGAGGGCAATTAAAAAAGTTGCCCTCGTAACTTTCTAAAATTCCGAATCCACGATTTTTCGTCGGACAAAATCCGCTAATTGATCTCTCGCTATTTCTCCTGTGGCGACTTTTACGATCAAATCACTCAATCCTGCCGGCACTCGAGTGCTTTGGTTATTTCTGTGCAAAAAAAGGTACAACGCGTTGACGGCGGTTCGTTTGTTGGCATCACTAAAGGCATGCCCTCTCGCAATGACCTCACAATAAATCGCCGCCGTAGCAGCAAGCGAGTGATCATCACCATACTCAAAAATCGAAAGGATACGGCTGCATAGTGCTTCAACACGGTCAACTTGGTTTGTTGAACGTGCCACTTTAAGTCCACCGTATCGACTCAAAAGTTTTTCGTTTAAGCGAATTAATTCCCAGGCTTCTAAGTATTTCATTTGTCGAATAATTCCTTATTGACTTGGTCGAGTTCTTCAAAAACCGCCTCAATTTCCCGATCCAACTCTTCAATGGTCTTTTTAGTGACCGGTTTTCGGTTTTGTATTTCTTTTTCCTGATCCATGACTAATCCGTTTCAAAAATCACGTAATTGATGTGTTCGGGGATTCTTTTATTTTCCTGGGTTAAGATCCAAAGCGTCGGCACCTTTTCATCGTCGGGGGCGGGGTACGGCGTATAGCCGTCAGTCAGAATCACACAGGCATCGGCTTCTTCGGCATTATCAGCCACCCAATTCGTAATTTTTGTCATATCGGTACCGCCTCTGCCCGGTGCTTCAAGTTCAAAGGACACTTCCTCCCAGTCGTGGCGCTCGACTTTTTGTATTTCCGCATCACACCACAAAACAATCACTTCTTCCGGTTTGCACTCCTCAATGACATCAAAGAGGTGTTTGCCGAAAATGCCAAGCGTTTTGGAGTCAATGGAGCCGGAGGTGTCAATTCCTACGATAAGCGTTCCCATACGGGCTTCTTTATCAACCGACGGCAGGTACACATCGCTAAATCGTTTATTGGGTCTGCGCCAGCTTTCATTCTGTGAGACAAACTTATTCATAAAGCGGCCGAGAAGCTGATGCCAGGGAAGTTTTTCCGTGAGTACCCAGGTTTCAAGCTTTTCGAGAAAGGTACCCCTGCGATTGCCCATACCGGACATTTTTTCTTTGGTGATGCCTTCGGCGACGGCAAGCTTTACCCGATTAGCGATTTCCCGTGCCTCGCTTTCATCCAAAGCCTCTCCGTAAGCTCGACGCGCTCCACTAATCGTGTCCCCCTTAAAGGCGGGAGCTGTTTTATCGCCCGAAAAAATAAGATCAAGGTCAATCGTGATGAATTTTGTTTTTTTGAAAATTTCATCATAAATATCTTCGGCCAGGCGATTTTGCGCTCCGGGCATTCTCACGCCGTTATTTAAGAATTGCCCGATGCCCAGTTCAATTAACGTTTCATTAATGACGGCGTCACAGGCGATATTGAAAATGAAGTGATCTCTGTCGCCTCGGCGCATGGCGTGTGACAAGGCAACATGCATCACCTCGTGGCAGAGCAAAAAGACAATCTCTTCCACTGAAAGCCTATCGATAGCTTTCGGGTTATAGAGAATCACGCCTCGAGGAGTAACGGCCGCCAATGGCACTTCTTCTGTTGCCTTCAGGGGGAATCGAAAGAGCATCGTGCTGAAAAAAGGCTCTTTCAGTGACAGCCGGGTTTTCGCCTGTGTGAGCTTATCGATGGTGTCAAACATTACAGTGCCTTACTGATTTTGGTGGCAAGGTTTTTGAAAACGGGACTTGCGATTAATTTCGCTTTCCCGCGACCTCTGAAAAGTTCTCGCACAGCCATCGCCTGCATGTCTGACGGCACCCGGCCGATATAAGTTAGAGCGGCATCGGCTGCGCTTTGTGAGCAAGTGTCGGTTGCAATCAAATCAACAAGCTTCATGACCGTGGCCCAGCGAACGCTTAACTCCTGCGGCACAGGGTAAGTTTTGGGATTGGCAAGAAGGTCATTGAAATTGGGCAAATTCAGGTACATCTTTCTGAAGGCGCAGTAGGCTGCAGCTGCGCCTTCGCCCACGTCGCCCGCTACCATTTCCTGAAAAAGCCGTTCTTTGGCTTTGCCGCTGCCTGCCAATTCAGGAATCAAACTCACTGAGGTCCAGGAGCGGGGCGTGGGATTGGTTTTGCGTGTGGGTTCAAAATCCGACAAGAGTTTTGGCTGAAACTGCAAAAATTTGATCAGTACCTCGTCGATATGGTTTTTTCTGGCCCAGGCGATCCAGTCATCGAGATTTTCATCAAAAGGCAGACAGCGCAGGCGGTTGCCGAGTTTTGTGGACATGCGGCTTGCGCCCGACTTATCTTCCACCCGATTACCTGTGGCGATAATGAAAAGCTTATCGCTTAATTTCACGGAGCCTGCCCAGCGATCCAGGATGATGCGGCACATTGGGTTTTGCATCGACATCGGGGCGTCAGTGAGCTCTTCAATAATGAGCGCGCAGTAGCCCACGCCCTGACGTAGGTTATAAAACTCTTCGGGCGGCAGCCACACGTTATGTGTGCCCGATTCATGTTTAAAGGGGATGCCTAAAACATCCACGGGATCTCGCAGTGAGGGGTTGAATTCAATGATATTTTCGTCAGCAATATGAAAGCGTTTTTTGAGTTCCGCTACGATTTCACGGGCGCAGGCGGATTTTCCGCCGCCGGGCTTGCCTTCGATAAAGGGGACGATGCGGTTGCCGCCCTCGACCATGAATTGAGCAAGGATGGTTTCTTTTAAGTCAGAAAACTTCATGAATCTTTCTCCAAATTAATTTTGGCCAGATAGTCAATTTCAGGCATTGGACAATATTGATTGCCTGCGATGCGTCCCTGCCCCTGAAATTCCGGAGCGCGAGAGGCACAGGCCAGCAGAAGGCTTGCGGGATTAACCTTTAGGTTAGTACGCGCACCTTTGTTCTGAGCGTCGATTTCATTCAATACGACAGATAAGGGTCGTTTTTGCAGCAGTAATTGTTCAAGAATCGGTGTGCAGAACACCGGACCGCTCTTGGAGCCGTCAAGTTCGGCGACGATTTTTAAAAGTCCCTCCAATTGCGAAGCCGTTGCCGCGTCGTCTTCAGAGACTGCCATATGGGTGAGAACGTCATCGATAGATTGATGCGCGTCATCTTCCTCATCCAAAATCCGCGGCAGGTAGTGGACCATATTTTTTTTCGATAAGAAGTAGGTCTGTCCGGGTTCAAACATGAACCACCGCCACCCTTGTTTCGGCAGAAGCCAACTGTGTTCGACATCACCCTGCGCATTGGTTTTGAGAACACAATTGCCCATAAAATTGCGTTGACTCTGTCCCGGACACAAGGCCACTAAAAGGTCTTGGGCGGTTGAGATTCTGACCTCTTTGGAATCAATACAAATCGGTAATTTTGCTTCACGCATCACCCCTGACTGAAGGGATTGCTGCAAAACACGTCCGGACCAGAGACTTCTGATGATGTAGGTGGGGTAGGCGCTCTTGTTTCGTCCGATGATTCTGTCGGTTTCTCCCTTTGTCAATTGGTGCGCAAGCGGATACTGTTCATCCTCAGGGCTCATGAGCGCCTGAGCGAGGTTATCCTGCCCAGTGTAAAGACCAAAAAGTCGTTTTAAGGCTGCCTCTAAATAACGGGCTCTGTCGGGGTTTTCGGGAGCACCGAAGTAGCGGCATCCCCACTCGGCAATCAATGCAAGCATAAAGCGGTCAGACAAAAGACTGACCGAATGATCGATTTCAATAAACCCGTTAAAAGCCGCTGAATAGTACGGTCGATTTCTTAATTCAGAAAAGGGCAGTAAAAGCAGCACAGAAAGATCATTTTTGACGTACGCCACCGGATATCCGTCATAGCGGATAAATCCCTCTTCTTTGAGGCATTCGGCAAAAAGTTCTTTGGTTTTAATGGGTTCAGACATTATTTTCGGACTTGATTTTCTACGTTTTTCTTACTGAAAGAATAACGTTTGAACATTCAGTTTATGATGCATCAAGACTATAAGGAGAAGCCCCCTTAGGATAGAATTTCTGCAAAGGATGACCGGGCTTGGCTCCAGTAAATTCAATGGCTCGCTCCAGACAAGCCTGACGCAGCTTCTCTGCTTTAACGGCTCCTTTGGTGTGGCGTCCTTCAGAAGAGGCTTCAATTTTTTCGATCACTTCACCCAATGCTGTTTCATTTACAAAGAGCTCACTTAAGATGTGTCGGTAGCGGGTAATGGCGTGCTTGGGTTCTTCAAGTGAGATCATCACCAAAGCGATTTCTTCAAGCCCGTAAGCGTCAAGCGTTTGATCCTTTGACCAAGCGACCGCATCGAGCCTTTGGTCGACCTCTCGGGCTTTAGTCTTCGGGGCATCGGCAACAGAAAGTCGATTAGCCAATTCATAGTCCACAATGTAGTGCCGGTATTGACTTGTGAACATATCGTGCTTGATCATCTGACTGGGAATAAACCAGTAGTCGATCAGCTTGCCATTACAGTCCAACTTTCGGATACAGATTCCAAGAAGGCCGTCGTACTCATAATGAAGATCAGATAAACCTTCAAGCACCAGATTTCTGCTTGTTTGAATGTCCACAAGCGAGTTAAGTTTCACCTTCATGCGGCCGCATCGCATGCGATCAGTGCAGGTGCTTTTTCTGACGTGGTTTGACCATAGGGGCGTCACTTCATACAAGTAATGAAAATCGGCAGCCTGCGCCTCTCGGACGGTTTCTTTAAAGGTCTTTTCGATTGGCAGTGCTGCCGGATAAAGAAGGCTGTCATCGGGCGCCGGGTATTTGATTCTTCTTACCAAGTCAGGGTAGCCCGTATGAAAACCGAAAAGATTTTTCACGGCATTTTTGACAGTGTGAAAATCCTCTTTAAAGTTCGCCCCAAAATATCGTTTGGTCCACGCGCGAATCAGATTCATCACAAAAACAGGGGCCATCCAGACAATGGAGGAAGAAATCTCGATAAAACCGTTAAAGGAGGCTGAGTAGTAGGGGTGGCGCTCAAGAAGTTCAGCGGGCAGCAAAAGCTGTACGGCAAAATGATCGTTCACAAAGGCTACCGGTTTGCCTTCGTACCAGAGAAAACCCGGCTCATAAAGTTCATTGGCTTTAAAGCCGGAAGTGGGGAAACGCAAAGGTTTCGTAGTCATAAAAAACTCCTGTCATATCCCGAAGGATAAAAACAGGAGTATCAATTTATGAGGTTTTAATTGACCTATAAATCAAAGTCGGCAGTTGCGCCGTAATCGTACGGCGTATTGCGCTCGATGATATTGTCCCATCCGCGCCCCTGGGCAATTTGAATGAGCATTTTTGCCATTTCGATGAGTAGTTCGTCGTCATCGTCGCCATCCTCAATGGAAAGCACTTCGATTTCTTCGAGTACTTTACTGACTGCGTCTTCTCGGCTCCAGGCAATCTCGTAACCATTGCCTTCAACAAGCTCAATGATGCGGTCTTCCGCTCGTTCGAATTCGGCAGGATCTAATGGATCCGCATCAAATTTTTCGATGAATTCCGGTTCGTCATAAAGGTCAACTTTGTATTCGCCGAAGTCAAGCACAATGAAGTTAATCATGATAATCAATCCTGTGGTATCGTTGAAAAGATTTTCCTTTACCGCAAGTTCCGTAAAGCCCCGGCATTCATGCCGAGGATATAAGGAACGCC
>CAJKMT010000028.1 GCA_905201055.1 uncultured Sutterella sp. | reverse complement strand
TCGATATTGCCCGCGCCGCTGATATTGGCGCCACCGTGAAACCAGACGGCCACCGGATGTTTGCCTTTGGTATCGGGCGTAGAAATGGTTAGTGTGAGACTGTCTTCTCCGATCGGACGATGAAGGGGGCCCATCGCCAATTCCAAGTCTGACGGACCTTGAGGACACATGGGACTGTGTTGGGTGGCTTTTAAAACGCCCTCCCAAGGCTCAAGCGGTTCAGGCCGGCGAAAACGTCGGTTGCCAATCGGGGCCTTGCAGTAGGGCACGCCGAAAAATTTTTGAATTCCTTCGTGTGTGAAACCTTCTATGTCACCGTATACGGTGTGAACGAGCGGGGTTGTCATTACAATCTCCTTACCAGTCGAATTGTTCACTTGTTCGCTAGGTAGCTTACTCCAAAATTTTCCACTCAGTATAAGCGTTTTTACCCATATCGAAGTGGATAATTTCTTTGAAGTTATGGAAACGGAATCAAGCTCTTAAAAATAGCCAGTATTGCTGAACTTGCTTAAATGGTTATTGTCTTGTTGGGAACGTAGTCATTTCCTTCCCCCATGGTTAAATAGCCCAGTTGGTTGGAAAGAAGCTTTGTTTGCCCAATCGTTGTTTCAACGGAACGGTGCGAGTGTCCATAGATCCAATAGTCGATATTGGTATTGGAAATCCAATTGCCCAGTTCCGTCGTAAAGCCAGATGTCAACGGAGAATCACGGAAATAGTCCGTGTTGGCCGCAAAGCTCGGTACATGGTGAGTGACGACGATCTTATTCTCAGCAGTCGATTCCTGAACGCTTTTCTGGATAAATTCAAACGCCGCTGCATGGAGTTCGTTGTAGTCAGTAACCGTGATGCGTTGATCTCCAAAGTAGATCGCTCGGAAGTCTAATAATCCGGAGCTTACAGCAACGGTGGCCTGCGGCGGAATTTTTGACCACAAGGTTGAGCAAATCAAGTCGATGTTGTTGAGACGGATAACGGTGTTATTGCAACAAAGGACGTTATCCCGGATCTTAACCTTTACTGGCTCGATTAAATCCTTCTTATTGTCCCATTTCTCGTAATAATCATGGTTGCCCGGGACAAAAATTGTGAGTTTGAAATTTTTTTCGCACCAATCCCAAAAAGCATCAAAGCGGTGCAAATAAAAAAGATTCGCCACGTCTCCGGCCAACACCAATACCTCACCTTCAGGCAACAAGCCCTTTGAAGTAACGTACCGGTAATTTAGCGGGAATGCTAAATGCAAGTCAGAGGCGTATTGGATCTTCATATTTATCGATTGAATGATTCCTTTGAGTTTTAACCAATAGTATCCTATCGGTCCTTCTACAAATGATAAAGGGCTCTTCTGTTTTTTTGAAAAGCTGCATAAGTCAATATCCGAGGCTGTTTTTAGAGCAGAGGTAGGGTGATTCGACGAAAAAATATCGCAATCGTTAGAATCTACAGTTCAAAGCTTTGAGTGTTTGTATGGCAAAGAGTTTAAAAATTAAGAAAACCTCCGCGGCGGATTTGGTGTGCCAGAAGATGAAGGAACTGGTGGCTGACGGCACATGGGTCGCCGACCAGAAAATACCCTCTGAGGCGGATTTGGCGGAAAATTTTGGCGTGAATCGTTTGACGGTGCGTATTGCGCTTCAGCGCTTAAATGCCTTGGGTGTGTTGGAAACTCGGGTCGGCGAAGGCACGTATGTTCGCACGTTTGATTTCGATAAACACTTGACTGAAATCGCCGATTTTTATGTCAACGATAAAGTAATGGACGATGCGTTGGAGTTTCGCGGGGTGATTGAACTCGCCGCGGCAAAATTAGCCATTGATCGTTGGCATGGTGAAGATCTCGAACGCGTGCGTGCCTGCTGCGAAGCTTTTGAGCAGGAAGTCAGTCGCTTTTATTCACTCACAGACCCGATCGAAAAGCAGCAGTCTTTTGTCCAAACGGTTGATATCGGTTTGGCGCTTCAAAATGAAATTGTGAAGCTCTCAGGCAATGCTTTATTGAGTTATGCCTTCAGCATCGCCAAGGATCCCATTCGAAAACACATGATTCGCAACGCGGTCACTCGTATTCATGATCCGCGGGGCAACCATTCGAAAGTGTGGGTGAAGGCTTATTGGGATGTATACGAAGGCCTTAAAGCAAGGGACCGGGATGCGACAATGGGCGCTTTAAAGCGCGTCATTAATATCAAGGATTCCGCGAAGTAACGTTGTCATAGGCAAAGAAAAACCGCACGACGTGCGGTTTTTTTTGAGCCTATTGGGCGGGTTGCATGGCCTGCAATATCATTTCCGCATTGCGCCTGCAGGTCTCGTGTCCATTTTGGTAGCAAGTGACTCGGACGAGCTCCCAGATATCACGATTGTAGGGAGCCAGTATCAGCGCCCTCATGGATGACATTTCCGCGGCCGGCATATTGTTGGTATGCAATTGCGCGGCAGACAGATTGCAGAACGCGGCTATAAAGATCGGATTGGCTTGGGTGGCGCGCTCAAAAAGTTTGGCGGCAAGAGCATAGTCCTTTTTATTAAAGGCCTCGATGCCATGCGCGTTTAATTGCTCGGCCATTTGCGTTTCACCGACTTCGGGAATCGGGAAGCTTTGGATGAAATCAAGAAGTTGGCGCGCTTCAGAAGCCTGATATTGTTTTTGGTTCAGGATATTGAGAAGCGTGCCGGGAGCTTCTTCCAGCGTGATTTCATGAACACCGCTTTCCATCGGAGCTTGGGATTCAGACGCTTCTGGTGTGGCAGTGGGCGCAGTCTGTCGCGGTTCAGTCGCATCAGACTGAGCCGGAGCGCTTGGCGCGCTGTAGCTCTCGTCAGCCCATGTCTCTTGATTGTCGGAATCGAAATTCCACGGGTAGGTGCACAAAAAGAGCGAGAAAATCGTCACTAGGACAAAGAGCCACTTTTTAATTCCGATATCCGGTTTGTAAGGCTTAATCGTTTGCTGGCTCTGATTGGCAAGCTGCGCCATTTCCTCATTGGTCATATCAATCTTGGCGTCGGCCGACTCAGCGCGAATCAGCGCGGCCCGACGAATTTGAGCCGAGGTTTCATCGTACTTTTTCTTCTCGTTTTTAATTTTATAGTACGTGATCGCTGAGTAAAGGGCCGCAACCGCCATACCGATCCAGATGATGGGCTCTGAAGCCGAGTAGTCATTGCGCGTGAACATTTGCACGCCGCTTAAGAGAATCGCCGCATAGGTCGGCACCATGACCCACTGCAATGACTTTTTGGCGGTGGCTTCGATTTCTTCCTTTCCCTTGTCTGAAGGCAAATCGCCTAAACAATGAGAACCGTCGCAACCGTCAATCGTGGTTGTGTACGTTTGCTGTTTGTACTCAAAGGTGACTTGAACAACCGGCGCGTATACGCTGTGTGGAGTATCAAATTCGAGCACTGTATTCCAGCTCCAGTCCTTTTGCTGATCGCCCAGTCGGTTGTTTTTTACGGCATGCTCTACGCTTAGCGCCAAGGTCGGTTTGGCGTATTTAAAGGCGTCGTTGGCGGTCAATTGAAAAGGCAAAAGCTCAACACCGGTGCAGTAGCGGCTGTCAAACGAGACCAATCCGCTGATTCGGCTATGAAACACAATGGAGTCGCAGTGTCTCGGGTAGGCGTGGCTTGCCGGACAGAGATAATGAAAGACTCCCTCTGTTGTCCCAGAGTGCGGCGTCCAATCAGTTACCGTCCGTGTGCGGGTTTCCCAGCGTTTGGAACCGCGGTTGTAGTAGCGCTCGACTTCCTTTCTGTCGTAGCCAAAGGAAGCGCTCCAATTGGCTTTATATTGGCCGGAACAATCCCATGCGGGCAGAAATAAAAACTTCACTTCCGTGATCTTGGCCGCGGTGGCCAAGTCATCAGGTGTGGTGAGGCCCGTTGTCATGTAGGCGCGGGCAGCGGTCACGGCCGAGTCTTCGTCAAGCGTGAAGGGTTTGATGTAGTCCGCGCTTTCGAGCGTTCCTTCCGCGGCGTCAAGGACAATGGTGTTGCCGCAATATTCACATTGAAGCGTGCGGGTGCCGGGTTCGTATTGAAGCTTGGCGCCGCATTTACTGCACTCAATTTCCATGATGATCAGTCTCTTTTCTTGTTGAGCATTTGACGAAGAAGCAGATCGCGTCGCGCAATGAGTTTAGCGATCTTATCCAAAGTCGCCGCGTCCGCATTGCCCGTTAAGGTTGAAAGGGCTTCGGTGATTTCCGCTTCAACCGCTTGGCTTTCATCACAACGGCGGCGGTTACTGAGTCGGAAGGATTCCGTGATCTTAAGGAACGCATCGCGATTGTCACCGGTGAATTCCAGTTCAAGCTCTTTTAATCGGGCATCGGTGTCACGGTACCAGGCAGAGACTTTGTGCTCATTTTGTACGCTTTGAATATGTTGCTTGGTGGTAGAAATCAGTACCCAATAGGCAACCAGACCCAGCAGCCAAAGAAGTTCAAAGACAAGTGCCGTTTTGTTCCAGACAAAATAGGCGCAGATGACAGCAATGAGCGAGATCACCACCAAAAGGGGGCGCAAAACGAGTGCAAGACCAATGGCTGCGGTTGCAGGGTCGTTGCCCACGCGCCAGTACATCTGCATGCCGATACTCGCAGCAAAAAGAAGCACCGCGACGGCAAATACCGGTTCGGTGAAGCGTTCCGGAACAAAGACATAGAACGCGACGACAACAAAGACAAAAGTGAGCGCCCCTAAGAGGCGAAATTTCGATGCGGCGTTCATTGCAACAGTTTCCTTTTTTGTTCAGCAAATTCCTCTTCGGTAAGAATCCCGGAGTTTTTAAGTTCACCCAATTCTTTAAGAAGGCGGATCTTCTCGGCCCAGGCGTCGTTTGAGGACTGTACTTGAGCGGGCGAATTTTGCGTATTGATAATGCCGCCCATTGAAGTGGGGGAGCCGAAAGTCATCTGACCGCCTAAGGCAGTGCCGATACCCATGCCCATAAAGCCGCCTGCCGTGCCTTCGTTGCCCGCGGCCTTATCCAAAACATCAAAGCTTCTGACTTGCTGGTAGCGCTGACCGAGCACCTTAAGTTTGGCCTGTTCGCTAAGAATTTTTTTGAGTTCAATGACCGAGCTGTCATCTTCAGGCACGGAAATTGACATCAGGTCAAAGCGCGTGAGTTCAATGCCGTAGTCACTGAAGACGTCATTAAGTTTTTCGGGCAGTTTTAAAGAAATGTCATCGAGGTAACCTGAGAGCTCAAAAATCGGGATTTTTTTGGCAATGATCATTTCCGAAATAAAGGACTTGACGCGGCCCGTGATAAGTCCTCGGAAATAATCATCCAACTGATCCGCGGTCAATGACTGCAGGGTGCCCACGAGTTTTGCAAGAAGTTTTCGGCCGTCTGTGACACGGATGCCGTACTGACTGAAAGCGCGAACGGGCAGCAGCACGCCGTAGACGGGATCAAGAAGCTGCATGGGCTGCATGGTGCCCCATTTCAGGCCCATCACTTCGGCTTTGCTCACAAACCAGACTTCGCTTGTAAAGGGGCTTGAGCCGCCGAAGGGCAGCCCCAGTGCCTGACTGATCACAGGCAGGTTTTCGGTGGAAAGTATATGCCTGCCGCTTTCAAAGGGACCTTCGTATACACCCTCGTGAACAAGCCAGGCCTCCTGAGTGTCATTGACAATGAGCTGAGTCCAGGTGGCCAATTGGTCGGAAGGAAACTTCCAAACCAAAAGCCTCGGATTGGAAGTGTCCCACTTTACAAAATCAATTGCTGCCATAAATGATTCGGCTTTTTCTGCGCCGTCCTAAAACATGAATAACAATATCGTTGCATTGTAGTATAGGGAGATTTTCTTTGGTGTTTTTAGACACTGACGAAAATTTTCTTTCTAAACAAGAGACTGACCGATATCTGCACAGCTTTTCCAAAAGTTATCCACAGGGTAGTTCACAAAAAATGTGGAAATTTTTAACGCTTGGTACTCTGCCTCATCAATTGAAGCACTAGGAGTTAAATTAAAATCGTTTGTCAGATTGATGATTTGCTCAAGGTTTTGTCCGATGAAAATTCTCCACACCTCTGATTGGCATATCGGTTCGACGCTTTACGGAAAAAAGCGCTATGACGAGAGCGAAAAATTTCTGAAATGGCTCGTCGGCATCATTGAAAAAGAAGCAATAGATGCCGTTTTGGTTGCAGGAGACATTTTTGATACATCAACGCCCAGCAACACGGCTCAGGAACTCTACTATCGATTCTTAAGCGATGTTTCAAAAACCGTCTGCCGGCATGTCGTCGTCACAAGCGGCAATCACGATTCGCCCTCCTTTTTGGACGCTCCCAAGCCGCTGCTTAAGACACTCAATGTCACCGTGATGGGCAGTATCACCTCGGATCCGGCCGATGAGGTTTTGGTGCTCAAATCTGCCTCAGGAGAGCCTCAGGTGATCGTGCTGGCTGTGCCTTTTTTAAGGGATCGCGATGTGCGGGTGAGTGTTGACGGACAAACCTATGCCGATAAAGAAAAACAACTCATGGAGGGAATCGTCACCCATTATCAAAGCGTTTATGAGCAGGCGCTCAAAGTGCGGGAAGCTTTGGGCAGAAATTTGCCTATTGTGGCGATGGGGCATCTCTTTATGGCAGGTTCTTCAGTTTATAAGCGCGAAGGCAGCTCAAGCGGAGAACGTGATCTTTATGTGGGCAGTCTCGGTCAGGTGCCGGCGCACCTTTTGCCTTCTTTTGACTATTTTGCTTTGGGGCATCTGCACATCGCTCAAAAGGTGGCGGGCAGCGACAGTATTCGCTACAGCGGCTCGCCGCTTGCGATGAATTTTGATGAGATCAAACAGACAAAGTCTGTTTTTGAGGTGACTTTTTCAGAAGAAGGACTCTCCGTGACAACAATCCCGGTGCCGGCCTTTCGGCATTTTGAGCGCATCAGAGGGGATTGGCAGACGATTGAGTCGCAATTGAAGTCTCTTGCCGCAGATTGTTTTGAAGGCTGGACTGAAGTTATCTATGAAGGTGAGGATGCCCTTGGAAACCTCAGAGACAGGGTCTATCAATTGGTTGAGGGGACCGGCATTGAAGTGCTGAAAATTCAAAATGCCGTGCTTTACAACGCCGTCATGCACCGCTACGAAAAAGAAGTTCAGCTGGAAGATTTAAAACCGCAGGATGTGTTTGAGCAATGCATGAACGATCACGAAGTGCCTTCCGAGCAGCGACCGATTTTAAAGGAACTCTTTTCCGAGATTCTGGTCGGTATTGAACAGTCAGACAATCAAAAGCGATAGTGAGCGGAGAGAGACGATGCGTATTGAAAAAGTGACTTTTAAAAATCTGAATTCTCTCGCCGGTACCTGGCGCATTGATTTCACCGATGAGCGCTACGTGCAGGACGGCATTTTCGCGATCACGGGACCGACCGGAGCCGGCAAAAGTACGGTGCTCGATGCGATTTGTCTCGCTCTATATGGACAAACGCCTCGGTTGAACACGATTTCGAAGTCCACCAACGAAATCATGACCCGGCAAACGGGCGATTGTTTTGCAGAGGTTGTGTTTTCAACGGCAAAAGGACGGTTTCGCAGCCATTGGAGTCAGCGGCGCGCAAGAAACAAAGCAGACGGCGCCCTGCAGGCTGCCAAACAGGAATTGGTGAACTTAGATACCAATGAAATTGTCAATCTTAAAAAAGGAATAGCCGATAAGATCAGTGAATTGACGGGGCTGGACTTTAAACGCTTTACTCGCTCGATGCTTCTGGCTCAGGGGGATTTTGCCGCGTTTTTGAAAGCGACCTCAGATGAACGAGCCTCAATTCTGGAAAAAATCACTGGCATGGAAATTTATGCGGAAATTTCTGCGAAGGTTTACCGTCGATCGGATGAGGAACGAAAAAAGCTTGAGGCGCTTCAGGCAAAGATGGGAGACATTGAAATCCTGCCTGACTCAGAAAGAGAACAAAAAGAAGCAGCGCGCGATGCATTGGCCCGTGAGGAGGCAGAACTTCTCAAAAGCCATCAGCAAACCCGCGATTGTATTGCCTGGCTTCAAAATATTGCAGCGCTTAAAAATGGTCAGGCAGATCTTCAGAAATCGTTAGACCAGTGCGACAATGACATCCTGGCCTTTGAGCCGAGTCTTCGGCAATTGCATCGGGCTTCAGACGCTGCCAAAGCCGATTCGGCTTACGGGAATCTCTCGGCCTATCGTCAGACACTTCAAAAAGTCAATGAAAAGCTTCTCGAAGCCAAGCGGCAGGAGCCCGCGCTTCTGAAGGCCTCAAAAGAGGCTGAGGATCTGACTGCCGCCAAAAAAGCACTTTGGGATAAAGCTGTTGAAGTGCAGAAGACAGAGGTTCCCACAATCGCCAAAGTGCGTCTGATGGATGCGGGTATTAAAACAAAAGAAGCCGATTTAGCTTTATCTCAAAAAGCAATCGCCTCGCTCAATCACACGATAAGTGAAAGTCGTAAAGATTTAGACACTAAAAAACAGGACAGGGAGAAACTGGAGGCAGAACTTCAGACGCTGGAACTTTTCTTAAAAGATCATGCTAATGACCGTGAGCTGCTTCAAAGTTTTTCGGGTTTTGAGAGTACGGTCAGGCATATCGTAGAGCTTGATACTGATATCCGAAAATCTCAGAGTCGGCTCGAAAAAGAAGAAAAGCGGCGAGAGGATGCACAAAAGAAACTCAATGACGCAAGGGCATTCATTGCTCAAAAGCAAAATGAGCTCGCTCGGATGGATGAACGGATCATAACGATCACGCAGGAACTCGCTAGCCTCTTAAAGGGAGAGACAGAAATTTCTCTCTCATCTCGTTTGGATGCGCTCAAAGAGCAGCGCCACTATCGGCAGTTGATTCAAAAATTGGAAGATCACCGAAAAGAGCTCAAGGACGGCGAGCCTTGTCCCCTTTGCGGTGCGCATGATCACCCTTACGCGTTGGGCAATGTTCCCTTGGTTGATGAGGTTCAGAAGCAAATAGACTCTCTTGCCGGCCTTCTTGGCCAAGTCAAGGAAACGCAAAATTCACTTAATCAGCAAAAAGAAACTGCCTCGGCTCAAAGACTGTTAATTGCGGACTTGCAGTCAAAGAGCCTTGCGATTTCAAAAGAGATTGAGCTCATTGATGAGCAGATCCGAAATGCGAAGACGGAGCTTTCTGAAAAATACGCAAAGAGAAATACAGAAATCGAGGCCTTTTATGAGAGTGTGGCCGGTTTCGGAATTTCAAAGCCGATGACTCTGTCAGAGGCAATAGGCAATCTGCGGCAGAGAAAGACACAATGGACTGAAACCGAGACCTCTTACGGTCAAAAATCAACGGTTTTGCAGCAGCTTTGCAGCAAGATTCGGGAAACCGAGGCGCTTCTAGCGGAAAAAGAAAAAGTCTTGAATGAAAAATCGGTTGAGTTTGACCAATTGCAAAAATCACTCAGCGAAGATCGCCAGGAGAGATTTTCGCTTTTCGGACAAAAGGATCCTGTGATTGAGGCGGCTCGTCAGCAAAATGACATTGATACTGCAAAGCAAGTTTTTGATAACGCACAAAGTGCGGCTCAAACCAAACGCGAAGCTTATCGTGAGGTGTGTTCTGCTATTCAGACATACCAGAGCCAGATTCAGGATTTAAATACTCAGGTTTTGGAATCCGAAAAATTATTTGCAGAGAAATTAAAAGAAGGTTGTTTTACGAGCGAGAAAGAATATTTGGACAATCGGCTGCCAAGTGAGCAAATTCAGGCTCTGCAAAATAAGGAGAAGGCTTTGTCTGACCGAAAGAGCCGCCTTGTGGGGCAGATGGATGAAAATTCGAAAGCGCTTGAAGGGGAACTAAATCGTCGCTTGACTGAAAAAACAGCTGACGAGCTTCAGGAACAACTGACGGACATTACGGCGCGCCAGAATACTTTACGGCAGACGCTCTCGGACCTGCAGCTTCACCTGAAAAATGATGACCTGGCTCGTGAGAAGGTGAAGGGCTTTAGAAAAGAGTATGAGACTCAGCAAACCGTTGTTGATCATTGGTCGGCGCTCTCGGAATTGATCGGTTCGGCGGACGGAAAGAAATTCAGAAATTATGCGCAGGGCATCACTTTTGAAACGATGATCGCGCATGCCAACCAGGCACTCATGAAGATGAGCGATCGTTACCTTTTGCTTCGCAGCGAAGATGATGGTTTGCAGCTGCAGGTTCAGGATAACTACCAGGCGGGCGCCATCCGTTCAACGAAAAACCTCTCGGGTGGAGAAAGCTTCATCGTGAGTCTGGCGTTGGCGCTGGGACTTTCGAAGATGGCAAGCCGCAATGTGCAGGTGGAGTCGCTCTTTTTAGATGAAGGGTTCGGGACGCTTGATGAAGAGGCGCTCGACAATGCGCTCAAGACCCTTGCCGGTCTTCATCGTCAGGGCAAGCTCATCGGTGTCATCAGTCACGTTCAGGCGCTTAAAGACCGAATCGGTACGCAAATTGCGGTCACTCCGAAGAGCTTGGGGCGAAGTACGATTTCCGGTCCCGGTGTAACTGCATTGGACTAGCTTTTGATGAGTTCGGAGCCGGCGGCGGCTCCCAAAATCAAGACCGCCCCCACCAGACCGGCTGTTGTCATCGGTTCCATCAGCACAAAAACCGAGAGCAGGATGGCCACAGCCGGGTCGATGTACGAAAAAATTGCAATCCGTGAGGCCTGCAGTTTGGGAAGCGCTGAAAAGTAAAGCCAATAGGCAACGCCGGTATGCACGATGCCGACAACAACTGTGAGTATGAGAGTTTCTGCGCTTACCGATATCGCGGAAAAATCAATGCTAAAGAACACGTAGGGACACAAAACCACGGCGGCTGTCGCCAGTTGAAAAATGGCTGAGTCGTAAGGATTTAAATTTGAGAGAAACTTATTGTTTATGACGATAGTTGCGTAAAAGCAGGCGGCTAAAAGTCCCATTGCGATGCCGCTTACTGCGATGTCACCTGATGGATTCCAGACGCCTGCAATCAGTGACATGCCGAAAAGTGCGCAAATCACACAAAGCCATTTGACCGCAGAGACTTTTTCCTTAAGAACGAACGGGGAGAGCACAATCAGAATGACCGGTGCCATGTAATAGGCAAGTGTTGCTGTGGCAATGCTTGTGAGCCGATAAGCTTCAAAAAGAAAAATCCAATTGAATCCTAAGGCGATGCCGGCAATGATCAGGTGTTTGAAATTGGCTTTAATGGCCCTAAAGTCCAATGATCGATGAAAAAATTTCAGAATCAGCAAAAGAAAGAGCGTGCCTAATGCGCCTCGGGAAAGGGCAATGGCAGAAGATGGCAGGTCGATGAATTTAACAAAAAGTCCAATGGTGCCGAAAATGACCATTGCCAAGACATACTGAAGCATGAGATTTTCCTTAAAAGCCTATTGCTGCAAATTAAGACAGGAAGCGAGAAAAAGCAAAAATTTGCTAAGGGAAATCTTTTAAGAAGGGTAGTCAGGAAAACGAAAAACCCGAACTGAAATCTGATCAGTTCGGGTTGGAATTTTGGTGCGGCCGATGAGAGTCGAACTCATATGGATTGCTCCGCCACCCCCTCAAGATGGTGCGTCTACCAATTTCGCCACGGCCGCGAATCTTTCTGTTTCAGGAGAAATCTCCCAAATCAGAGTTCGATATTTTAGCGCGGAATCTGTTGAGATTGCGAGGCCGGAGCAGTCGAATTTGACGTATTTGTTTGATCTGCGTCAATAGATTGCGATTGTTCGACGGATCCCAACACACCGGAGGTCGGAGCGGCGGTCTGTTTGAACGCACCCGAACCCAACGTCAAAGCAATGGTTGCCAAGAAAAAGAAGGTGGCAGCCACAGCCGTGGAGCGAGACAGGAAGTTGGCAGAGCCCGAAGCGCCGAAAATGGAACCGCTTGCGCCGCTGCCGAAAGCAGCGCCGAGGTCGGCGCCTTTACCGTGTTGCAACAAGACCAAAATGATCACGGCGATCGCGGAGATGATTTGCACCACGATTGCGATAGAGACCAACATGGAGGACATCTTTATTGTTTTCCTTTAACTCAAAATAGTTTTTAAATTCTTTTCAATTACAGGTTATCGGCGCAATGGCAGATAGCCAGAAAATCTTCCGCTTTAAGTGACGCTCCGCCCACGAGTGCGCCGTCAATATCAGGCTGCGCAAAAAGTTCAGGGGCGTTTTTCGCCTTGACGCTGCCGCCATAGAGAATGCGGGTGCGCTGAGCGGCATCCTGATCCACTTCGGCAAGCACTGCGCGCAGTGCCTGATGCACCGCCTGGGCATCTTCTGCGCTCGCGCTCTTACCCGTGCCGATAGCCCATACGGGTTCGTAGGCAAGGGCACCTGCCACCAAAGGCATAATGCCGGCTTTATCCAAAACGGCACGCAGCTGACGGCTCACCACTTCAATGGTGCGACCGGCTTCGCGCTCTTGAAGCGTTTCGCCCACGCAAACAATCGGCATCACACCGTTGTCGAAAGCAATTTTCGCTTTTTCGGCAACCGTTTCATCGGTTTCACCAAAAAGCGTGCGGCGTTCCGAGTGACCGACAATCACCAGATCGCAGCCGATATCGGCAAGCATGGCGGCGGAAACTTCGCCGGTGTAGGCGCCTTTGGCGTATTGTGCGCAATTTTGAGCGCCAACGAGCGTCGCACTATGTTCAAAGCCGATCACCAATTGCGGCAGATAAACGCTCGGGGCACACACCGCCACGTCGCAATGAAGGCGAGTGCCGTTCATTTGGGGCAAAGCCGCGCAAAGCCACTCATCATTGGCTTTGAGGCTGCCGTTCATTTTCCAGTTGGCGACAACAAAAGGCTTACGAGTCATAGCGACACCTAAAATAAAGCTCTTAATTCTAGCCGAAAATCAAGAAAAAACAAGGCGGTGTAGACCTATCCTTCGACTTGTTCAATAACGAGCTGGATGCTGCGCTGGCCCATCCACTCATTGATTTCGGGCCGGTATGCCAGGCGCGCGACCGACGGGACTTCGGCAGAACGTCTGAAAAATATTCCGTTAAAGCGCACACCGTCTAATTCCAGCATAAGTTTAAGGTGTCCGCCTTTGAGCACTGTCTGATGCAGTACTTTAAATTCGTTGGCAAAAAGGGGAGGCAGGAACCCTTGTCCCCATATCTGCGAATTGATCGCCTCAACGAGCCCTGCATTAATATCCCGAGGCCTCAGATCTCCGTCAACCCACACATGACGCTCAAAAACGTCTTCTTCACAGTTTTTTGAGACGACACTTTCAAAAACGTTGGCAAAGTCATCGAAACGATGAGCGTCAATCGTGAGCCCCGCGGCCATGGCGTGGCCGCCGAACTTTTTGATAATGCCCGGTGCCGTTTTTGTCACCAAATCGAGCATATCGCGCAGGTGCACGCCTTCAATGGAACGCCCCGATCCTTTCATTTCACCGTCGGCGGCATTGGCAAAGGCAATGGTCGGGCGGTGCTTGCTTTCTTTGATGCGGCTGGCGACCAACCCCACGATGCCCTGATGCCAGGTGGGCTCATAGAGCGCCAACGTGTGGCGCTGAGTGACATCGATTTTATTGAGAAGCATCGCAGCGTCCCACTGCATGTCAAGCTCAAGCTCTCGGCGCTGACGGTTAAAGTCGTCAAGGATTTTGGCGTAGTGCTGTGCCTCTTCATCGTTGTCGCTGATTAAGCATTCAATACCTGCGGTCATCAGATCAAGGCGCCCTGCGGCGTTAATTCGCGGAGCGATCACAAAACCGAAATCACGCACGCGTGCCTGCGCACTCGGGCGGCCTGCGATTTCAAAAAGGGCTTTCAATCCCGGATGCGTATGACCGCTTCGCACCTTGGCAAGTCCCTGCTGAACGATAATGCGGTTGTTGCGGTCGAGTTTCACCACGTCGGCAACCGTGCCCAGCGCAACAAGATCCACGAGTGCATCAAGTCTTGGCTGCGTTTTCGCATCAAAGCGGCCCCGGCGGCGAAATTCTGCGCGAAGCGCCATCAGCACATAAAACATGACGCCGACGCCTGCGAGGTTTTTACTCGGAAAATCACAGCCCGGAGTGTTCGGGTTAACAATACAGGCGGCTTGCGGCAATGTTTCAGCGGGCAAGTGGTGGTCGGTGATGATGACTTCAATGCCGAGTTCTTTTGCCCGAGCGACACCATCGATGCTTGCCATGCCGTTATCAACAGTGAGAATAAGCTGGGCATGTTTTTCTGCCGCCAAATCCACAATCGCAGGCGTCAATCCATAGCCGTAAACAAAACGGTCAGGCACCAGGTAATCGACCTTGGCTCCCATGCTCCTGAGCCCCATGAGCGCTACGGCGCAGGCGGTGGCTCCGTCGCAGTCATAGTCAGCGATCACCATGATGCGAAGACCTTTTTCTATTGCATCGGCTAAAAGACGGGCGGCCGCGCATGTTCCCATCAGAGTTTGAGGCGGCAGCATCGCGCGCCAGTCGGCTTTA
Source organism: uncultured Sutterella sp. (assembly GCA_905201055.1). GTDB lineage: Bacteria > Pseudomonadota > Gammaproteobacteria > Burkholderiales > Burkholderiaceae_F > Aphodousia. The sequence goes on along the minus strand of CAJKMT010000028.1, from coordinate 5,129 downwards.
AGATCTTCGCCCGATTCAATACCTCGGGCTGCCAGCACTCGGGCCAAGGGCTCCGGGAACCCCTCTTCAACCAGATGACCGGCAATGGCGGGACTGTAGTCACGAGTGATAAAGCGTGTCATTTTGCGGCCTCACTCAAAAAAGCCGCAATATCGAGCATCTTTTTCTTTTTAAAGCGCGCAAAAAGTCCTTTGGGACCGGCGCTTTTATCAATGACAACAGTGTGCGTATCGCAGGCGCCGCAGGCCACTATCACGGTGCGGGAAGCGCGCCGTTTGTGGGCAAGGTCAGCCAAATGGGTGACGGCAGTCAGCACTTCGGGCAAGCGGGCAGACCAATCCTTCCAGTCCTTGCGCCGGTAACTGTCATAGAGCCCGTCAATTACCGCCAAAAGGTCGCCTTCCGGGGCTTCGGGCCAGTCCGCTTTGACGGGCGTTGTTCTGAAATTCAAAAGCCCCGCGTTTTGAGCCCATCCCCAGACATAGGCGTCGTTAGCCATCACGGCGCGAAGCGTGGAGGGTTTGAGCAGGTGGCGCCGAGAACCCCCGTCGGGCCAAAATCCGTCAATGGTTTCGAGCCCCTTTTCAACGCGGCGTGTATTGATTTCACTTTTCTTTAAGATCGCGCGAAGCGCTTGCGCGAGCGCTTTAAATTCTTCAGCGGCTGGACCTTCGAGATTATCATCGGTAAAAGGCTGATATTGCTGTGCGCACCAGGGACGAACAACGAGCGCCCAGTCTTTATTTCGGGTGAGATACCACCGGTCGGCCCACTGCTGAAGCTGAAAGCCGAATTCCCTCACGCAGGCGAGCACCTCATCGTGTAAAAGGTCACGCTCTTCGGCGTTCAGTTCCTCTTTGGGAGAGCGCAAAATGGTTTTGCCGCCGCACTGTTCTTCATGGACGCTGTGCAGCCGCCAGGTTTGAGCCCCCATGGCAGGCCCCCCGTCGGCCTCCCACTCAAAAGCGGCGGTCTCAGGCATCGTTGTTTTTTTGCCGATCACCTGCCAAAGCCAGACAATGTGGGCGGCGCCGTCTAAAACAGGGTCGCGGACCAACTGCTGGGAAACGATTTCTTCGGCACCTTCGGTAAGCTGCGCTAAAAGGGAGAAGTCTGCCTCAATGGCGCCGCTTTTGAGGACATCGGCTGGCAGACGAAGACCGGGAATCAAAAAATACGCTGAATTCATCACTTATAAAGTTCGGGCAATTTTTAAAAACTCCCGAACATCGTCAACATTAAATGATGAGTGCATTATACGTGAGCGTTTTTTGAGTCGAATCAGAGAAAAGTTTGAGAGTGATTTTCAATTATCAGAGATTTTTGCAAAAGCATTACACTGCGCCGATATTGTTCTGAATCGAAGAAGAAAAAGATGTTAAACACAAAAGAATCGGACAATTTGGAAAAAGACCGGGCTTTCTCCAGCCACGGTCAGGGTGACAGCCTCTACAATCACGCTACACAACAGGTGAAAACCAGCGTGTTGGGCGTGGCTGTGCTTTTAACGTTGGGTTTTTCAGCCGTCGAACTGATCGGCGGTTTACTCAGTAATTCGTTGGCATTGATCGGGGACGCCGGTCATATGGCAACCGATGCCGCAAGTCTGCTTTTTGCATTAGTGGCTAATTGGCTCGCGCGAGAAGGGGCGGACAGCCACCATTCATTCGGTCATGCCCGCATTGAGGTGCTTGCAGCTTTTGTCAACGCTTTGATCATGTTTATCGTCTTGGGGTGGATTTGCTTTGAAGCAATTGACCGCTTGACCAATCCTCACGAAGTCTCGGGCGGCAGCGTGATGCTCATTGCCACGATCGGTATGTTCGTCAATATCGCGGTGGCTCTTTCGCTTTCACGTGACAAGAAAAACGTCAATACCAGAGCCGCCCTTGTGCATGTCTTGGGAGACCTTTTGGGGTCGGTGGCTGCCATCATTTCCGGCGCCGTGATTTATTTCGGCGGTCCTGTTGAAGTCGACCCGATTCTCTCGCTTCTGATTTGTGCTCTGGTGGCTCACGCTGCGTGGGGCGTGCTCAAAGAAACCGTACCGGTGATGTTGGATGCCGTGCCCGAGGGAGTCAATTACGAAGAAGTCGGGGAGGCGATTGCCGGCATTCCCGGTGTCGTCAGTGTGCACGATTTGCACGTCTGGGTGATGAGTCCCGGTTATTCAGCAATCAGTGCGCACTTAAAAATTGATTCGCATCGCTCCTGGCCGGTTATTTTGGAAGAGATCCGCAAGAACGTGAAAGATCGCTTCGGCATTGATCACATGGCCTTTCAGCCTGAATGGGAGATGACTTCCAAGGCTGAAGAAAAGGCAACTGAAGTATCGGTTTAAGTTAAGATTTTATTCTCAATATAAGAAAAACCCGAAAGTGCTGAGCTTTCGGGTTTTTCGTACAGATCAGGTTCAATTATCTGTGATACAGTCGAGAGGTTTCGTAGCGGGGCTCACAGCTCACGTTGATGCCCAGGCGCTGAAGCATGCGTTCATCTTCTTCGCTGATGATCACTGTAAAGTGAACTTCAGAGCCGCGAAGTTTGGAGAGCTGCTCCTTGGCTTTTTGGGCAGGCTCATTGCGCAGCGCGGAGATGGTGAGGGCCAAAAGCACCTCATCGATATGCAGTCTCGGATTCTTGTGCTTGAGGTACTGAGTTTTAAGCTGGCAGATCGGCTCTAAAACGCGGGCTGAAATCAAGTCCACGTCATGATCGATGCCGGCAAGAACTTTCAGAGCGTTCAAAAGCATGGCCGAGGCGCAGCCGAGCGTGCTCGAAGTCTTACCGGTCACGATATGTCCGTCAGGAAGAATCATGGCGGCAGCGGGAGCGCCCGTTTGCTCGGCCTTCTTCAAAGCAGTGGTCACGGCCGGGAAAATTTCCGGCGTGGTTTCGGCCTGATTCATGATGAGCTTCAGATGATTGATTTCCTGCTCATTGGAGGCACCGCGCATGTGCTTGACGCCGGCAGCGTAGTAGCGGCGCAGAATTTCCATGCGGCTTGCTTTGCGGCAGACATCATCGTCAACGATGCAGTTGCCTGCCATATTCACCCCCATGTCTGTCGGAGACTTATAGGGAGAGACGCCTTGAATTCTCTCAAAGATGGCGTTTAAGACAGGGAAAATTTCCACGTCACGGTTATAGTTGACCGCAGTTTTGCCGTAGGCTTCCAAATGGAAGGGGTCAATCATATTGACGTCGTTGAGGTCGGCGGTGGCTGCCTCATAGGCCAAATTCACCGGATGCTTTAAGGGCAGATTCCAAATCGGGAACGTTTCAAACTTGGCGTAGCCCGCTGTAATGCCATGCTTGTGATCGTGATAAAGCTGGCTCAAGCACGTGGCCATTTTTCCGCTGCCCGGTCCCGGGGCGGTCACCACGATGAGTGAGCGACTGGTTTCAATGTAGTCATTTCGACCGAGCCCTTCTTCGCTTACGATAAAGTCCACATCGGACGGGTAACCCGCAATGGGGTAGTGGCGGTAGTGAGCAATGCCGAGCGTTTCAAGACGCTTGAGAAAATCTTCGGCGGCTTTTTGTCCAGTGTACTGCGTGACAACAACGCTGCCGACGTAAAGCCCCATTTCGCGGAACGCGTCAATCAAGCGCAGTACGTCTTCTTCATAGGTAATACCCAAGTCACCGCGAACTTTGTTGGCTTCAATGTGAGCTGCATTGATGGCAATGACAATTTCCACGTCGTTTTTAAGCTGCTGCAGCATGCGGATTTTGCTGTCCGGATGAAAGCCCGGCAGCACGCGTGAGGCGTGGAAGTCATCGAAGAGTTTGCCGCCGAATTCGAGGTACAGTTTGCCCCCGAATTGGGCGATTCGGCGACGAATTTGTTCAGATTGCGTCGTGAGATATTGTTGATTGTCAAAACCAATCGCCGTCATTTCTTTTTCCTTTGTCCAGAAAAACCACAATCGATTAGTATAAACAAAAGAGCGGCTCGAACGAAAGACAAAGGGATATTTTTCTTTTTGTTTCTAAGGAAAAGTGCTTTCGGCTTTTTTGCTTAAGAGGTTTAGCCCAAGTCTTAATTTGTTATGAGAAATTCTGCATTAAATGCCGCTATGTGCTATTTTTCAGTGATTGAAAAATTTTTGGACACGAAGGTCTAATTATGAAACTTTGCGGTTTTGATGTTGGTTTGGATCAGCCTTTTTTCCTCATGGCCGGTCCCTGTGTGATTGAAAGTGAGGGGATGGTGATGGAGATTGCCCGTGAGATGAAGGCAATCTGCGATGATTTGGGCATTCACTATATTTTCAAGGCAAGTTACGATAAAGCCAACCGCACGTCGGTCACAAGTTTCCGAGGTCCCGGTATGCAAAAGGGCTTGGAAATTCTTGCTCGAGTGCGTGAATCGGTGGGCGTGCCGGTTGTCACTGATGTTCATACCGAAGCAGAAGTGCCCATCGTGGCGCAATATGTAGATGTGCTGCAGACGCCGGCTTTTTTGTGCCGTCAGACGGACTTTATTTGTGCCTGTGCCCGAACCGGCAAACCCGTCAATATTAAAAAGGGTCAGTTCCTCGCACCCCACGACATGATTAACGTGATTACTAAGGCAAGAGCGGCGGCTCGTGAAGCCGGGGTGCCTGAGGATAACTTCATGTGCTGCGAGCGCGGCGCCTCTTTCGGCTACGGTAATCTTGTAAGCGACATGCGAAGCCTTGCGATCATGCGCCAGACGACGGCTCCCGTGGTCTTCGACGCCACACATTCCGTGCAGCTTCCCGGCGGCAACGGCACGTGCTCCGGCGGTCAGCGCCAGTTCGTTCCCGTGCTCGCGCGAGCTGCGGTCGCAGCGGGCGTCTCCGGCCTCTTCATGGAAGTCCATCCGACGCCCGCCTCCGCCAAGAGCGACGGTCCCAACCTCGTTCCGCTCGGCCGCATGCGTGAGCTCCTCGCGAGCCTTGTGGAGATCGACCGCCTCGTGAAGGCCCGCCCCTTCCTTGAAGATACGATCAACGGGTAAAATATTCTGATGTGCCCGCGATCCGCACGCAACGTCGTCGAACCGCGGGAATCTTCTTTCCTTGACATCCCTTTTTCATCCAAACGAAAGGACAAAAGATGAGCGCAATTATTGATGTGATCGGCCGTGAAGTTCTCGA
>CAJKMT010000027.1 GCA_905201055.1 uncultured Sutterella sp. | reverse complement strand
CTAACTATTAACGTTCAAGCCGTTACGGTGTACGCGAGAACGTTTACCGTGTACGTTAACGACCATCGTTCTGACAAATTTTGCTTTGCGAGGGTGGGATGAGGGAATTTCAATCACTTTGCAGCAAAGGCTGTTTGACAGAGGCAGCCTGCGTAAAATTCCTCAAAAAATAACAGGCTACCCTCTGACTTTTTGTCTTAATGCTTCAGCAGCGGAAGCAAGATCGCCGCTTGTCAGAACCGGCAAAAATTCAGTGATCTCCTCAATCGGCCAATCCCACCAACGGGCTTTCAACAAAAGCTCCGTCAACTCATCGGAAAAACGCTTTTTAACCACTCGTGCAGGATTGCCCACAGCAACACTGTACGCAGTCACGTCTTTAGCCACCACCGCATAAGCTCCGATAATTGCGCCGTCGCCGATTGTGACACCAGGCAAAATTTTTGCTTCCCGACCGATCCAAACGTCATTGCCGACCACAATATCGCCTTTTGTCGGCAGCTCATCGATGTGCGGAGTTGTCATTTCTCGCCAACACCCACCCATCACATTGAAAGGATAGGTGCTGAGACTATTCATGCGATGATTGGCCGCGCCCATCATGAACTGCACTCCTTGGGCAATCGAGCAAAATTTTCCGATAATGAGTTTTTCCGGGAAAAAGTTCGGGTAGTTAAAAAGCACACAGCGCTTTTCAAATGCGAGCGGATCCTCGGCATCGTCATAGTAGGTGTAGTCACCGACTTCAATGTTGCGGGCCTTCACTACATTTTTGAGATACACGCTTGTACCGTATTCATTGGCAAAAACCTGATTCGGATCCGGAATCTTCGACATGAACTTTTCTCCGTTAAGTCTCTGTGGGGTTGGCTGCACCCAACACACGGCTCTTTAATTCAGCGAGCTTATCACGTACGGCGGCCGCCTTTTCAAAGTCGAGATTTTTCGCGTACTCGAACATCTGTTTTTCAAGTTTCTTAATCTGAGCCGAGAGTTCTTTTTCACTCATGGCCCCGACATTTTCAGCAATATCTTCGCGGCTCGGCGCATCCGGTCTGTAAACACCATCGATAATATCGCGCACTTCTTTTTTCACGCTCTTCGGTGTAATGCCGTGCGCTTCGTTATAAGCCTTTTGCTTGGCGCGGCGCCGTTCGGTTTCTCCGATTGCCCGCTTCATGGAATCGGTCATTTTATCGGCGTACAAAATGGCAGTCCCCGCCACATTTCTTGCCGCGCGCCCAATTGTCTGAATAAGCGAGCGCTCGCTTCTTAAAAAACCTTCCTTATCGGCATCAAGAATTGCCACGAGCGACACCTCAGGAATATCCAAACCTTCGCGCAAAAGGTTAATGCCGACCAACACATCAAAAACACCCGCACGCAAATCACGAATGATTTCCACACGTTCCACGGTATCGATATCTGAGTGCAGATAACGCACCTTCACACCGTTGTCACTTAAAAAGTCCGTGAGGTCTTCGGCCATGCGCTTGGTAAGCGTCGTCACAAGCACACGTTCGTGCTTTTTGACTCGTTCGTTGATTTCTGAGAGTACGTCATCGACCTGAGTTGAAGCCGGCCGTACAATCACCTCCGGGTCCACAAGTCCCGTGGGCCGCACCACCTGTTCGACCACTTGAGAAGAGTGTTCAAGCTCATAGTCGGCAGGAGTGGCCGACACAAAAACACTGCGGCGCATTTTGCGCTCAAACTCATCGAATCGAAGCGGACGGTTGTCCAATGCCGAAGGCAGTCTGAAGCCGTAAAGGACCAGCGTTTCTTTTCTCGAGCGGTCGCCTCGGTACATGCCGCCCAACTGCCCGATCATCACGTGGGATTCATCAAAAAACATCAGGCAGTCGGCGGGCAGGTAATCAATCAGGCAGGGCGGCGCCACGCCGGGAGCCAACCCCGTCAGGTGGCGCGAATAGTTTTCAATACCCTTGCAAAAGCCCACCTGATCGAGCATCTCCAGATCAAAGAGCGTGCGCTGTTCAAGCCGCTGCGCTTCGACGAGCTTTCCCTCATCCAGAAACTCTTTCTTTCGCTCGCGAAGTTCCTCTTTGATCGTGCCGATTGCCCGCACAATTTCGTCGCGAGGGGTTACGTAGTGGCTTGCCGGATAGATCACGAAACGCGTGACTTTCTGAACGATTTTGCCCGTGAGCGGATCAAAGAGCGCAATGGATTCCAACTCGTCATCAAATAGCTCAAAACGCACAGCCATTTCGGCGTGCTCAGCCGGGAACACATCGATTGTGTCGCCTCTCACACGAAACGTCCCACGCGCGAAATCCATTTCACTGCGCTTATATTGCATGCGCACAAGCTGGGAGATAAAGTCCGAGCGGCTTTTGATGTCGCCCGTGCGCATAATCAGACGCATCTGCGTATAGCTTTCCGGTTTGCCAATACCGTAAATGGCAGAAACTGTTGCCACAATAATCGTGTCGCGCCGCTCAAGAATGCTTTTAGTGGCAGCAAGCCGCATCTGCTCAATATGCTCATTGATTGCCGAATCTTTTTCAATGAAAAGATCGCGGCTTGGCACATAAGCTTCGGGCTGATAGTAGTCGTAGTAGGACACGAAGTATTCGACCGCGTTATTAGGAAAAAATTCCCTCATTTCGGAGTAAAGCTGCGCGGCCAGCGTCTTGTTGGGCGCCATGATGATGGCAGGCACCCCCTGACGGGCAATGACGTTTGCCATCGTAAATGTTTTACCCGACCCCGTCACCCCCAAAAGTGTCTGAAAAGCCAATCCGTCTTCAAGCCCCTCGTTTAACTCTTTGATCGCCTGCGGCTGATCACCCGACGGTTCATACGGGGCATGGAGTTCAAAAGGCGAATTGGGGAAAGTTTTAACAATGTCGCTCACAAAAATTCTCTCTGAATTCGATTCTTTTTCGAACAAACTATCATGATAATGCAGAGAGACAAAAATTCCCGTTAAAATCCGCTTGTTATATTAAGGAACAGTAAACCATGGCCCAATATCGAGACACTCGAGAAGACGATTTTGAAGACGATGATGAATATGATCGTCCCAGCAAATCGCAGATCAAGCGAGAGCTTCAGGCGCTGCAGGACCTGGGTAAGGAAATGACAAAGCTTGGCGCCGAAACGCTCAACAAAATCCCTCTGCCCGATGATGTGCGTGAAGCCATTGACGAGTACGCCAAAATGCGCTCTTTCGGAGCCCAGCGCCGCCAGCTTCAGTTAATCGGCAAGCGCATGAACGGGCTTGATCCCGAAAAGGTGCGCGCCGCCATTGATATGGCCACGGGCGAAAGCCGCGCGGCTGTGGCCGCTCACCACAGGGCCGAGCGCCTTCGCGACAAACTCATTGCCGAAGACGCGGCGCTTACCGACTTCATTAAAGACTTCCCTGAAGTTAATGTTCAGGCTGTGCGTCAGCTTATCCGTGCCGCACGCAAAGAAGCGCAAACGGGCAAGCCGCCCAAGAGCGCACGCGAGCTTTACCGTCTCATCCACCCGATGGTGAGCCCCGAAGTGACACTTGAAAAAGAAGACGAAACCGATAACGAATAAAGAGAGTACACCATGCGAATCATCAGCTTTTTTCCCCGTCCGATTCCTTCAACTTTGACCGAAGGTCTTAAAGACATTGCCCAATTGCAGTATTGGCAGGATCTGAGCGACGAGGACAAAAACAATCTCGATGATGTGCGCATTGTTATCACCAATCCTCCTATTCGCATGGATAACGAACTGCTCACCCGTTTTGCCAATCTGCAGATGGTGGCAAGCCTCGGTGTCGGCTACGACAAATTTGATCTCGAAACCATGAAGAGCCGAGGCATCGTGCTCACCAACACGCCCTCGGCCACAAGCGACGACGTCGCGGACCTCGCCATGGGACTTATTTTGGCGCTCTCGCGCCGCATCCCCCAAGCTTGTGATCACACCCAGAAAACGCTTCGCACATTTTCGGGCTTTCCTCTGACACATCGCGTAAGCGGCAAACGCATCGGTATTGCCGGGCTCGGGCACATCGGATTAGAAATTGCCCGCCGCGCCGAAGGCTTCAAAATGCCAATCGGCTACACGAATTTAACTCCGCGTGATGTCCCTTATCGTCACTTTGAAAGCCTGAAAGAAATGGCTCAGTGGTGTGACTTTTTAGTCTTGGCGATGCCTGGAGGCGCCGCGACCCACCACATCGCCAATCGGGAAATTTTTGAGGCATTGGGTAAAGACGGGTGCCTCATCAATATCGGTCGGGGCGAATTGATTGACACGGATGATCTCATCGAGGCTCTTGAGCAAAAGACTATCGCAGGCGCCGCGCTTGACGTTTTCGAGGGGGAACCCGCCATCGATCCGAGACTCGCAGATTTAGATAATTTGCTCATGACGCCGCACGTGGGAAGCTCTACCGAAGAGGCTCGGGAAAGCGCCGGGCTGCAGTGCCTTGAAAATATCCGGGCATTTCTTGCTACAGGCACTGCTCCCAACCGCGTGATTTAACGGAAATCTGAAACGGCGCAGGACAGCAATTAAGCCTGCGCCTTCTCCAGCGCAATCTCCTTGCGGCGCGCTTCCAGTCCTGCCATGATCTGGCGCACCATGAGACTCACCATCTTATCCGAGTCTGTGCTGAAAGCCGGAATCACCGTGTTTCTTAATTGAGGTGCAATCAGCATATTGATCAAAGCCGCCGACATTGCGGTCATAAATGCGGCACCTACCCGATAATCCGTGCAGTCTTCAATTCCCAAAAACTCCGCAAAAAACTGCTGCAGCGCCCGAATGCGGGGCACGCCGATATTGCGGGCCATTCTCATGATGTTGTCTGAGGGATTGGCCGTGACCTCTCTTGCCCACACTCGAATGGGCCAGCCGCGTTGATCGGTACTCTGTTTGATGTGGTGCGTGAAATAATATTCAAGGGCTTCGCCCGGCGTCTCATACTGCACCATCTCAATTTCCAATTCCTGACTGAAAATCGTATTGGGAATTCTTTCAAGCACCGCCTGATAGAGTTCATCGCGCCCGCCGAACCAATAGTTGACACTGGCGCAATTAACCCCTGCCTTGTCACACACGTCTTTGGCCGTCACGTTGGCCCAGCCGCGATCGGCAGCCAGGATCCCCGCCGCCTCAATTAAAGCTTCACGGGTCTTCTCACCGTCACCCCGAACTCTTGCGTTTTGTTTTCTCATAGTCGTTTCTTAAAAAAGTAATAAGCCGCCGGCAGCGTCACCGCCGACATCACCAGTACCGGAATCATCGTCGGCAACACCGTCAGAAAGGAGGCTCCCGCCAAATAAATCTGCCGAACCGCCGCAAGCGTAAAGCGCAGCGGATCCGCATACGTTAAAACCTGAATCCACTCGGGCATGTTTTCGACCGGCGCGAAAAGACCCGAGAGCAGCACCATCGGCACCAAAAAGACAAACACAATCAATAGCCCCTGCTGCATGGTTTGGCTGTAAGCCGAAATCGCCAGCCCCAACCCGACAACAGAGAGCGTGAAAAGGAAAAGCACAGCGTACATGGCGATGACGCTGCCGCCCATCGGAATGTCAAACCAGAAAAGATCGACCAGGAAAATGAGTGTGCTTTGAAAAAGTCCGATCAGAATCGGCACAATCGATTTGGCTGTCAAAAGTTCGAGCGTCGTATAAGGCGAAACCAAAAGCTGCTCGAATGTCCCCTGCTCGCGCTCACGCGCCACCGACAGCGCCGAGAGCACCACCACCTGCAGCATCGAGAGCATCACAATAAGCCCCGGCATGATGAACCACTGGGTGATGAGATTGGGGTTAAATAAAAAACGGGTTTTTACGGGCGACTCGACGCCGGCAATCGAAGCGCTCACCGTGCGGACAATTTCAGTCACGTAGCCCGCGGCCAATTGGGCGGTCGTGGAATTTCTTCCGTCAATGACCACCTGAATATCCGCCCCCTTGCCTTCCCGAAGATGTTGGGCAAAGTTGGGCTCAATCACTACCGTTAAGAGTGCTTCGCCTTCATCCATCACCCGAGCCACCTCGGAGACGCTCTCAAGCGTGGCGATACGGTTGAAAATCCGATTGTTGTCAAGCGAGCGAATAACGGTGGCGGCAGAGGCTGAACCCGAAAGGTCGCAGAGCGCGTAGGGCACGCGGTCAAGATTAAAGGTCGCGATATAGCCGAATAAAAGAATGTAGAGAAGAAGCGGCCCCACGAGAATCATGCGGCTCGTTTTTTCCTTAAGCGTTGCCAGAAATTCTTTTCTCACGAGTGCCTTAAAGCGAACGGACCGTTTACTCATTTTCGCACCCTCTTTTGACAGAAATGGCGAGCGACCATCATAAATACCACCGCATAGCCTGACAAAATCAACAGATTTTTAATCACAAGCGTGTGCATACCACCCGTCAAGAACCCCACCTTCAAAAGCTCCATGAAGTACACAGGCGGCAGCATATAGGCGATGACATTGGCCCACTCAGGCGCGCTTCGCAAATCAAAAATAAAGCCTGAGAGGATAAGCGCGGGCAAGAAACTCGCTAAAAGCGCGATTTGTGACGACAGAAACTGCGAGCGCGTAGCGCCTGAAATCACAAGACCGATTGCCAGACACACCACAAAATAAAGCGCAGAAGACAAGGTGATCAGTCCCAAACCGCCTCTGACCGGCACCTCATACCAAAAAAGTGCCGCCGCCATGCAAAGCCCCCAGCCGAAAACGCCCAACACAAAATAAGGAATCGTTTTTGATAAAAGGAGCGCCCAAGGCGAAATCGGCGTTGCCAAGAGCGCCTCCATCGTTCCCCGCTCCCACTCACGCGCTATGACAAGCCCGGTGAGCATCGTGCCGATCATTGTCAGAATGATCACCAAAAGTCCCGGCACCAAATACCAGCGGCTCTCAGCCGACTCGTTAAACCAGATGCGCGGAATCACATTGATACCGGCGGCAGCCGACGCAGCAGACCCCGCGCTTTGAATCGTCCCCAATACCGCATTGGAGACCATCGTGGCGCGAGGCGAATCGATACCGTTAACGAGAAGCTGCACTTCGCCTGCTGCGGGCCGCTTTTCAAAAACAACAACCGCTTCCACATCAAAGCGTTCCAGTGCCTGCATGGCTCTCGTGCGATCCGGATAGACGTTGACGATAAAAGAGCGGTTGGCTAAAAGGGCTTGAGTGTAAAGTGTTGCATTTTCCGAAGGCTCAAAATTTACGACAGCCAATCGAATATCCTTCACATCAAAAGAAAGCCCCTGTCCAAAGAGAATAATCAGGATGACAGGCAACACCACTCCCAAAAGGATGGCGCTTTTGTCTCTTAGAATCTGCCGCATTTCCTTCAGACAAAGGGCTCGGACGTGGCGGCCGAAATCACTGAACGCTCTCATTTCGCCTCCCTTGTGTCACGCGCGCTTTCAACCACTTTCGGTCCTTGTATGCCGGGGATGTGGACTTCCCTTTTGTCACGCGCGCTTTCAACCACACGGATAAAGGCCTCATCCATGGTCGCGCTTTGACCGCGCACTTCTTCGGGAGTACCCATAATCAGGGGCAGCCCCTCATCCTGAATGAGGAGCCTGTCGCAGTAAAGCGCCTCTTCCATAAAGTGCGTGGTCACGATAATCGTCGTGCCTGAATGGCTCAGAGCCGTCATCCAGCGCCAAAACTGCCGTCTCGTGGGCACATCGGCGCCGCTTGTGGGCTCATCCAAAAAAAGCAGTTTCGGTTTGTGCACCAGCGCCACAGCCATGGCAAGGCGCTGCTTAAGTCCTCCGGGCAGTGTTTTGGCCTGATGTTCGCTATAGTCCGCAAGCTCAAATTCACGAAGCAAAAACTCGATGCGGCTATCCTTTTGTTTGCCCACGAGACCATAGGCGCTTGCGAAAAAGTCCAGATTTTCAGCAACGCTTAAATCCCCGTAGAGCGCAAATTTCTGCGACATATAGCCAAGCTGCTCTCTGGCCTCTTCGCGCGCATTGAGCACATCAACGCCGGCCACTTTCAGTTCTCCGGAAGTGACGGTCAAAAGTCCGCACAGCATCTTAAAGGTCGTCGTTTTACCCGCCCCATTGGGACCCAAAAGACCGAAAATTTCACCCGGGTATACATCAAAAGAAGTCCGGTCAACGGCTGTAAAGGAGCCGAAACGGCGAACAAGGTTTCTTGCCGTCACCACAGCAGTACCGCGATCGGACTGCGAGTGAGCCGATTGATTGTCAATCACAGAGTAAGGGTGCCTTATTGCGCCTCTCATGCGGCTTACAAGATAGCCCTCTTCCAGACCGGCTTTTTGAGGCTCAAGTTTTACTGAGTGCTTAGATTGCACCGATTCTTTTGAAACACCCTCTTTAAGAAGCACTCTGACGCGACCCGCCCTGGGCACAGCATCCCAGACAGACTCCGTGTCATCCAAAAGGCGTGCCTGCACGTCTCTCACCTTTTCTCCGGACGCGACAGTGAGTGTGTAAGTGAGGCCGTCAGCCATCGAAGCAATGGAGTCGGGCGTGTCGTACAAAACCGCCTGCCCGTCTTCAAAAATGAGCACCTCATCACACAAGGCAGCCTCATCCATATAGGTTGTCGCCACCACAATCGTCATGCCGTCACTTCTGACGTTTTCAAGCAAAATCGCCCAAAGTTCGCGACGCGAAAGCGGATCAACGCCGACACTCGGCTCATCCAAAAAAAGCAGTTTCGGTCGGTTTAAAAGCGCACAGGCTAAACCCAGCTTCTGCTTCATGCCGCCCGAGAGCTTGCCTGCGGGACGCTCGGTAAAGGGAGCCAATCCCGTCATAGTCAAAAGCTGTGCGAAGCGCTCTTGGCGCTGAGCTTCAGTCAGACCGAAAAGATCGGCATAAAGAGTCAGATTTTCCTGAACGCTGAGATCCGTGTAGAGCCCAAACTGCTGAGGCATATAGCCGCAAAGCGTCTGAAGACGGAACAGTTGATCGGAGTAAAGTTCTTCGCCAAAGAGCCTGACGCTGCCCTCCTGGGGTTTTAAAAGCCCCGTCATCACTCGCATCAGGGTGGTTTTTCCTGCACCGTCCGCACCCACTAAAGCGATGAGGTGCCCTGCCGGAAAGTCTGCTGAGACTGAGCGCAAAATCGGCTCCCGCGCCCCCTTTTCAAAGCGGGTAACGTTGGTAAGCGATACGGCAGGCACCGATTGCATGAGTCACCTTGACGTTATGGCAAAAGCTTTGCCGTCACGGGCATCCCGAGTCTAAGCTCACCATCTGGATCGCTTACGGTAAGCCGCACCTCATAGACAAGATTGGTGCGAAGTGATTCGGTCTGCACGGTCTTTGGCGTAAATTCAGCCACAGTGGAAATAAAACCCACCGTCGCCTCAAAGGCTTTATCCGGGAAGCTGTCTGCCGTGACCGACACCTTTTGTCCCATGGCGATTCGCCCGAGGTTGACTTCATCGATATACACGCGGGCCCATAAGGGATTCATCAGCGCCACTTCGTAGATGGGGGCACTCGCGCTTACCATGTCTCCGGGCTCTTTTAAGCGCGAACGGATGACGCCGTCAGAGACGGCATAGAGCGTGCAGTTCTTTAATGCACGCTCGGCATCGGCCAGTGCCGTGACAGACTGCTTAAGCGTAGCCCGCGCCACATCGATTTCCTCAATGCGGGTACCCGCCAAAAGCATCTCAAGCGTGCGTTTGGCTTCGTCGCGCGTGGCGCGGTCAACACCCGCCGTGTAGCAGGCCTGGTCACGCGCAAGGGCACTTGCCGCTTTACCCATATCGCGATAGCGCTTGCAGGTGCGCTCAGAAAGAATCAGGTTGGCCTCCGTTGCTTTAAGCCGCGCTTTAGCCACATCAATTTCTTCCACACGGGTACCTGCCAGCAGGAGATCAAGCTGCGCCTGAGCGACACCGACCTGGGCTTGTGCCTGATCCCGCGCAATGCGATAGCGCGTATCGTCCAATTTCGCGACAATGTCGCCTGCCTTCACCTGAGAGCCCTCTTCAAAGAGTACTGACTGAAGGCGGCCTGACTCTTCAAAAGCCAAGTCGACAGTACGCATGTCGATGCTGCCGTAGAGCTTAAGTTCAGCGTTGCGATCAGAGTATTGGCTGTAGCCCCAGAAGGCACAGGCAGCAACTGCTGCCAGGGCAACGACAGCGGCAATTTTTTTCTTATGAACAGACGGCATCACTATTTGAATTTCCGTTTGAATTTAAATTTAAATTACAATTTAAATTATATAGAAGATATCGGTAGGGAAGAGATTTTTTAATGATTGATTGAAAAGCCGTTTGAAAAAATCCCCGCTGCACCTTGACGGCACAACGGGGACTGTTTTGAAACGATCAAAAAGAATTATTGAGCGTTTTCTTGAGCGGGCGCTTCAACGGGACCTTGTTCCTGTGCTTCTTCAGGCTTCTTTTCTTCTTCCAAGAGAGCCTTCATCGACAGACGCACACGACCCTTTTCGTCAGCTTCAATCACCTTGACGCGCACGACTTGGCCTTCCTTGAGGTAGTCAGAGACAGCGTTGACGCGTTGGTTGGCGATCTGGCTGATGTGAAGCAAGCCGTCCTTACCCGGCAGCAGCTGAACGATGGCGCCGAAATCGAGCAGGCGCGTCACCGTGCCTTCATAGATCTGGCCCTTTTCAATTTCAGCGGTGATTTCAAGGATGCGCTTTTGAGCAGCAAGACCTGCCTGCGGATCCACGGAAGCAATCGTCACGCTGCCGTCATCTTCGATGTTGACGGTGGCGCCGGTTTCTTCAGTGATAGCGCGAATGACAGCACCGCCCTTACCGATCACGTCACGGATCTTTTCCGGGTTGATCTTCATCGTGATCATGCGCGGAGCAAACGGAGACAATTCCTTGGCACCGCCCGCAGCCTGCGTGCGCATTTCATTCAAAATGTGCTGACGGCCTTCGTGGGCTTGAGCCAGGGCCACCTGCATGATTTCCTTGTTGATACCTTCGATCTTGATATCCATCTGCAAAGCGGTCACACCGTTTTCGGTACCGGCCACCTTGAAGTCCATGTCACCCAAGTGGTCTTCATCACCCAAGATGTCGGTGAGCACGGCAAACTTATTGCCTTCCTTGATAAGGCCCATGGCAACACCGGCCACGTAGTCCTTCAAGGGAACACCGGCGTCCATCAGAGAGAGGCATCCGCCGCAGACGCTTGCCATAGAGGAAGAGCCGTTGGATTCACAGATTTCAGAAACCACGCGGATCGTGTATTGGAAATCTTCTTCAGAGGGAAGCACGGCAGTCAGAGCGCGCTTAGCCAAACGGCCGTGACCGATTTCACGACGTTTGGGGCTGCCCACGCGGCCCGTTTCGCCCGTGGCAAACGGAGGCATGTTGTAGTGAAGCATGAAGCGTTCGTGGGTTTCGCCCAACAAACCGTCAACAATTTGTTCGTCCTGCTTGGTGCCCAACGTGGTGATCACCAAAGCTTGGGTTTCACCGCGGGTAAAGAGGGCGGAGCCGTGAGTGCGCGGCAGCACACCCTGACGGATTTCGATCGGACGCACAGTCTTCGTGTCGCGGCCGTCGATACGCGGTTCACCGTTCAAAATCTTGGAGCGAACGAGCTTGGCTTCCATTTCAAAGAGGATGCCGGCCACTTCGTTGGGGTCAACGGCGTTGTCGCCGGAGAATTGTTCGTCAGCGGCCAAGGCTTCGTCAACCATTGCGTAGATTTCGCGCAATTTTTCCGTACGGGCCTGTTTGCTGCGGATGGAGTAAGCCACCTTGAGTTCTTCAGCGGCCAATTGTTCGATGCGGGCAATAAGCGCTTCGTTCTTCGGAGCAGGCTGCCAATCCCAAGCAGGCTTGCCGGCCACTTCAACCAATTCGTTAATGGCGTTGATAGCCACTTGCTGCTGTTCGTGACCGAACATCACGGCGTTGAGCATCACGTCTTCGGGCAGGCAATCGGCTTCGGATTCGACCATGAGCACGGCGCGTTCGGTGCCGCTCACCACCAAATCCAAACGGCTGTCCTTCATCTGAGACAACTTCGGGTTGCAGACGAATTCACCGTTGATGTAGCCCACGCGGCAGGCGCCGATCGGGCCGTTAAACGGAATGCCGGAGACAGCCAGGGCGGCGGAGGCACCCAACATGGAAGGAATATCGGGATCGACTTCCGGGTCCACGGACAGCACGTGAATAATGACTTGAACTTCGTTAAAGAAGCCGTCCGGGAAAAGCGGACGAATCGGACGGTCGATCAGGCGGCTCGTGAGCGTTTCTTTTTCGCTCGGACGGCCTTCGCGCTTGAAAAAGCCCCCGGGGATCTTACCGGCAGCGTAGGTCTTTTCAATGTAGTCGACCGTGAGCGGGAAGAAGTCCTGACCGGGCTTGGTTTCTTTCTTAGCAACAACCGTCGCCAAAACAACGGTATCGTCCATTTGGCAAATCACAGCGCCGGTTGCCTGACGGGCGATTTCACCGGTGGTGAGAGTCACGTCATGGTCACCGAAGCGGAAAGACTTGCTCACTTTATTAAACATCGTCATTTCGTTTCATTCCTTAAAACTGATAGGGGGAAAAGACGTGTTTCCGATACGCTGCGGTGTGAAAATTCTCAATTTTGAAACCCCTCACATCGCAACGCACAAACCGAAAACAAATACCGTCTTTACCCTCCTGAACCTAAAAAACTTACCAAAAGCGACCTGTCTGAGCAGGTCGCTTTTGAGAAAGCCGTTTCGAATTACTTACGCAAGTTCAATTCGCCGATCAACTTACGGTAAGCGTCCAAATCGGTGCGCTTCAAGTAGTCCAACAACTTGCGGCGGCGGGACACCATCTTCAACAAACCGCGGCGGGAGTGATGGTCCTTGGCGTGTTCCTTGAAGTGCGGGGTCAACTCGTTGATACGAGCCGTCAACAAAGCAACTTGAACTTCGGGAGAACCCGTGTCGCCTTCCTTGCGTTGGAACTTGGCAACGATTTCAGACTTTTTGATATCTTGAACAGACATTTTCTAACCTTTAAAAAAATTAAACATGCGAACGTGGAAGTTAGGCCACGTCGTGGGAAGCCGCCATTTTACCCGAAATTGAAAAGTTTTTCGAGCTATGTGGCGAAATTTTAAGATTTTTTCTTCTAACAGTTCATCAAGTGCTTGCGATAGTGCTTGAGCTCATCGATGCTTTCGAGAATATCGGAAAGCGCCTCGTGCTTTGTGCTCTTTTTAAAGCTGTTGGGAACCGAGGGCGCCCAGCGGCGTGCAAGCTCTTTAAACGTCGAGACGTCGATATTGCGATAGTGAAAGTAGCTCTCAAGCCGAGGCATCCAGCGAGCCATAAAGCGCCGATCCTGACCGATGGAATTGCCGCACATGGGGCTTTTGCCTTCGGGCACAAAACGAGCGAACTCCGCAAGCAGAATGTCGCAGGCCTTTTCCTCATCAATTTCAGAGCTCAATACCCGGTCAATCAAACCCGAGCGCCCGTGAGTCTGCGTATTCCATTCATCCATTGAGCCCATCGTGCGGGCTGATTGCCTGATGGCAAGCACCGGGCACTCGTGAATCACGTTTAACTGCGCGTCCGTAATGACTGCCGCCACTTCGATGACCCGGTTAACCTCGGGCTGCAGCCCCGTCATTTCCATATCCACCCAAATCAAGTTATCCGCGCTGTAGCGGGGATCTTTTTGAATCGCAATCGCCATTTTGGAACGTAAATCCTTTAAAATTAGCCGTTTGGAATCGATATTGTCGCATAATTGCCCATGACTTTTACTTTTGCTCAAGTCTTCTTGGCCGCTTTGTGCTTTTATTTTTTAGTACACAGCTTTACGTGTCTGGCCGAGATCATACACCTCAAGCGCACGATCAATGAGGTGCCTGAACCCTTGCGCGAAAGAATCTCTCTGGCTCAGCATCAAAAAGCCGCCAATTACGATATCGCCCGCACAAAGCTCAATTGGCTTGAAGTCACCGTTACAACGCTTCTGATTATTTATCTCACGGCAGGCGACGGCATCAACACTATCTCCGACTGGCTCATGAACACCGTGGGTGACCAGTTTGCCTTTCACTGGATGCTGCCTGCCAGTATCGGCATGATTTTCGTTGCCTGTGATCTGCCTTTTTGCTGGTACAAAGAATTTCGCCTGCGCGAAGCGTTCGATTACACCAAGCAGACGCCTTCGTCATGGTTTAAAAATTATTTCCTCACCACCCTCTTGGGTTGGATTACGGTACTGCCGATTCTCTGGATTGCGCTTTTTCTCTGGCAAGGCAGCGGCTCTTTGTGGTGGCTTCTCGGTTGGGCGATTTTCGCCGTGTACCTCGTTTTCTCATTAAACCTTGCGCGCCGTTTGCGCTATTTCATTAAACCCACCCGAGGCCGTCTCGTTGAAAACGAAGAACTCAAAGCCAAATTGGATGAGTTAAGTACCAAAGCCGGTTTTTCTATTGCCGAGGTTCGTGTGGCTCAGACAAAAGACAATGAGGAGCTGCCGCCCGCATTTGCCTTCGGGCACCGGCAAAATGTCAGACTCTATTTCCGCCGTGACATCTATGAGCGTCTGAGTTTATCTGACCTTCAGGCTGTTGCTGCTCACGCACTCGCGAGAAACTTAAGTCACATGTATTTCCAGGCTTGGTTTATGTGCGCCGCGGCCGGCTTCTTCGTGTTTGCCTTCTTAGCCTGGTTTGCCCCTCAATCCTGGTTTCTGGATGAAATCGGTCTGCGCGTCTATGGCCCGGGCCCCTATTATGGCTCAGTGCTCACCTTTGCGATTGTGGCTTTGCCTGTACTGCTTTTCCCGTTCAGACTGCCGATGGATGCCTTCTTAAGACATCTGATTTTCGCTTCGGACACTTTTGCGATGAAACACACCGGTCTGAAAGTGACGGTGAGTTCTCTCATTGCCCTATTCCCCACCCCGATGCGTCATTCCAGTGTCACGCTCGGCTTTTTTGATCTGCTCTTTTCCCATGAGCCCAGCCTGATGTCGCGCATCCGTCACGTCGAACGCAAGTCCGAAAGCCTGCAGGAGCGCTATCAGTCTCAAGTCGAGCGCAATGATTCGCTCACGGTGCTTCACCAATTGGAAAATGTCTCCGCGGCATTGATTTCCAAACAGGAACAGAAAGTCATTGAGGCGGAAAAGCGTGACCGCCGGCTTCATCAATTAAATCGTCAGTTTGAGAAAGTGCTGATAAAACGGGCTCAAAGTGATGCGTCACTTAAGCCCGCGCTGGCGCTTGACTCCTATCAGGATCCCTCTTTACAGGAAGCCCAGGAAGAGCTTGGCAAAGAAAACAGCAATCACCCGATGTACGGCAAAACGTTGTCTGAAGGGGTAAAAGATATCTGGCAGAAATTAAAGCGCATGCTGCAAAAAGAAAAGCAGCCTGCCGCAAAAGAGACAATGACGGAAAAAGAAGAGGTTTCTTCAATTGATGACGAAGTCACGCAAGAGCCCGATCCGATGCCCGATGTGCCGATGTCATCTTCGGATCCGGTGAAGGAAGAGGAATCTGTCAAGGCCGATGATTCCGCGGTGAATGAAAAAGAAGCCGATGAAATCAAAGAGCCGGCTTCTGTTGAGCCGATTCAAGACACGGTGACTGAGGAAAAGTCCGTTGCGGAAGATCTTCAGGAGGCGACAACTGAGACACCTCAAACGGAACAAAACGATGAATCCTCCGAAGCTCAGTCCGAGGAAGACAGCGCCAAGGTGCCCCTTTTCGGAAAAGCTTCGCGCCGGGTCCGTGCTCTGAAAATCATGACTGAACGTCAGCGTCAGTTATTTGAGAAAACAAATAAAGACAATGCCTCCTAAAGCACAAAAGCACAGCGAACGATTTCACGCTCAAGTGGTTTCCTGTCACGGACGCCACCATTTCGTGCGCGATGATGAGGGGCATTTGTTTGAAGCCCATCGGCGGGGCAAAAAAGGCGACGTGGTGGTGGGTGACGAAGTTGTCTGCTCTGCCGCGGTCGACAACACCGTTGCTATCGAATCCATTAAAGAGCGCTCAAGTCTTTTATTTCGGCAGGATGAATGGCGCACAAAGACTTTGGCTGCCAACATCGACACATTAGTCATCGTCTATGCGTCATGCCCTCGGTTTAATCCCTGGTTTGTCTGGAAGGCGCTGCTTGCGGCTCATGCCGCCGACGTACGCCCCATTGTGGTGAGAAATAAAACGGATTTAGCAGAAGGCGCACAGCAGGCTGAGCGTTTTCTGAAGTCACTTTCTGAATTGGGTTATGAAACCCACGCTTTAAGCGCTCAGGATGCCGAACAAAAGACCATTGAAGAATTGGACGGTATTTTCAATACTCGGCGCTCGCTTTTAGTCGGTCAGTCCGGCATGGGTAAGTCCACCATTTTGAATCTTTTAGTCAAAGACGCCAACGCCAAAACCCAGGAATACTCTCAGGCGCTCAATCTCGGTCGTCAGACCACCACAGTCACCACTCTTTATGATCTTGACCGCGCCGAAGGCTTTGTCATTGACTCGCCGGGCTTTCAGGAGTTTGGCCTTGCTCACCTGACACTCAACGATGTGATTCGCGCAATGCCCGATATTGCCGCTCACGTCGGAGGCTGCCGCTTTGCCAACTGCAAACACCTCAAAGAGCCCGGGTGCGCGGTGAAAAACGCCCTGCAGGAAGGCACTCTTTCCCAAGAACGCTACGATTTTTATCGAGCCGTTGCCGAGCAGCTTGAAAAGCCACCTGTTTGGTAATTATTTCGAGACATCCTCCCTCTGACAAAACCATCAGCATTCGCGCCTGAACGGAAAAGTATTTTTTCCGCTAAATTCTATTGGACTAACGGCAAAGCTTCGGTACAATGCCACCACTTTTTTCAACCTCAGAAAGATATTGATCAGTTAAGAAAAATGACCATCATTGAAAAGCCGAAAATGACTTGCTTGCAGCTGACGATGGCCGTCATGCTCAATATGCTGGGCTCTTCCATTATTTTGATGCCCACTAAATTGGCCGAAGTCGGCACTCAATCGATTTTTGCCTGGCTTGTCACCATCAGCGGAGCCACCGCCATTGCCTACACTTTTGCCAAATGCGGCATGTTCAGCCGCAAAAGCGGAGGACTCGGCGGCTACGCCTCCTATGCTTTCGGAAAATCGGGCAGTTTCATCGCCAATTTCAGCTACGGCGTCTCGCTCATCATCGCCAACCTGACGATTGCAATTTCCATTGTGGGCTACGTGATGGTTCTTTTTGACTGGAATCTGACTCCCCTTGAAATGGGCCTGGCAAGTATCTTTGTCATTTGGCTTTGCAGTCTGCCCAATATCGGCGGCGCGCGCTTTATCGGCAGACTTTCTCATTTTTCCAATTACGGCATTCTCATTCCGATCATCATTCTGACGGTGATCGGCTGGAACTGGTTCTCGGTGGACCGCTATGTTGAGGCCTGGAATCCGCAAAATCTGACGCCTTTTGAAGGGTTGTCGGCCGCCATTTCCATGACGCTTTGGGGATTTTTAGGGCTTGAGACTGCCTGCGCCAATTCCGAAGCTGTTGAAAATCCTGAAAAATCCGTTCCCCGCGCCATGGTGCTTGCCACGATCGGCGCAGGCGTTGTTTACATTCTTGCCAACAACATCAGCTTCGGCATTGTCGATAACGCTGTGCTTTCACGCTCCACGGCACCTTTCGGACTTGTTTTTGCCACTATGTTCTCGCCCGAAGTCGGTAAATTTGTGATGGCTTTGATGGCACTGGCCTGCGCAGGCTGCCTGACGAGCTGGCAGTTCACGATTGCCGAAGTGTTTCGTGTCTCATCAAAGGAAGGCTATTTCCCGAAAATCTTCTCAAAGGTCAGCCGACTGAACGTGCCTATCGTGGGCATTATCATTATTTTGCTTTTTCAATCGCTTGCGGCACTGCTCACGATTGACCCGAGACTTGAGCAGCAGTTCTATATCCTGAAGGATTTGGCCGTGGTCACGAACCTTGTGCCCTACCTGCTCGCTTTTGCCGCAGTCAACGTGATTCTGCACCGCGAGCCGGTCAACAACCCTGCCATTGTCAGACGCACCACTATTGTCGCTTCTTTTGCATCGGCCTACTCACTTTATGCGCTTTACGCCTGCGGCCCCAATGCCATGATGTGGGGAGCTCTTGCGACATTCGTGGGTATTTGGCTTTACGGTTATGCGGCCAAGTCGCTTGAAGTGAAAGGAAAACTCAGAGGCAATGAGTAATTGAACGCATGTCAGAAACTGCGATTCAAGCGGTTTCTGCGGCGCCGGATAAACAAAGCGGTTGGTTTTTAGGCCAACCGCTTTTGTATTCGTAACAGCTTACTGACGTATTGCTGAAAGGATCTCCATTACTTGGAGAGCTTTTCCTTAATACGAGCAGCCTTACCGGCGCGATCACGCAAGTAGTAGAGCTTGGCACGGCGAACATCACCGCGGCGCTTCACTTCGATGCTGGCGATCGTCGGGGCATAGAGTTGGAACGTACGTTCAACACCTTCGCCGCTCGAGATCTTACGAACGATGAAGGAGGAGTTCAAACCGCGGTTGCGGCGGGCGATCACAACACCTTCGTAAGCTTGGACGCGCTTGCGGGAACCTTCAACGACGTTGACGTTCACGACAACCGTGTCACCGGCAGCGAATTCAGGATAGGTCTTGCCGGCGGTCACGCGGGCGATTTCTTCTTGTTCCAACGTTTGGATAAGATTCATTTTTTTCTCCAAAACCATCATCATGTGGTCTGCGGTCGGATCAATGTCCGCGCATCGTCACCACCGATAGGATGGGTTTTAATTAAACATAAAAACCTCTCCGCTCTCTTCAAACGGAAAGACCGCTATTGTATAGCAATCCATTTCTTTTTGCATTCAAATAGTACGGTTTTCAGAAAAAAGGGGCAATCTCATTAAACTCAGAGAGTTATTTCTCAATTCTCTCACATTATGAAAACCATTCGTTTACTCTACCCTGACTGGCTCTCGGGCGGTCTGACAACCTACTATTTTGGCGCCAATCTTCTGCAGCACATTTTGCCGGCCAATCCCGATCAGCCGACAATAAAAGTTGATATCGCCGCCCCCGACGGCACTGAACGATTAATCGAAGACGGAATACTGGGAAAAAGCGAAGTTTTAGCGGGCATTAAAGCCGCGCAAAAAGTAATCGCCGACTCGCAGCCGGACCGAATCATCACGATCGGCGGCAATTGTTTGGTCTCTCACGCGCCTTTTGATTACCTGCACGGTCTGTATCCGGATGTCAGAATCCTTTGGATTGACGCTCATCCTGACGTATCCGTGCCGCAAAACGGTTATCCCAATGCACACGCCATGGTGCTCGGTGCATTGATGGGTGCAGGAGAACCGTCACTGAGTGCCGCCTTGAAAAATCCTGCGTTTAACCCCGGTGATCTGTTGTATGTCGGTTTGCAGTCGCTTCACGACTATCAAGCCAAATTCCTAGATGATCTCGGCGTGAACTACAAAGTTCAAACTGAAAATTTTGTATCGGACAATGACATTCAGGCTTTTGTCAAAGGAAGCGATCATCTGCTGGTTCATTTGGATATCGACGTCCTCGATCCCCGGTGCTTCCATTCAACCTATTTTGCCAATCCCGAACTTGTGGGTGACGGCTCTGGCGGCGGCCGAATGACTCTCCAACAACTTGAGTCCATCCTGAAACTCATTTCGGACAACAGCGATATCGTCGGCTTTACTGCCAGTTCCGTAAAGCCCCGGCATTGATGCCGAGGATATAAGGAACGCCGATTTTAATCGGCTATTGAGGTGTATTTTGTTGTTCGATGTACTGTTTAATGATAGATAGCGGAGCTCCTCCACAACTGGCTGCAAAGTACG
>CAJKMT010000026.1 GCA_905201055.1 uncultured Sutterella sp. | reverse complement strand
ATGGTAAAGCCGCCGTTAAACATTGTGCCTGCCAGTCCGCAGAGACTGCCGATCAGAACCAGGTAAAAGAGGATGCGAAGTTCAGGCTCTTTCATTAAGCCCAGGCGTTTTACGTAAGTCGTTGCCACGGCCGTGCAGAAACCCGATAAAAGTCCGACAGTGGCTGCAAAATATTCGTCAGGAGTAATGGTAGGCGAGAGCATCACCACGACGCCTACGAACCCTAAAAGCAATGTCGAGAGAAGCTTCCAGTTAATGCCCTTGTGCTGTGAAAGCAAAATGCCAATGGTAAAACACCCGATAAAAAGCGGCGAGGTGTAATTAAGCGTCATGGCTAATCCGACATTCAGGTGCGCGATGGAGTAAACCCCTGCCATGACGGCACCGGCTCCCATGAAGGAGCGGATCATGTGGTCAGACATGTGAACGGTATGAACGGTAATGTGTTTGAACCGCATCACCGAATAAAAGACAATCAGACCGAAAAACGAGCGATAGAAAAGGACCTCAAAAGATCCGATTCCTTCAATACTCGAAAACTTAATGCAGACGGCATAAAGCGCAAAAAACACAGCCGCCACAATCATCCACAAAGACTGCATGATGAAATACTTTCATTAGGGTTTACGATGTATTTCAGTTTAGTCCTGCGGAAAAATTCTAACAATACGGTCTTTGAATATTTTTTCGGAAAGAAATCGGGGTCCGCTGACGGACCCCGAAATGAACTAGCGCAAAGCTTCCTGGATGCTTTGAGCGGCTGTCTTATTGAATCGGTATTGGTTATCCGTGAAGGTGTGCTTGGCGTGCAGAATTCGGCCGGGAAGCACTTGCGGATGAGGTTTTTTCACTTCGATGAAGGCCAATTCCAAAGCACCGCTTTCACTCGAGTGAATGCCGATATCGCGGCGGTCAATGCTTTGAGGGAACTGAAGCGCGAGCACCTTGGTGCCGTTGATGGTTTGAATCTTATAAGAGCCGTTGGCGTACTTCGGTCCGTCAACCTCACAAAATACCTTGCCGCGTTTGGCACGATAAATTTCGATGTTGCCGGTATTGCCCTTGCGGTTGGTAAAGCGGATGGCGTAGGGCTGAGAGCCTGAGCGCTTTTCGTAGCGCAGGCAGTTGGGAATCTTTCCTGAGAAAGCCTTTACAAAGCCTTCCACAGTCTTTTGCCCTGTAAAGATATTGGTTTCAGGGACAATGAGTTCAGTGCGAAGGCTTGTGATTTCAGGTACGTAGGCGATGGAGCCGGGGGCAAACTTCGTCCACGAAGAGACCTTTTCAGACAAGGCGGTTGAGCTGCCGTTTTGCAGTTTCAGGTAAGAGGCAATGGGCTTATCCGAGACATCGTAGGCCTTTAATTCAACGGCAAGACCGCTGGCATTGCCTTGGCGGGTGAGATTGATCTTATTGCCTTTTACGGCTCTTGCCGTATTGGGGGATGCCGGTCGCTGCAGTGCTCCGTTTCTGACTGTCCAGTCACGGGTTGTGCCGTAAGAGAAATACTTAGGCGCTCCCTTGGAGTATTCGGTGATTAATCGATAGTTTTGTCCGGATTTTTTACCGAGCTTATAAAGACTGTTGTTTTTGTCGTAGAAGTGATAAACCCCTGTTTGAAAAGCGCTTAAAGTGCTGATGTGAGGCAGGGCTTGAGGATCACCGGGAAGCGACGCAGCGCAGACCGCACCGGTTAAAGAGAGTCCCAAAACCGCGCAGGCGCCGATTTTAAAGAGTGTAGGCATGGAAAAAACCCGAAAAGAGTCAATCAAGAACGACTTGATTATAGGGTAATGACCGCTGAAAAAATGTTTCTGAAGGTTTCCGAAAAGAAAACAATAGGAAAGCTTGGAAAAGATGGTAGGCCCGGTGGGGCTCGAACCCACGACCAACGGATTATGAGTCCGCTGCTCTAACCGACTGAGCTACAGGCCCGCCTTCACGTCGAAGGAATTGCTGATTTTAAAGCAAAGAGTGATTTTGTGCGAATTGTGTCTGTCCCTGCCTCTTTTAATTCAGAGGCTTTTCCCAGCCGAAGGCGGCTTCTGACTTTAATTGACAATTTTCATAAATAAAGCGTGTTGCCTCGGTGTATTGAGACAGATCCTTTGCTTTATAGATGGCTTTGACCGCTTTTTCAGCGCCTTCAAAAAGATTGTGTTGGAAAAACCAATATTCCTTCATGCGCATCAGTGCGTTTTTGAGGTTATCAAAAGCCACACGGTAACTTTCCAAAAGTGCATCGGAATACGCCTGAATTTCTGACAGTGTCGCGGCTTTTCCGCCTTTGGCTTTCCTAAAGAGAGCCGGATCGGCCATGAGGGCTCGGCCGACCATAATGTGAGCCAAAGGCTGATATTGATCCTGAACTCGGGAAAGATCCTCTACGGTTACCACGTCGCCGTTATAGCCGACGGGCATTTTCAGCATGGGAAAATAGGACTTGAATATATCTTCCCTCACGTCACCCTTGTAGAAATCACTTCTTAATCTCGGGTGAATGGTCAGTGACTTCATTTGAGGATAGTGGTTGTAGACATCAGCCAGAAGATCAAATTCTTCTTCAGAAGCCCAACCGATGCGGGTTTTAACAGAAATGGCAATCGGCAGGTCAGCGGCAAAAATTTTGTCTAAAAAGTGCTGCAGTTCAGCAGGCTCTCGCAGAAAACCGGACCCCTTGCCTTTGGCTACAACCGTGCCCGCGGGGCAACCGAGATTGAGATTAACCTCGTCATAGCCAAGGTCGGCCAAGGCGTTGGCAGCCCAAATAAAATCTTCAGCCCTGCGTGTCAGAAGCTGAGGGATCGCTTTAATACCGAGATTTGCATCCGGGGCGAGCTCGCGCATCTGTCTGTCGGTAAAGCGGGGCAGTACCGTCGGCGTAATGAACGGGAGGTAATAAGCGTCGGCTGCGCCGAAAAAATGAGCGTGCACTCGCCGAAAGGCAAAGCCCGTTAGGCCTTCCATCGGCGCGACAACCAAAGGAGTCGAAATCATTGAATATTGGCTTTCTTTAATTTTTGTTCAAAGTCTTTAAGCGAATGACCGACCACTTTGTGCAGCAGCACCAAGGCGATCACGTTCGGGATCACCATGATACCGTTAAAGAAGTCCGAAAGTGTCCACACGAGGTTGACGTGCGTAACAGCGCCAAGAACCAGGAAGATGCAGACGATGACTCGATAAACAAAAATACCGCGTCCGTGGAAAAGATAGCGGACGTTTTGTTCGCTGAAAAAGTACCAGCCGATGATGGTGGAATAAGCAAAAAAGAAAAGACAAATGGCCACAAAGCCAACGCCCGCATCGCCTAAACCCACAGAGTAGGCTTTTTGAGTCAAAGCAATGCCGGTGGTATCAAAATCCATGACTCCCGTCACAAGGATCACAAGCACGGTAAAGGTCACAATCAAAACGGTGGTGAAAACACCGAAAATGGCCACGAGCCCCTGTTCTGCGGGGTGTTCAACTTTGGCCACGGCGTGAGCGTGAGGCGTCGTACCCATACCGGCTTCATTAGAGAAAAGCCCGCGGGCAACACCGAACTGCATTGCCTTGGCCACAGTTATGCCTAAAGCGCCGCCGCCCACCGCTTCGGGATTAAAAGCAGCGGTAAAGATCAGATCGAAAGCAGGCAGAATCTGATCATAGTGACAGGCAAGCACGTAGGAGCCGCCGATCAGATAAAGGCCTGCCATGAAGGGCACCAGTTTTTCAGTGACGCTTGCCAAGCGCCCCATGCCGCCGAACATCACGAGACCCGAGAGAATTGCCACGCCGATCCCTGAGACAATGAGAGGCACATCAAAGGCATGGTTTAAGGCTTGAGAGACAGTGTTGGACTGTACAAGACTGCCCATGCAGCCCATCGTGATGATGGCGACGGCCGAAAAGAAAATCGCCATGGGTTTGAATTTGGGACCTAAACCCAGAGAAATATAAAAAGCCGGGCCGCCTACCACGCGGTCGTCTTCGCCGGTTACTTTGTAGATCTGAGCCAACACGGCTTCTGCAAAGATGGTGGCCATGCCGAAAAAGGCTGCAACCCAGAGCCAAAAAAGGGCACCGGGGCCGCCTGCGACAATAGCGGTTGCGGCGCCTGCCACGTTACCCGTGCCGACTTGAGCGGCGACAGCCGTTGCCAAGGCCTGAAATGAACTCATGCCGGATTTGTCCGCACGCTTGCCGAACAGCGTTGCGTTATTAAAAAGAAATCGCAATGCGAGCGGAAAAAGACGAATCTGCACAAAACGCAGCTTGACGGTGTAAAAAATACCGGTACCGCACAAAAGAGGAATCAAAACAAATACGCCCCACAGAACGCTGTTGATTTCACCGAAATAATGATTGAGAAATTCCATTGTTATTATCCTTATCTTCAGGCAATCGGGGATTACCGCGTGGGTTGTTGCATCACAGAAAGCAGAATCGGGCAAAACGAGAATTTTCTGAAGGAAATGCGCGAGATAGCAGATCTGATTTACTTGATTGTACTTAGAAAGAAGGCCGTGACAACCTTTCAGTTAAGCAAAAGGTCGTGCACGGCGGGATATTTGTGCAAGTTTTGTCGAAGAACTTAAAGATTTTTGGCAAATCGGCCGGCTAAACCGCTCATCCAGGGGAAGGCTTTTTCGTGTTCTTCTTTAAATTGTTCAATGAGACTCAAGTCCTTCATCGTTGCTTCAAGCATGTCAAGCCCTTCAAGCAGCATGGTTTGATGACGATCGGCTAAATCAAAATGCCATACATGAGAGCCGTCTTTTATACGGATTTCACGATTACGGACACCAACGGTGAGCTCCTTGGGTTCGGTGTCAGAAAGACAGGCAAAAATTGCTTCAGAAGTCTCCGCAGATACCTTCGCAGCCAACAAACCGTTATTGAAGCAGTTGGAGTAGAAGATTTCCCCGAATCCTGCTGCGATGACGACACGAATGCCGTACTGCATCAAGCCCCAAACGGCATGCTCGCGGCTTGAGCCGCAGCCGAAATTGGGACCGGCCACAATGATTTTTGTGTCTTCAAATCCCGGTTTATTGAGCACAAAGTCAGGATTAATTGAGCCGTCGCCCAAATGCCGATGGTTATAGAGAAGCCCTTTGGCAAGTCCGGACTTATCAATGCCGCGCAAAAACTGCTTGGGCATCAATTGATCGGTGTCCATGTTGTCGACATTGATTGGAGCGGCGATGGCCGTTAAAGTGATCAGTTTTTCCATAATAACTACTCCAATTCAGTTTTCGGACAGAGATAACCCATCACGGCGCTGGCTGCCGCGGTTTCCGGGCTCACCAAGTGCGTATGGCTGCCGCGACCCTGGCGGCCCTCAAAATTACGGTTGGTGGTGGAGGCGCAGCGAACACCTTCATCCAGAATGTCGTCGTTCATGGCAAGGCAGAGCGAACAGCCGCTCTTGCGCCATTCAAAGCCGGCATCTTTAAAAATGCGGTCCAACCCCATTTCTTCAGCTTCTTTTCTGATTCTCATAGAGCCGGGGACCACTTGGGCTCGAACGCCGTGAGCGACGTGGCGCCCTTTGAGAACCTGCGCTGCGGCTTCAAGGTCACAGAGTCTGGAATTGGTGCAGGAACCGATGAAAACGTGCTGAATCGGTGTTTTGAGAATGTCAGCTCCGGCTTTCAAATGCTGATAGTGCAAAGCACGTTCGGCGGCTTCTCGGGCGATAGGATCCGCAAAGGAGTCGGGCGACGGAATCTTTTCATCAAAGGCAATGGCCTGATCAGGGCTCGTGCCCCAAGTCACCATGGGTTTGACAGTATCGGCATTAAGAGAAACTTCCTTGTCAAACCGCGCGTCTTCATCGCTGCGAAGCGCAAGCGCATATTCGGTCATCGAAAGACGGTCCTCTTCGGAGAGATTTCCGGCGTGGTCTATAACCCATTGAAGCGCTTTTTCATCAGGGGCAACAATTGCGCCTCGGGCACCCGCTTCAACCGTGAGGTTGCAAAGGGTCATCCGTTCTTCAATGCTAAGGGCGCTCACAGCTTCACCCGTGTACTCCACGACCAGGCCGAGCGCGCCTCGCGCGGAAATTTTTCTTAAGACTGCAAGCACGAGGTCTTTGGCCGTAGCCGCCCCATGAAGCTTCCCGTTAATGGTGATTCGCATGGTGCCTGCCATGCGGTAGACAAGCGTTTGGGTGGCAAGAATGTGTTCAATTTCAGAAGTCCCGATGCCAAAACCAAGAGCGCCGAGCGCTCCATGGGTAGTCGTATGGCTGTCGCCGCAGATCACCACCATGCCCGGACGAACAAGTCCCTGCTCTTGCATCACCACGTGCTCGATACCTTGGCAGGGACTGTCGGGACCGTAAAAAGCACTGATACCGAAACGGCTGCAGTTGTTTTCAAGGGTTTGGGCCTGAATGAGGGAGGCCTCATCATAAATTCTGCGGGGTGTTTCATCGTGAGTCGGGATAATGTGATCGACCACGCAAAGGTGAGAGTCCGGACTCAATACATTGATTTTTCTTTGAACAAGCCCTGCGAAGGCTTGGGGGGAAGTGTATTCGTTAGCAAAATGAATGTCGCAATACAGTAAAACGGTGTTGGAGTCGATAACCTTGACTGTATGCGCATCAACGATTTTCTGATAAAGCGTTTTTGCCATGACATCTCCTTAAAAGACGGATGTCAGTTTAGCATAAAAATTTCTATAAATTAAATAAAAAATTCTATAAAAGCCACGATCACGGTGACCGTGGCTTTTAAAGAAGGTTCAGTACAAATTATTTGAGGTGGTAGGACCGCACTTCTGAAGAGCAGGGACTGCCTTCAGTAAGCCACAGCACCCGATCCTGTGTGTCAATCACCATGCACCAAAGCGATGTATGACGATGGTATTCAGGAACGCTCATGTCATCGTGACGGCAAACGCTGTCGGGACAGCCCGCGTGATCCGAAAGAATCTTGATAAGCGAGGGCACATCGAGCTTACCGTCAAGGGGACGTGTCAGGCGGCGGATTCGGTCAAGACGGGTGTAGGTGGATGTGAAGGAATAGCGGGAAGCTTCATTGCCTGCGAGCAAAAGAGGCGAGAGCCAGTGATTGGTGTGACAGAGGGGATGACCGTCACAGAGTAAAATATCCAGGTCTGAGGGCGCCGCTTCGACGCTTACGACCAGTCCGTCGGCACTGGCAAGACCAACGCAGCCTGCGCCTGCTCTCTTGCATTTGGCAATTGCGTCAATGGCTTTGGGAAGCGTGGGCTGAGACAATGCATGACGCAGCATCACATGAAGCGGCACACCCACTTTTCCTTTTTTGACACTCAGTGCATTGAGGCTCACGGCAATACCCGCGGTATTTAAGCCTTTGCCGCCCACCAGTCCCGCTTCAGTTAAAACGAGCGCTTTGGTGTAGGGCGGCTGCTCAACCTCAAGCAACACCGTGGTGCCTTTGCCGATGCTCCACCAGTCCCAGGTTTGCGCAAGGTAGGTTTTTCCGTCGGCAGAGCTCTCCGGCGGCACACCGATTACAGAACACGCGTCTTCGTCGACTTTGGCAAACATGACCTCTGACCGGCAGTTCATCAAAAGCACTGTTTGAAAATCAATGCCTGCACCATCGGCGATGCCTTTCATCTCTTCGATCAGGTCCGGGCGGTAGCCTCGAATCGGCTCTTCGTAGACTGCGGCCCGCCGATAGGCTTCATCCCACGTCATATGGGCTTCTTTGTCAAAAAGAACTTTGTATTCCTCAATGACTTTCAAAATAACTTCTTTGGCGGCTTTGCCGTAGGCAAGACCTCTTTCGTAAGGAGCGCCGGATACTTTGATGTAGAGATGTGCGCTGGGTTTTTGTTCGGTCATGACAGTCTCCGAAAATCTAAATGGAGAAAAATTCGGTTTGAAAAAACGAATCTATTACTCTTAGTTTAGTCCGATTGACCGGACCAACAATACGCAGACTTCTCTAATTTTTGAGATTTCTTTAATGCCGGCATGATTTCCTGACGCCGATGCTTGCAATCAAGGGGATCGGTGTTTGTTCATCAAAATTTCATAAATCCGTCATTAACGGGTCATATCCGCGATTCACAATTGCGCTCAAGTTCAAACGACAAATACCTAAACCTTTTTTTATAAGGAACCTCAAAATGAAACGTACTTTGATTTCTGCTTTGGTGGCCGGCTGTGTTGGTTTGGCCTCTTTCGCTGCTGCCGCCGGTACGGTGGTTGTCAACGGCTCCACGACGGTTTTGCCCGCCATGCAAAAGATCAGTGAAACGTTCATGGCTAAGCACAAGGATATTCAAGTGTCCTTGTCCGGCGGCGGTTCCGGTCACGGCATCAAGGCTTTGATGGATAAGACCACCGATGTGGCTATGGCCAGCCGTGATATGAAGCCCGCTGAAGTTGAAAATGTTAAGAAGAACGGCGGTGAAGCTGTTCGCTTTACGGTGGCTATCGACGCCATCGTCCCGATTGTTCACCCGAAGAACACGGTTAAGGATTTGAGCCTGCAACAAATCCGTGACATCTACGCCGGCCGCATCACCAACTGGAAGCAAGTTGGCGGTCCCGATGCCCGTATCACGGTTGTGAGCCGCGACTCTTCTTCCGGTACGTTTGAAACGTGGGAAGAATTGGTGATGAAGGGCGAACGCGTTCAACAACGCGCTCTCTTGCAAGCTTCCAACGGTGCCGTGCTGCAAACGGTTGCCAAGAACCCGAACGCCATCGGTTATGTTGGCTTGGGCTACATCACCAAGGACATCAAGGGCTTGGAAATCGGCGGTGTGACGGCTTCTGCTGACACGGCTTTGACCCGCAAGTGGCCGTTGGCTCGTGACCTTTACCTCTTCACGAACGGTCAACCCAAGGGCGATACGAAGACTTTGATCGACTATGCCTTGTCTCCCGAAGGCCAAGTTTCTGTGAAGGAAGTCGGTTTCGTTCCGGTTCCCTCCAAGAAATAATTGACTGTCAAACCCTTTGAGTAATCGTTATGTCTTTACTGAAACGAGGCGAGGGGTTTGAAAAGTCTTTGGCAGCGATCGCCATGCTTTCAATCGTGGCGCTCGCTGCCATTTTGGTTTTTCTGCTCTCTCAAGCTCTGCCTATTTTAAGTGAGGTCCCGTTCTTCACATTCCTGTTTGGAACAGACTGGTACCCGACCGGGCCGAACCCTGATTTTGAAATCGGTTCGCTTTTAGTGGCGAGCCTTGCCGTGGCTGCGACCACGACATTTATTTCTTTGCCGATGGGCCTTTTGACAGCGGCTTACCTGGCTTATTTTGCAAGTCCGCGCGTGCGCAGTATCGTTAAACCCGCCATTGAACTTTTGGCAGCCCTGCCTTCCGTGATTATCGGTTTCTTGGGTATGGTGCTTGTGGCTCCGTGGCTTCAGGAAACGGTCGGTCTTGATTCCGGTTTGAACTGGCTCAACGCTTCCGTGATGTTGAGTCTGATGTGTATTCCCTTTATCTGCTCCATTTCGGAGGATGCTCTTCGCAATGTGCCGGTGGCTTTGTCTGAAGCCTCTCTTGCGTTGGGTGCCACCCGTTGGGAAACACTCTATAAAGTGCAGTTCCGTTACGCTTTGGGCGGTATCGGCACGGCCATTATGCTCGGTATTTCCCGTGCTTTGGGTGAAACGATGGTGGTCTTGATGGTGGCGGGCGGTGCCGCGATTATTCCGGAAAGCCTTTTTGATCCGCTGCGTCCGATGACCGCTTCGATTGCCGCTGAAATGGCTGAAGCTGCTGTAGGTTCCACTCACTACTATGCGCTTTTTGCAACTGGTCTCGTGCTTTTTATCACGACATTTATTTTTAACGCCTTGGCTTTCTATCTGACGAAGAAATTCCAGATCGGCGGCAAGCATTAGGAAGGATAGGAAATGTCTGCAGAACGTAATCCGACTTGGCGTTACATTTATCAGCATATCGGCATCACGCTGATGCGCCTGTCGACGCTTTTCAGCGCCGGTGTGATTGTCGCTATTTTGCTTTATTTGCTCGACAACGCACTGCCTGCGCTGTCTTGGGAATTTGTGTTTGATTCACCCCGCAACATGATGACTGCGGGCGGTGTCTGGCCCTGCATAGTGGGTACTTTCTGGCTGGCTGTCGGCGCCACTGTCATCGCTTTGCCTTTGGGTGTGTGTACGGCCGTTTATTTGACGGAATACGGCGGATCGGGCCGCATGGTTGGCGCTATTCGCCTGTCGGTTTCCAATCTCTCGGGCGTGCCCTCTGTGATTTTCGGTTTGTTCGGTTTAACTTTCTTCGTGACGATTTGCGGTTTCGGTGTGAGCCTCTTGTCCGGTGTTCTGACACTTGCCGTACTCGCTTTGCCGATTGTGATCAATACGACGGAAGCCGCGTTAAACCAGGTGCCTCAAGCTTGGCGTGAAGCCTCGCTTGCCTTGGGCGCCAACAAAAAGCAAACGATCTTTAAGATCATTTTGCCGGCAGCTCTGCCCGGTATTTTGACGGGCAACATTTTGGCTTTGTCTCGCGTGGCCGGTGAAACGGCAGCCATCATGTACACGGCGGCGGTCTTCTACACGCCGAAGATGAGCAGCTCCGTCCTTGACCCTGTGATGAGTCTTCCGTATCACATTTACGTCTTGGCTACTTCAAGTGTTGATGTTGATGCGACGCGTCCCATGCAGTACGGCACGGCCTGCCTGCTTGTGCTCATGGTGCTCGGTCTGAACATGGCGGCTCTTTTCATCCGCCAGCGTGCTCAGCGTAAGATCGCTCGTCAATAGCGTTTGTCTCTGACAACCTGCAGAAAACCCGTTCCGGAAACGCTCCTGAACGGGTTTTCGATTTAATGGGCTTAATCAGAGTCTCAGTCTTTTTTCTTTTTCTCGCAGATGAGTGATGCCACGTTCGGTTTGACGTTGGCGCGTGACAAAATTAGAGGATCCACACTGCCGATGGCGTCGGGGTCTTTTTCTGCATAGTCAATCATGGAGAGTACGTAGCGCATCGCATTGAGTCTGGCGCGCTTTTTATCGTCACTCTTAATGACAGTCCAGGGGCACGACGACGTGTTTGTTGCGAAGAACATGACTTCTTCAGCCTTACTGTAATCATCCCATTTGGCAAGTGATGCGATATCGATAGGGGAGAGCTTCCAGCGCTTTAAAGGCTCAATTTCACGCGATTTAAAGCGCCGGCGCTGTTCTTCCTGTGTCACAGACAACCAGAACTTAATCAAAATCGTGTCCGAATGAATCAGATTTTCTTCAAACTGCGGGCACTGGCGCAAAAATTCCACGTATTCGGCATCAGTGCAAAAGCCCATGACACGTTCAACACCGGCGCGGTTGTACCACGACCGGTCAAAGAGCACGATTTCTCCGCGAGTGGGTAAATGCGCCACATAGCGTTGGAAGTACCACTGTCCCTTTTCGGCTTCTGTGGGTTTGGGCAGTGCGACAACACGCGCGCCGCGGGGATTTAAGTGTTCCGTGAAGGTTCTGATGGTGCCGCCTTTGCCTGCCGCATCACGCCCTTCAAAAATGATGATGATCTTTTTGCCGGTTTCCTTCACCCATTTTTGCAGTTTCAATAATTCGACCTGCAGGGGAAGCTTTTCTTTCTCATAGCGTTTATTGCTCATGCGGTTTTTGTAGGGATACTCGGCTTTTTCCCAATTTTTCACGAGCTCA
Source organism: uncultured Sutterella sp. (assembly GCA_905201055.1). Lineage (GTDB taxonomy): Bacteria > Pseudomonadota > Gammaproteobacteria > Burkholderiales > Burkholderiaceae_F > Aphodousia. The sequence continues at coordinate 8,506 of CAJKMT010000026.1, read as the reverse complement.
TCTTCATTTTCGTGATCGGCACCTGCTGCGCGAAGTTTGGCTTTTGCCGCCTTAACCAGAATTTTCAGTATTCGAATCTGCTCTTCGGGCGGCTCTTCTTCAAAGGCTTTTTTCAGTGCCTTGCTGTAGCGCTGAATCTTTTGCTGCGTGAGGGGATCCGACTCGGTGATGACGATATTCGGTTCTTTTGAGTTTTCTTTCTTCTTTGTCATGATTTTCAGTCCTTCTGAACCAATGTTTTCAGCGTAACACTTTCCGACAGCAATGACACAAAATAATCGAGCAATATGTGTCTTTTGGTTAATGCAAAAAGCCGCCTGAAACAGACGGCTTGATGGACAAAGGCGTTTAAGTTTGAATCTGTCAGTCGATTAGAGACTCTTTCGGGAAAGTCAGACTGAAGGTGGAGCCCTTGCCGAGTTCAGACTGAATGTCTAAATGACAGTGATTGCGAATTGCCACGTGTTTGACAATGGCAAGCCCCAAACCGGTGCCGCCTTTTTCTCTTGAACGGCTTTTATCTACTCGGTAAAAACGTTCTGTGAGGCGGGGAATATCTTCTGCAGCAATGCCGATACCATTGTCTTTGACGGCAAAGGTGGCACTTTCATCCTCGGGATTAAATCGCCAGCTGATTTCGATTTTGCCGCCGTCGGGCGTATAGCGGACAGCGTTTGTCACGAGGTTCAGGCACGCGCTGCGGATTTCTCCCACTTGTCCCAAAACCGCCTGGGTGGCACTGATGTCGGTATCAACGGTGTGGCGCCCCTTGGAGAGCACAACGGCGTCTTCTGCAAGGCTCGCAACGAGTTTGGGCATATTGACCACTTCGGGAGCGTCAGACTCCTGCTCATCCTTACTTTCAAGGCGTGAAAGTGACAACAGGTCATTGACGAGGCATTGCATGCGTCTTGACTCTTCCTGCATGAGCATTAAGTGTTCATGCAACGACTTCTCGTTCATCTCATTGCCGGCGAGAATCATATCGAGGAAACCCGTGATGACAGTAAGCGGCGTGCGAAGTTCGTGGCTGACATTGGCTACGAAATCCTTTCGCATGGAGTCAATGCGGCGCTGCTCGGTAATATCGTGTGTCACAACGATGAAGTGCGACTTGTCGGCAACAACAGCCGAGAGCATCAGCACGCGCCCCAACTCGTGAGACTTCACTTCAATGGGTTTGGCAAAGTCGCCCGCTTCAAGGTATTCAATAATTTTCGGGTTATCGAACACCAGGTTGTAAGCCATTCCGAGGTGTTTGGTGAGTTTGATGCCGAGGTGCTTTTCTGCGGCCGGGTTACACCACTCAACGGTATGCCCTTTTCTGAAAAGGATGACTCCTTCGGGCAAAGCCGAGAGTGAAAGACGGTAACGGTCGATACGGGCCGTAAATCGGGTTTGATCGCTTTTCATCTGTTCGGCTTCAACGGCATTGAGCCAACCGTTACTCATCGAGAAAATGATGTAGCAGACCAAGGCTAAAAGCGCCAGGCACGTTCCGATAAGGGTATTTTCAAAACTGACTGTCACATAAAGGAGTGCAGCGAACATTGCCACCAAAATGAGCCCCAGAATACAAAACATTCTGGGAGACAGATTATTTGCCGACATCGTAAAACTCCACCGGGTAAAACGTATAAATTAGTTGGAAATATGTGCTCTGTAGCCTAAACCCCGTACGGTTTGAAGAAGGTTTTCGGCGCGTGTGCCCTGAAGCTGTTTGCGCAATCTGAGCATGTGAACGTCGACTGTGCATTCATCCACATAAGCGTTATCCCAAACAAGCGACAGCAGCATTTCACGGCTGTAGACGCGTTCGGGGGTTTTCGCAAAAACCAAAAGAAGTTTGAATTCTTTGGCCGAAAGCGTCAGAGGCTGACCGTCAACTTTTGCTTCGAAGCTTGCCTCATTCATAACAAGCGGTCCGCAGACGACTTCTTTGTTTTTTGATTCTTCACTGCTTTGAGCGTGGTACTTGTAGCGGCGCAGCACAGCCTGAATGCGGGCGATCAATTCACGCGGCATGAAGGGTTTGACAATATAGTCGTCGGCGCCGGCATTAAGTCCTTTGACGCGGTCGGATTCACTGCCGCGAGCTGTGAGCATAATGACGGGCAGATGCTCGGTTTTGGGATCGGCATGAAGTTTTTCAAGCCATTCCACACCGGTCATTTCAGGCAGCATGTAGTCAAGCAAAATTAAATCGGGCGGGTTGCTGTCAACGATTTCCTGAGCCTTGAGAGCATCCTCAGCGGTTTCGACTTCGTAACCTGCTGCTGCGCAGGCAAAAGAAATCAGCGTTCTGATCGCTGCCTCATCTTCAACAATTAAAATACGTGCCGTCTTTGCGTTCGAGGTCTCACTCATAACATTCCCTTCTATTTAATTCTCTTGACCCGACAGACGAGCCTTACTGCTTAATAATAGGCGAAATTTCATTCGAAAAAATAAACCTTCGTCTTTTTTGACGAAGGTTTTTCGACTTAGGAGAGCTTCGCCAGATTTTCAGGCAATGCATCAAGCCTTAAGTGTCGGATGTCTTCACCGTCGAGGATGAAGATCACATGTTCGGCAATGTTTGTCGCATGGTCTCCGAGGCGTTCATAAGCCTTCAGAAGGTTCAGGCAGGCAAGAGCCTTATCCACATCTTCGGGATGTTCTTTCAAATAAAGCGTGACGGTTTTGATGCCGGCAGAGAATGCCTCGTCAACGTCACCGTCAGAGCGAAGCGTGTTGACGGCAGCCGTTTCAGAAAGATTTTTCAGCGCAAGCATGGCGAGGTTCACAGTCTTTACGGTCGCCTCGACAATACCGGTTTTAGCCAATTCTTCCGAGAGCTTCTCAGGCATATCGCTGCGGCTGGCGCGGGCGATGTTGCGGGCTTGGTCACCCATGCGTTCGAAGTCGGTAGCCATTTTGGCAATACCAAATACAAAGCGCAGGTCGGTGGCAGTCGGCTGATGCTTGGCAATCAAGAGCGTGGCGGCACGGTCAGTGGACACTTCAAGTGCGTTGATGGCGGCGTCACGATCTTTGACCGATTGCGCAAGATCAATATCGGCAGTGCGGAATGCCTTCGTTGCGTTATTAATCTGTTCGACGACCAAGTCACCCATGCTGTAGAGCAAGTGCTTGAGTTCGTCCAAGTCTTCGTCAAATTGGTGCACAAGGTGCGATTGTGCGGACATAATCATTTTTTGCTCCTAATTCTGTCTGTGTCGTCCGATTAACCGAAGCGGCCCGTGATGTAGTCTTCGGTGGCTTTCTTGGTCGGGTGAGTGAAAATCACTTCTGTCGGACCGAATTCAATCAATTCACCGAGGTACATATAAGCAGTGAAATCTGAAATACGAGCTGCCTGCTGCATGCTGTGAGTCACGATGACGACAGTGTAGTCATTCTTTAATTCATTAATCAGATCTTCAATCTTAGCCGTGGAGATCGGGTCAAGGGCTGAGCACGGTTCGTCAAGCAAAAGCACTTCAGGCTTAACTGCAATGGCGCGGGCAATGCAAAGACGCTGCTGCTGGCCGCCTGAAAGGGCAAAACCGGAAGCCTGAAGCTTATCCTTCACATCAGTCCAAAGAGCGGACTTCTTTAATGCCCATTCAACGCGTTCATCCATTTCAGCCTTGGAGAGCTTTTCAAAAAGGCGAACACCGTAGGCGATGTTGTCATAGATGGACATCGGGAACGGGGTCGGGCGCTGAAACACCATGCCGACCTTGGAGCGCAAGCGGTCAACACCTTCGGTTTTAGTAACGATATTTTCGCCGTCGAGCCAAATTTCGCCTTCAGCACGCTGTTCGCCATAGAGTTCATACATGCGGTTGAAGGTGCGAAGCAGCGTGGATTTGCCGCAGCCGGACGGTCCGATAAAGGCCGTCACTTTATTTTCGGCAATGTTGAGGTTAATATTTTTGAGCGCATGGAAAGCGCCGTAGTAGAAATTAAAATTTTTGACCTCGATTTTCGGGGTCATGGTCATATCGGACATCCCGAAGACTCCTTCGTAAAAAACCTTTTATCAGTGTTGGCCCGAAGTCTAAAAGGTGGGTGTGACCCTTAGATGACACTAATATGACATCTATATGACATTGCGGCGCAACTTTTTGTTTTCTTGGTTAAAAGATTAAAAGGACAGAAAAAATGATACGTTTAGCCTGCGACTATCAGGAGGGTTGTCACCCGAAAATTCTCGAGCGCCTGGTTCAAACCAATTTAGAAAGTACTCCCGGCTATGGCACTGATGAGTACTGCCAAAGCGCCAAAGAAAAAATTAAAGCCGCCTGCTGCGCGCCTGATTCGGAAGTTTTTCTGTTAATAGGCGGAACCCAAACCAATTCGACCGTCATTCGTTCTATTTTGCGCCCCTGCGAAGGTGTGATCGCTGTGACAAGCGGACATATCAACGGGCACGAGGGCGGCGCCATTGAAATGGGCGGCCATAAGGTGCTTACGATTACCCCTCATGACGGGAAAATGGATGCCCGGGAGCTTGACCGTTTTATCGTCGATACGCTGACAGCACCCTCATGGGATCACGGTGTCATTCCTGCCATGGTCTATATTTCACAGGCAACCGAAACCGGTTCCGTTTACTCACTTTCTGAAATGCAGGCAATCAGTGAGGTCTGCCGCAAACACGGTATGCCGCTTTTTGTTGACGGTGCACGTTTGGGGTACGCATTGGTCAGCGAAGGATCCGATATGACGCTCGCTGATCTTGCGCGTCTGGCTGATGTGTTTTATATCGGCGGCACCAAGGTGGGGGCACTTTTGGGAGAAGCGGTTGTTTTTACCAACACGAAACTTGCGAAAAACTTCTTTACCATTATGAAGCAGGGCGGTGCAGTCCTGGCTAAGGGCAGACTTTTGGGACTGCAGTTTGATACGCTTTTCACCGATAACCTTTACTTTGAAATCAGCCGTCACGCCATTGAAATGGCCATGAAACTCAAAGCGGCACTTAAACAAAAAGGCTATCGCTTCTTCTCGGAAAGCCCCTCCAATCAGCAGTTTGTGGTGTTGCCGAACGACAAATTGGCTGAGCTTGAAAAAGAAGTTCAGGTCTCCCACTGGTGCAAGGTTGATGACAATCACACAGCGGTTCGTTTCTGCACAAGCTGGGCAACGAAAGAAGAAAATATTGATCGGGTGATTGAACTGCTCTGATTAACAAAAAAGCGGATAGCCTTTTGAGAGACTATCCGCTGATAGACTTGTTTCGGTTAAGTTAATCCGTCACTTCAACGATTACGGTGATTTCAATGGCAGCGCCTTCAGGCAATTCATAGGCATCCAGGGCAATTCGGGTACCGACGCCAGCGCTGCCGTACAGTTCTCTGAAAAGTTCGGAAGCACCGTTGATGACCTGAGGATGTTCCTCAAAACCTTTGGCGCAGCGCACAAAACCGGTCAGATGCACAAACTGTTTGACGCGGTCCAAATCGCCCAATTCGCGTTTGAGAACCGACAGTACATTGAGTGCGCTTAACTGTGCGGCCTTTTTCCCTTCTTCGACAGTCATTGTCTCGCCGACGACGCCTTTGTATTGCAGGACGCTGTTGATGTCTGGAGTTTGACCGGAGACATAAACCAAATTGCCCACACGTCGTGTGTACACATAAAGCCCGGCGGGATCAGCCACGGCAGGTAACTCCAATCCCATAGCCTGAAGTTTGTTTTCAACGATCATTGAAAAAATCCTTACTTTAAGTTTTGCTTAAACCAATTGACGACCTTATCGATGACAGGTTTTTGAAACCAGACGGTGTCACCATGACCGGCGCCCTCAACCTTAACATAAGTAACTGCGTTGCCGCTTGCCTTTAACGCCTCATAGAGCTGCTCGCTTTGCACCGGAGAGACTAACTTGTCTTCGCTGCCGTGCATGATGAGCATCGGCGGCAGATTCTTTTTGATGTGACCTAAAGAACTCGCTGCAAGCGCTTTGGCAGAGTCTGCGTTGATCGATGCACCGGCAAAATCGCGGAAAGCCACACCATTGACTAAGAGGGCTTCGGTGACGGCAGGGGATTGATGGACTTTTTGGGTCGCCTCATCGTATCCGGCACCGATATTTCTTAAGTCGGAAATACCATAGAGAGTAACAGCTGCCCGGACGGTGGAGTCTACATGAAGGTTTTCACCTTTATCGAAAGATTTTTCACCTCCGGTCACAGCCACCATTTGGGAAAGGTAGCCGCCGGCTGAATCACCCAAAACGCCGATTTTAGTCGGGTCGATGCCGGAAACCTCCGCATTGGCTTTGAGATAGCGCACAGCCGCTTTGCCGTCTTCCAAAATGGCGGGGAATTTATTCGGGACGACTCGGTATTCGGCAGCGGCTACAACGAAACCGGCTTTAGCCAATGCAAAGCGCATTTCAATGAATTTTTCGTAATCTGTGCTCGTGAAGCCGCCTCCCGGGAAATAAATTACCGCAGGCTTTTTCTCCGGAGTTCTCGGAACGAGAAGCGTCATACGCATAGGACGATTGGCTCGTCGGGAATGGATTTGGGAGTAGATGACGTTGCCGATTTCGTCAATCTGGTGTTCTGTGACTTCAACACGCATTGTTTCCGTCTTTGCGGTTGAAACCGGCGCGGCCCAAGCTGTAGAGAAAAGTGTTGTCGCAGCCGTTGCCAAAATCAATGTCTTCAAAAATTGCATACGTTACTCTCTAAAAAAAATCGGTTGGCCGAAAGACCAACCGAAGATTTTAAGGAATATTTCTGATGAGCTCTCGGGCGAGCCGTTCGGCTTCCAGCATATTCTCCGTCATGTTTCTGCCCAAAGTCTGAGCAATGCCGGTGCGCTCAAGCTGCTTGAGTACGTGACCGGTTGCTCCGCTGATGATGAGTTCGAAATCACGACGTTTTAACGCGCGATGATAGGTTGAAATAATGTCCATCGCGGAGTTATCGATGTTCATCAGTGCAGCACAGTTCAGAATCACCACTTTATTGGCATTGCGAGCAGTAATGCGCTTGGGATCGGTCATCTGAGAGAGTTTGGAAACAGAGCCGAAGAAAAGTGACCCTTGCAGACGCCAGGCTTCAATGCCTTCAGGAGTGTCGGCAGGCAGTGTCATTCGGGTAACGCTCGTGAGGGTATTCATGCGATAGATGAAGAAGAGGCAGGAAACCACCAGGCCCACTTCCACGGCCACCGTGAGGTCAAAAATCACCGTCAGGAAGAACGTCGCCAGAAGCGTTACTTTGTAGGACATCGTCATGCGGCGAAGGCGCTTAAATTCAGCCCAGTTGCCCATGTTGCTGGCTACATTGAGCAAAATGGCCGACAAGGCTGCAAGCGGAATGTTCGAAGCCAAGGGAGCGGCCGCTAGAATAACCACAAGCAGCGTGATGGCGTGCACGACGCCTGAAATGGGTGATACCGCACCGCTCTTAATATTGGTGACTGTACGGGCGATAGTGCCGGTTGCGGGGATGCCGCCGAAAAACGGCACGACGAGATTGGCAATACCCTGACCCATCAATTCCTGATTCGGATTATGGCGGTCATCGGTGAGCGTGTCGGCCACGCGTGCGCAAAGCAGCGACTCAATGGCGCCCAATAAGGCGATCGTCACCATCGGTCCGATCAAATGGCGGATGTTTTCCCAATCAAAGGTCGGAACCTGAATGGAGGGCAGCGTTTGAGGAATACCGCCGAATTTGCTGCCGATCGTTTCCACGGGCAGATTCAGGCTCGTCACGGCGACTGTGGAGACGATAAGCACAACGACAGTGCCCGGCACTCTGGCAATCCAGCGCTTCCAGGCGGCCACACGTGAGGACGTGTTATTGGGCCAGAAGCGAACGATTGCAAAGGAGATGAGAGCAATCGCTAAGGCGTAAAAATTCACCGTTTCAATGTGAGTGAAAATCGCGTTCATCTGTCCGAAGAAGTCCGCTGGCATTTTTTCAATGCTTAAACCCAGGAAATCCTTGACCTGCGAGAGCGCAATCAGCACGGCGATACCGTTGGTAAAGCCGATCACAATGGAAATCGGGATAAAGCGAATAAAACTGCCTATCTTGAATAGCCCCATCAGTATCAGCAATATGCCGCTGCCGATCGTGGCAATCATGAGGTTGGCCAGACCGTAATTGGCGATAATGCCGTAAATAATTACGATGAAGGCACCTGCCGGTCCGCCGATCTGAACCCGGCAGCCGCCCAAAATGGCGATTAAAAAGCCCGCGATGATGGACGTGTAGATACCGGCCTCAGGAGTGACACCGGAGGCGATGGCAAAAGCCATGGCCAAAGGCAGGGCCACCATGCCGACGGTGAGGCCCGAACTGATGTCGCGCGAGAGGCTGTGAGCGTTGTAGTGACCGAAGAGGTCGAAACTGGCCGGGTGAAACGGCTCAACGGGGATGTGTTCCCGAAAGTTTTTAAACGCTTGAGCGAAGCTCATTTTATTTTTTAAGAAAAGAGAGTTATAATCACAAATATTATTCCGCTATACAGATACATACACGGTTTTCTTCAG
>CAJKMT010000025.1 GCA_905201055.1 uncultured Sutterella sp. | reverse complement strand
CATCGACGTCGTAAAGTTCCTTAATGGTTTCACTAATTTCACGAGTACTCATCCCTTTGCTGTAAAGGGCGACGATTTGGTCATCGAGCACACCCGTTCGCATTTGCCCCTTGGGGACGATTTGCGGTTCTAAACAGCCATCTCGATCTCTTGGAACCGAAATGTCAATCGGTCCCTTCTCGATCTTTAACGTCTTCTTGCTGGAGCCCTTTCGGCTATTAGTGCCACTATGACGATCATATCAGTCATAGCCAAGGTAAGCGTCCGTTTTGCCGTGTAAAGCTTGCTCAATCAAATGCTTACGCATCTGTTGGATGAAAGGTTCAATTTCATCACTTTTCAACTATCCGGTTGGAATACTGGCGATTAGGTTTTTTTAGCTTGTCTTGATTCATTGGTAAATCCATTTCCTTCACTCCAAAGAGATTAGCAAATATTGGATTTACACAAAGTTATTTACAGTCTCAACGCTGGAGTCCAACTGCCCAAAAATATCATCTAGTTGATGAAAAGTTCAGGTCTCAATCTCGGGGGACAAAATCATAGCAAAACGGCCTAGATGTTCCACCATCTAAGCCGCTTAAAGGAAGATTGAAAATGCACCAACATTCAATCTCTTCCATCAGTATAGCAAAATGCTTGAGACGCAGGATGATCAAAATCATCATTGCGTTAATCTTGCTATTCATATGCTGAACGCGTAAGTAAAGAGCCTCGATAGTCCCGACTATCGGGGCTCGCGTGTTTGTTGGTTCGGAGATTATCGAATTTCTTTTACTTTAGCCTCACGTGTCTGCTTGAAGGCTGATGAAACACGCCTGAAAAAAACTTCCTGCAAGGTGTCATAGACTGTTTGATACGGCTTCCATCAATTTAGTTAATAAGATTAAAACTAAAAAGAAGTGCTTAAATTCTTCAAAAAATCTCTGTAAAAATAAATCAATACACTTAGTGAGCTGTTCAGTCAGAGAAAAAATCACTCATATAATTAAAATCTGTTTGAATTCTTTTTTGAGGGTTCGCAGATGACCAAATATGTATTCGTGACGGGAGGGGTTGTGTCCTCCTTGGGAAAGGGTGTGGCGGCTGCGTCGTTGGCCAGCATTTTGGAGTCACGCGGTTTACACGTCACCATGATCAAAATGGATCCGTATCTCAATGTTGATCCGGGTACTTTGAGTCCATTCCAACACGGTGAAGTTTTTGTAACTGAGGATGGGGCCGAAACAGATTTGGATTTAGGTCATTACGAGCGTTTTATCTCCTCAAAAATGCATAAAACGAATAACTTCACGACCGGACAGATATACGAAAGCGTATTACGCAAGGAGCGTCGAGGAGAGTATTTAGGCAGAACTGTTCAGGTCATTCCTCATGTAACAAACGAGATTCAGGAATTTATTGTTCGAGGCGCCGGCGATGCGGACATTGCGGTAGTTGAAATCGGTGGCACGATCGGTGATATTGAATCTTTGCCTTTTGTGGAAGCTGTTCGCCAATTAAGTCTGAAAATCGGTCGGGAAAACAGCTGCTTTGTGCATCTGACTCTTTGTCCGTGGATTGCGTCGGCCGGTGAATTGAAAACCAAACCCACACAGCACTCAGTTCAAAAACTGCGTGAGGAAGGTGTTTATCCAGATGTCCTTTTGTGCCGTGCGGAACATCGAATTCCAGAAGCAGAACGGGCAAAGATTGCCTTGTTTTCCAATTTGCAGGTCGATCATGTGATCAGCGTTTGGGATGCGGAGACGATTTATGAAGTTCCCCTTATTTTGCATGATCAGCACTTGGATGAGATTATTTGCAGGCGTTTAAATTTAACAGATTTAAAACCGGCGGATCTTAGTGACTGGAAAAAGATTTGTGAGGAACTGAAGAAACCCGAGCGCGAAGTCAATGTCGCCATGGTCGGAAAATACGTTGACTATGCGGACAGCTATAAAAGCTTGAATGAAGCCCTGCTTCACGCGGGAATTCATACCCATACTCGTGTGAACCGAATTTTTGTCGATGCGACAGAAATCGAACAAAAGGGGACAGATCTGCTCCGAAATATGGACGCTATTTTGGTTCCGGGGGGCTTCGGACAGCGCGGAACCGAAGGGATGATTCAAGCCATCGAGTACGCTCGTGTTAACAAAATTCCCTATTTGGGGATTTGTCTTGGAATGCAATTGGCGGTGATTGAATTCGCTAGACATGTTTGTGGCTTGGAAAATGCCAATTCCACAGAGTTGGAAGCCGGCACTCCTTATCCTGTTGTTTCCCTTATTACTGAGTGGACAGATCAGAGCGGACAACTGCAAAAGCGTGATGAAGGCAGCGACTTGGGCGGCACAATGCGTTTAGGAAAACAGCAAGCCGCTGTTAAACCCGGGACTGTCGGTTATCGGATTTATGGAGAAAAGGTTTGCGAACGGCACCGTCATCGCTATGAGGTGAATCCATCCTACGTTCCTCAATTGGAAGCCGCGGGATTAGTTATTTCAGCTCGAACACTAAAAGAAGAATTGCCGGAAATGATGGAGCTATCCGATCATCCGTTCTTTTTCGGTGTTCAGTTCCATCCTGAATTTACTTCGACGCCGCGTTCCGGTCATCCATTGTTTGAGGCGTTTATTAAAGCCGCGGTGCAAAAAAGCCAACGAGATAAGGAATCTCAAGAATAGTTCTAAGCGGATCGCCGCTTAAAAATAGCGGAAGGCGCAAATTGAGAGAGGCTCCCGGTGGAGCCTCTCGGTGTATTACCAGTTGGCCGAGAAATAGGCCTGGGTGATGTGATAGTAAATCGGCGCGGAGAACATGAGCGGAGCCAGACGTTCAAGGTTGCCGCGACCAATGTATTTGTCCCCATCCATGAAACGGCTGCCTAAAGAGCGCTTCACTGACGAAATAACGATATCGCCGAATGCGCCGGTGACAACGATAACGACGGCCATAACCAAGGCCTGCCATGTTCTGAACGGTGTCATCCAGAAGAGCGCATAACCCGCCAAAATAGTAATGGCGCCGCCGATCAGAATACCTTTGATCGTCTTGTGCGGATTGTCACGCAAGGGCTTACCGCCGAAATAGGAGCTTGCCATCACAACGATAAGATCACCCAAAAACACGATCAAAAGGTAAAAAAGCAGAAGCAATGACGGACTGGAGCCAAACCGGGTGATGTCAAAATTCATCAGCGCCGGCGCATGGCTGATACAGTAGACACTTAACATCAGACCCCACTGGACCTTGGCAACACGTTCAAGGAAACGGTCACTGTCCGGACGCAGAGACATGAGTACCGGCAGCAGTAAGAACAGGTACACCGGGATAAAAACAGTGAAGAGCCAATAGCGATCCAGTCCGATCAATACGTACTGAAGCGGGATAACGATATAAAAGGAAATAACCAAAGCCCAGTGATCCGAGACTTTTGTCGGGGTAAGCGCAACAAATTCACGGAAGGTGAAAAAGCTCACCAGGGCAAACACAATGAGAAGCACTGTCTGACCGGCCCAGAATGCCAGTGTGAACACAACGATCAGCCACCAACCCATTTTCACTCGTGAGTTAACGACCCGAATACGTTCGATTTGCTCAGGCGCCGTGGCTTTCCGAATAGCCCATTGGCAGTAACTTGTCCCGAAAGCGGCCAACAGCACCAACACCGCTAAAACAAGTGTATAGGTTTCTTGTAACGTAATACCTAACCGCATATCAAGCCTCCGAGAGTTTAATCACCGCTTCGCGGGCTTTTGTTAGGAATTCCTCTTTAGGATCATCCGGGCTGAAGGGTAAGGGTGCACCGAAGCGAATCGAGCAGACCGTAGGCACCGGAATTAAAGCGCCTTTAGGCATGGCTCGATACAGGTTCTCAATGTAGACCGGAATCAGTTCTACGTTCGGAAATTCACGGGCAAGACGCCAAATGCCACTCTTGAATTCACTGGGAATGGCTTGAGGACGGCGCGTGCCTTCAGGGAAAATGATCATGGAGGAACCTTCCCGCAGACAATCTCTGAGCGGTTCAAGCGGATCGCTGTGTTCTGAGCGGCGGCGATCCACCAAAACCACATTGAGTTCCTCAATGGCGATGCGGCGCCGAATGGCTCCTTTAACCCAATAGTCTTTGGCGGCAACCGGCCGAGTGTGCGAACGCATCTCTTTGGGCAGCGATGACCAAATGACAATCGTATCCAGGTGACTTGTGTGATTGGCAAAATAAATGCGTTGCTTTTTCGAAGGCTCACTGCCGATCCATTGAGGATAGGCACCGACCAGCAGGCGTGTCAGCAACACAATAGGGGTCATTAATCGAAACAAAACTTAAACCTCTTAAAAGGTGAAAACCGCTTCAATCGGTGGCTCAATAAAAAATCCAACTACAAACTTCAATAATAATGCAAAAGACAACAGATAGGATGATGTTAGAGTCGGTTTGGCACTTATTGAGCCAAAGTCCGGCTTTTAAGCGCCGGTAAAATTTCTCGGCTTTGTTTAATGCGGCTGGGATAAACATCGCCTAACAAAACGCCTTCGCCTTGAGTGAGCTCGGCCACCGTGACTCCCCACGGGTCAATCAGAATGCTGTGTCCCCATGTCTGTCTGCCGCTTTCGTGCGTACCGCCCTGTGCGCAGGCTAAGACGTAGCACTGATTTTCAATGGCTCGCGCACGAAGAAGGGGATCCCAATGAGCGCGTCCCGTGAAAGTGGTAAAGGCGGCCGGCAAAGTGATGATGTCGGGGGTGTCGAGCTTTCGGAACAATTCCGGGAATCGCAAGTCGAAACAGACAGAAAGCCCCACTTTGCAGATTCCTTCCCAGGTTTCAATATTGACGGACTTCACTTCATGGCCGGCTTGAGTGGTTTGCGCTTCGTGATAGTGTTCGTTGCCGCGTTCAAATTGAAAGAGATGAATCTTGTCATAGCGCGCAGCCACTTCACCGTTGGGGTTATAGACAATGCAGGCATCAATAAAGTGTTTGTCATCGTCGGCTTTCAAAGGAATGGTGCCTGCCACAAGCCAGATTTGGGAGTCTTTAGCAGCCTGACTCATAGCCTCCTGTACCGGTCCGCTTCCGAAACTCTCTGACATTTCAAGCAGTTGACTGTCGGATTCGGGCATTAAAGCAAAATATTCAGGCAATACGACAAGCTCTGCCCCGCTTTGAGCGGCGGAGCTGATCAGCGCCTTGGCTGTGCGGACATTCTTTTCCACATCGATACCGGAAACCATTTGACAAGCAGCAATTCGCATCACTAATTCCTTTCTTCAGAGAGAGCTGAGGCTTGAGAATGTTGATTTTCGCCTACTTTAGTAATAATCGGTTCATCAATCGAGCCCGTAATACGGTACTCGGTGCTTAAAAGTTCTGAAAGCGGTGCCTGCAAAGCCAACTGGGCAAGAAAACTTCCCACGCCCAAAATCGGATTGGCAATACCCAACGCAAGACTTGCGCTTCCCAGACTGACACTCGGTAAAACCGTAATTTTGATATCTTGCGTCAGACTGTTCAAGTCCATCGTACCTTCTCCGAGGATTGTTGCCTGAGGACCGATGAGTCTGAACGAGTTTGTACTAATAACACCGTTTGCAATGCTGTCGTTGGAGACGACGGAGTCAAAAACAAAGCCTTGCCCCACCACATCACGAAAATCAAAGGTCAGACGACGCAATAATGTTTGCAGAGAAAGCAGCGAAATCAGTCGTCCTGCACCGGGTTCAACCTGAAGAATTTGTCCGGAAGCCAGAGTCGTTGAAATGCTGCCGTTTAAGGTATCGGTGTTGAAATCAACCGGGGCGCCTTTCCAAGACAATTTCGTGTGTACTTGACCGCGGCCGTCATTGATGACGTGAGCCAATTTAAAGCGCTCAAGAAGTTCTCCCAAATCTCTGACATCGAGCGTGGCTTCAAGAGAGGTTTGTGAATTTTTTCTCTGCCCCGCATTCCAGATTCCGCTGGCTGTAAGCGTGGCATCATTGTTGGTGAGCGAGAAATTCTTCAGATTCCAACGCGTGCTTGGTCCTTTGCCTTCGTTTTCAGCCCAAAGATTCAAGCGCCCAAGCTCATAATCTTCAAAACGGAAATCCTCAATTGTCAGGGCAACCGACGGCAACGACTGAGTTTCCTTCGGCGCTGCTTTCATCGCTTCATCCACAATATCCGGCCGAGGAATATGCAGGTAATCGAAATTGGCCGTTAAAAGAGGATGCGAATGATCGGTACGGGGAGTGTAGTTAAATTTTGCCTTGGCCAGGGTACTTGCAATCGTGCCGCTCCAGGCACCGGACGGATAGGCTGAAGCGTTGACATTGACGGCATCAAAAGAAAGACCTTTATAGGCGAGACGCCCGATTTGAATCGATGCGCGGTTAAGATCCAACGCCTTCATGTCACGTTTGGGATCAGACGAAATCGCGCTTTGAGCCGAGGTTAAGATATTTTCCCAGTCTTCCCATTTGAAATTCGGAGTTTGAATGTAGAGAGCCAGACCATCCGCTTTGGGGGTTAGGTTCTGTCGTTTACCGATGGTTAAAACACCGCGTTGGGTTTTCAGTCCCTTATCGGTGTCAATGTAGTGCAGGTTTAACCCCAGCTTATCGGCTAAGATCAAGTTCATTTTTGCCGCGCACTTTTCATTGCCGGCGCAGGGCTCAAAATCAAAATCTAAATTCCAGGCGGTATCGGCCTTTTTATTAAAGGGGGCTGGGGCGTTGCTTTGAATGCCCAAGAGGTTGCTGTTGACGCGGACAGTCACTCCGTTTTGAATTTCAACAACGGTGTTAACCGGAGCGGCACCTTCTGCGTGTGTTAATAACGAAGCAATTCCGGGTGAACCGATGATTTGAGCGGCAGCCCAAGGCGTGGCATTGGCCGAAGCACTGATGCGGATCTTTCCGCTTTCATCGGTACTGATTTCGCCTGTGGCATCGCAGCCGTAAACATTGGCTGTCAATCCGCTGCCCCAGACGCCTTTTTCAGTGAATCTGACCAGACCTTGAGCATTATTGAGTTCCGGCACATTATTCATCTGTACTGTGTTGCCGTTAAGCAGCACGGCACCGGAGACTTGTGTATTGTGAAGGTCGGTAATCGGAATATTGAGTTCGAGTTCAAGCGATGCGTCACCGCTTGCCTGTGTGCCGACAAAAGCGTTTCCGATCATGGAAGAAACCGGGCTGTTGTTGACCCATTGAGCCATTGTTTGCAGCGGAGCCTGGCTTTTACCCTTAATTAAAAGAGGAAGCCCTTTGGCTGTGTAGCTTGGAATTTCAGCGGTGACGTCAGTGACGGTTGCCCCCATGGTTTGTCCGCTTTGTGCACGAATAAACATGGACATGCCTTCAAAAACCAGTTCACCGTTGATGTTTTCAAAGACAGGCCACTCGCTGGGAATCCATCGACCGGCAGAATCTTTTCGGTTCGTGGGGACATAGTCCAATGTCACCCCTTCGGCGATGCCGGTGATTTTGAAAATATGCCCTTGATCCTGCTGATTGACGTAGGGAAATTCTCTCAACGGACCGTAAATATCAACTTTGCCGTCGCGTGCGATACCAGCCTGCAGCGCCCCTTTAAGCCAGTCATTGGTTGCTTTGCCGCCGGCGACAATGGGGATGAATTTATGAGCGGCAGATGCCCGCAGATAATGCAGGTCACCCCGCACTTCAAGTGTGCCGAGATCACCCGTATCGCTCCATCCGCCGTACACTTCAGCGGACGCATCGCTGTTGGCAACGAGCAATTTTTCAACTTTAAAGCTTACCTGTGGTTTTATTGACCAGGCAGCCTGCATCTGAAGAGTGTCGAGCTTGAAGTCTTTTTCAAAGAAAATTCCGGGAAAGCTCAGTGAGCTGTTAGGAGCATCGATAGTGACGGTGCCGCCCTTTTCATCAGCTTCAATGCTGCCGGATAAATTGGTAAAGCCGAAGCGGTTGGCGTCTTCATCATTCTGTGCGACATGATCCTGAACGCTCAGTCCGGCGAATTGGGAGCTGAATTCATAACTCTCGGGGGCGCTCAGCGCACCTTGCCATGAACTCTTAAAGTCTTTGATCAGCCCCGTTGCCTGAAGTTCGCGAATGGTATTGAGTACGTTGTCTGAAATCGGCAACTGCAGTCCGATGGTGGTCAAAGAACTCAAATCAAACGCATCGATATAAAGCGATCCGTCATAGATATTGCGGTTGCGCAAGTGACCTTCGAGCGTGGCATTACCCAAATAATAGGGGTTCTGACCGATCGGCTTGATCACGATGTCTTGCGCACTGAGAGAAAGATTGGGACCATCGAGGGTTTGCTTCAGTCGTGCTTGGAATGTATCAACGCGGATCGGATTGTCATCAGGTCGCCAACGCAGACTGACATCGTTCAGAGAGACGTCAGCGGTGAGTTGCGTGAGTTTTAATGCATCAAAATCGAGCCAAATATCGGCTTGCCCGACACCTTCCTGAAGGAAGGCATCAAGATCAACACGCTTGGCAATTCGCCCGAAATTAATTGACGGGATTGACGCATAGATTGTTCCATGCAATCTTTCAAGGCGGTTTGAGGAGCCGAAATACCTTTCACGGAACGTCGCCCGAACGTCAATCGGACTTTGGTTTTCGCGGATAGCTGTCGATTGGAGGCCGAACTTCCATGCGATCATGTAGCGGTGCAATACGGCATAGGTATCGTGTAACAGTACCGGCCGGGGGCGGTCATTTGTAAAGTCAATATAACGGAATTCGCCGTCAATAATTTCCAAATGCTCTTGTGAAAGCACCCAATCCAAAACTCGCATTCCGGTCTCAGACTTTTCCTCGGTGCGAGTGTCGGATGCGGCGGTATCGATTCTGAAACCGGCGATATTGAAAACATTCTCAGACAATCGTTCAACTCTAAGCTGCGGGTTGAAGATGACGAGTCGAGAGAAGTTCGGCGAGAAAGTGTAAAAGGACGACAACGCAAATGTTGCCTGTACCTTCGGAAGGGTAAGCGAGACTCTTTTGCCCGGCTGAGCAAAGGTGACATCGGTCAGCGTAATGCGCGGTCTGAGCCACTCCCAGTCAACGTGGATATCTTTGGCTTCAATCTGAGTACCCGTGCGATTTTCGATGTAGTTTTCAAGTTTTGGGTAATAGGTTTCAATATTGGGAACAACCCAAAGTCTCACGGCAAGCAGCGCCGCAGTTAAAAAGAGATACGCAAATAACAAAACCCACCCTGCCATGCGCAAAAGCAAACGCCATTTTGAAGGGCAATCGTTGCGCAGCAGTCCGCTCGAATTCTTTAAAGGGGGACGATGGGCTAATTTCAAGGAAGTTGTCAGACAATAATTCAAATGCTCTAAACCATCTCGAATTTTAGCGGTTTGGGTATTGCCGGTGGGCTTTTTTCCAAAATTTTTCGATTGAAACTTTTCGAAAAAAATTTGCGCTTCGCTAAACTGTTTCCCATACAGTTTTTACTTAGTAAGAAAATGCTTCGTTTATCCGTTTCCGATCTGCCGCAATATTCTTTTTTCGTCAAAAGAGCGCTGATGTCGGCTCTGCCTGCAGCCGATGATGAAGGGCGGCTTTCGTGGCTTGAAGCGTTAGCCAAAGAGCCGTACAGCCGCGACAAAATGAAAGCATATCTGCAGGATATCGACGACGCACAGGTGCTTTCTGATCGCTTGCGTCTTTTGCGCCGAGAGGTGCTTCTGACGCTTTTGGCTCGTGATGCAACAGGTGCTGCGGATTACTTTGAGGTGGTTCGCACCATGACTGATTTGGCAGAAGAAGCCGTCAGTCGAACGGTTCGTGTTCATGCGCTGGCTTTGGCAAAACGATTCGGGGTGCCCACGTCTTCTGATGGTGTGCCGCAGGACTTTTTGGTTGTCGGCATGGGTAAATTGGGCGGCAAGGAGCTTAACGTCAGCTCTGACATTGATTTGGTTTTTGTCTATGACGAACAGGGGCGCTGCCGTCCTACGGCTGAGTGTCCCAGTCCCAGAAGAGAGCTCAGTAATGCAGAATTTTTTGAGCGGCTCGCAAAAAAGGTGATTCCGGCGCTCTCAGATATTTCCGGCGCAGGTTTTGTATTTCGCGTGGATATGCGTCTTCGTCCCAACGGAGATTCCGGCCCTATTGTGATCAGCAACGAAATGCTCGAAGAGTACCTCTACGTTCAGGGACGGGAATGGGAACGATTTGCCTGGCTTAAAGCTCGAGTGATCAATGAACCGGTTTTTACGGATAAAGATACCTTTGAGCAGCAGTGTAAAAATCTCAACGATGTCGTCCGTCCTTTTGTTTTCCGCCGTTACGTGGACTTTAACGCCATCAGCGCATTGTCGAATTTACATAAATTGATTCGTGCTGAAACGCAGCGCCGGGAAGCGGGTAAGGATTGGGGCATCAACGTTAAGCTGGGCCGCGGCGGCATTCGCGAAATCGAATTCATTGCGCAGACCTTTCAAGTGATCCGGGGCGGTCGAGAGCCTCAGCTTCGGGTAAAAAGCACTTTGGAAGCGTTGCCGCTGTTGGAAAAGTGCGGAGCACTCAAACCTGAACAGGTCAAAGAGTTGACGCAAGCCTACATCTTCCTGCGCAACCTTGAACATGCCATTCAATACATCGATGATCAGCAGACTCATCGTCTGGCTCCCGATGAGACAGCAAGAAAACAGGTGGCGGCACTTTTGGGACTCGACAGCGACGAGATGTTGTCTCGTCTTATGCAGATTCGAGAGTACGTGGCAGGCGTTTTTGACGGGATTTTCCAGGTCGGAGAGGTTGAAGAGGAAGAAGACGATTGGCCTCAAGGGTGGAGTGTCGGTTTCCCTGCGGCTCGCGATGCGCTTTCTCAGGTTTTAAATAATTTGGGCTATGAAGAAGCTTCCCAGTGCGCAGACCGAGTGTTGGAACTGATGGCATCGAAATTTCTTGCCGCACAGACCGAGTCGGCTCGAGTGAAAATGGCGCAGTTTGTCAAACGCATTGCACAGCTTTGCGTGACAATGGCAGAAGAAGACAAGGGAGTTGCTGCCGATGTGATTTTCATCCGATTCTTGTCTTTGCTTGAAGTGATTGCCGGCCGCAGCACCTACGTATCTCTTTTGATTCAGTACCCGAAAGTCTGTGAGAAGGTTGCCGTGGTTTTGAAAACCAGTGCCTGGGCCGCAGACTACTTAACGGCGCACCCGATTGTTCTTGATGAGTTGGTCGATGAACGAGTGACTGAACTGGACAATTTCTCGCCCGTTGATTGGAGCGCCTGGCAGGATGATCTTTGGGTGAAACTGCGTGAAGCTGAGGGAGACCAGGAAACGCAGATGAACCTATTGCGTGACGCCCATCATGGGGCGGTCTTTAAACTTTTAATGGCTGATTTGGAGGGGCGCTTTACCGTGGAGCGCCTGGCAGACCAGTTATCGGCTTTGGCTGACGCTGTTTTGGAAATTGTCATTACGCTTGCTTGGCAGACGATCGCTTCGCGACATTGTGAGGTGCCGAAATTTGCTGTCATTGCTTACGGAAAATTAGGCGGCAAGGAATTGAGTTACGCTTCAGACCTGGATTTGATTTACCTCTACGATGATCCGAGTCCGGAGGCAAGCAAAAATTACACCCGTCTTGTGCGCCGAATGATGAGTTGGCTCACTGTCCAGACTTCTTCCGGAATTCTTTTTGATGTGGATTTGCGCTTGAGACCCAACGGTGAAAATGGCTTGGTGGTTTCATCTTTTGAGATGTTTAAACGCTACCAGCGAAATGAGGATGGAACGGGGGCTTGGCCATGGGAGCATCAGGCGCTGACGCGCGCGCGTTTTTGTGCGGGGGACCGGGAAATTGGCATGGCGTTCGAAAAAGAGCGTGAAGCCATCCTGCGCATGCCTCGGGACAAAGAGAAGGTTTTCGCTGATGTAAGCGAAATGCGGGGCCGAATGCTACAGGGACATCCCAATCCCACAAAACTTTTCGATGTCAAACACGATCGCGGCGGCATGGTGGATGTGGAGTTTGCCGTCCAGGCTCTGGTACTGGCTTATTCGCAGCAGTATCCGGAGTTGGTTAATAATTTCGGCAATATTTTGCTTTTGGAGATGGTAGCCCGTGTCGGTCTCATTGATGAGTCATTGGCTCAGCAGTGCGTTTCCATTTACCGCAACTATCGTCATATTCAAAGAAAGCATCGTTTGGAATTCGGATCGGGACCGGTCAGAGTGGATCGGGAAGAACAGAAAGAAAGTATCGATGCGGTACTTAAGTTGTGGACAAAGGTCTTTGGTTCCGAAGGTCCTCAAAGGAACTAAAAAAAGAGTGTCGGCGTTGGTAAGACTCGACACTCTTTAGGAAATGCACTCCCCTCAGTCTAAGCTGGGCGTTTCGACACCGAGAACCTTATGCAGTTTCGGCGAAGTTGTCGTGTATTGCAGTAAGGTTTTCTTTTCGGGGTGAACGATTTCCGAGGCTGCGAAAGCGGCCAAGGCGCACTCGTGGAAACCGCACAGAATCAGTTTCTTTTTGCCGGGATAGACATTGATGTCGCCCACGGCAAAAATGCCCGGGATGGATGTTTGGAATTTTTCCGTATCCACGACGATCTGCTTGCGATAGATTTCCAAACCCCAATTGGCGATAGGACCAAGTTTGGGAGTCAAACCGTAGAAGACGAGCAAGTGATCAAGAGGCATACGGCGTACAACGCCGTCATCACCCGTGACGCGGATTTCTGTGAGTTTGCCGTCCTTTTCTTCAAAACCTGAGATCTGTCCCACTTCAAATTGCATTTCCCAGTTTTCGCAAAGCTCACGCATCTTGGCAACAGAAGCGGATTGAGCGCGGAAGCCGTCGCGGCGATGCAAAAGAATTACGCTTTCGGCTTTGCCGACTAAATTCAAAGTCCAGTCCAGAGCAGAGTCACCGCCGCCGCAGATCACAATATTTTTCCCGTAGAAAAGTTCAGGATCTTTGACTTGGTAATGCAGCTGAGTGCCTTCGAATTTTTCGATTCCGGGCACGCTCAGGCGCTTGGGTTGGAAGCTGCCGACGCCGGCAGCGATAAAGACGGTTTTCGTCATAAATCGCGTGCCCTTATCGGTCTGCACGAAAAATCGCCCGTCTTCCTGTTTTTCAACCGTAGTGACTTCTTCACCTAAGTGAAATTGCGGTCCGAAAGGATGAATCTGCTTTAAAAGATTTTCGGTTAATTCGCGCGAAGTGCAGACGGGCAAAGCAGGGATGTCGTAAATCGGCTTGTGCTCGTAAAGTTCCATGCACTGCCCGCCCACCATTTTGAGCGAGTCAACGACATGGGCTTTGATTTCCAAAAGCCCTAATTCAAAAACTTGAAAAAGTCCCACAGGACCGGCACCGACAATCACCGCATCAGTTTCAATGATTTCATCGGTTTGAGGCGCAATCGTCAAATAATCTTCAATAGCCATAATGATTCTCAATTGGTTTGTTCGGCAGAATTATACGAGAGTTCAGATTTGAATTTGATTGCAAAATTGTTAATGGGTTCGATCATTTTTGGAAAGAGCTTGCTGTTGTCCGATTTTGAAAACTCAAAATACAAAAGTAGCAAAAAAATGTGTTGAAAACTCATTTTTCCTTTAGCATTGAGGAAGGAGCTACCTGGAGAAAGAAATGCTCGAGAAAAATATTCTTGATCGTATTGTGAAGTTTTTTAAGTCAATCGGAACCAAGGAAGCCTCAGGTGAACCGATTGAGCTGGGGCGACATCGTCACGATTCAGATTCGGAAGAAAAGCAAATTCGAATTCATCATGATGTGGAAATCAAATCTGAGGCACCTGCCGCTGCATCAGAAACGATGATTAAAGTGGTCCATGAGGATAACGAAAAATCTGAGCCTCAGAAAGAGCAAACGCACAACGCTGTGGTCGTTGCTAAAGTTCACCCCAGAAGAGAGTATTCGCAGGCCTTAGAAATTCTTCGCAATCGCTATCCTTGGAGAAAACTCAAAGCTGAAAAAGCGCTTCCCGTGCAGGATCTGCCGGAGCCGTTTTATTTTCTTACCTCTGATAATCAACCGGTAGAAGCATCCAAATTTGAGGTCTCCTTTGTTAAAGAGTTGTTGGCTAAAGCAGCCGAAGCCGGTATTGAAAATAAGTTCTCCTTCAGCCTCTCTTCAACGATGAGCATTACTGTGAAATATAAGAAGAAATTGGTGGGGCGTGTCTATTTGCACGGACGCAAGCATAAGATGAGCTTTAAGAGCGAAGGCAAGACCGTCACTGAAGAGAATTTAACATTGTCAGAGTGCAAAAAACTGATCCCGATTTGGGTCGGACAAATTAAGGAATTTTAGAAGGTGATTGGCGGCTGCTTCGGCAGCCGTTTTCTTCAGTCGTCTTTAGCTTTTTCTTCAGCCAGAATATCCGCTCGCGTGGTGCGAAGTTTTCCGTCCACCTGACTCATCGTGTAGTAATCACCGTCGTTGGCTTGCTGAGCGAGATTGTATTGGTATTCAGCGGCGCGCTTATCACCTTGCGCAAGGTACATATCACCGACAGCCATATGGTGGCGGCTCATCTGCTTTAACGCTCTGTAGCAGCGCGCATTGATGGCGTGGTAGGAAGGATTGCTTTGAGTCATTGCGTGTTGAGAACGCATAAAGCGCAAAGTATCCTGATAGCGCTTCAAAGCATAAAGCTGACCGGCGTAAAGTTTAACGGCCATCTCAGACAGAGGATTATTGTCGGTGAGACGCTTGGCCATGGCCAAGGCGCGCTTTTTCTCCGCCGCGGAACCGAAAATAAAAAGTACTTCCGATTGGTTTTTAACCAGGATGGGATTGTTGCCACCGAGACTTACCGCCTGGTTGGCGTAGCGGATGGCATCGGCCTTTTGATTAAGTTTGCGGCTCACAACGGAAAGCCCGTAGGTAAGCGCAGTCTTTTGACGATTGTTTTTTGCTTCCGCCAGGTTTTGTTTTAACTCTTTACTGACTTTGAGCCACCCGTCGTATTTGGTTTCCTGAAGCACACGCATACGCTGCTGAATGAGCAGGAAGTCTAAAGAGTCTTTGTGAGTTCTTGCACCGATTTGCCGCGTGCGGTTTTCCATATCGCTGATACGTTCGACGGTCAGCGGGTGAGTGAGCAGATAGGCAGGGGCGGCAGCCTCATAGTAGCGGTTATTTTGCTGCAGACGCATGAAAAAGTTTTCCATGCCCTTGGGGTCAAAGCCTGCGCGCACCAAAGAAGTTAAGCCCACTCGGTCGGCTTCGCGTTCAGCGCCGCGAGAGTAACTCAACTGGTTTTGAATCATGGCGGCTTGACCGCCCACAGCAAGCGCCGTGGCAGCCTGACCGCTGCCGGCCCGTGCGGCCAGCAGCGCCAGAAGGAACGAACCCAGTGTGATGGCAGCGTTGCCTTTTTGCGCATCAATCATGCGGGCGATATGGCGTTGGCTGACGTGTCCGATTTCGTGGGCGATGACGCCCGCCAATTCGCTTTCGTTTTGTGCGGCAACAATAAGCCCCGTGTGTACGGCAATGTAGCCGCCGGGAATCGCGAAAGCATTGAGTGAATGATCAATGAGCGGATAGAAAAAGAAGTTATAAGTGTGAGTGTCAGCGACGCTCACGAGTTTATAGCCTAAGCGGTTAAGGTATTCCAAAGTTTCAGAGTCATTGAGATAACTCGGATCACTGCGGATCTGATTCATCATCGCTTCACCCAGCGCCTGTTCTTCCAAAGGGGAGAGTTCAGTTCCCGCAACCGCTCCCATACTGGGTAGATTAAGGTTAAGCGACTCCGTAGCCAATTCTTCGGCCGCCAAAATGCTTGCCGTCGGAGTGAAAGCAAGCTGGGTACATAAAACGCTGACTAAGAGACGTTTAACAAGCACAGTGGATCTCTGAAAAATAATTGACTTAATCTTAGCGAGGCAAGTCAGGCTTTGAAAGCAATGTTTCAAGTCCACACAATTTGCTTCAAATGATTATGTTTTTAACGGCTTATTTTGAAAAAATGCACAAGAGGCGTTGATTGGTAATGTAGTTTCAATCAACGCCTCTGCATTAATGTTTGTAATGAAGTGTGGTAAGCGTATAGCGCTCTAAAACCTGGGAACTCCGGTCAGGTTTGTCGGCAGAATTAACCGGCAGTGAGTCAACAAACGCAATTTTGCGAGGGCACTTGTAGGCAGAAAGCGTTTCTTTGCAAAAACGTCTGACATCTTCAGGTTTCGGATGAGTTCCTTTTTCCGGGACAATCAGTGCGCAGACAATTGCGCCCCACGTTTCATCAGGCTCTCCCAGCACTAAAGCTTCTTTGATAAAGGGCGAGCGAGTGAGCATATTTTCCACTTCCAAGGGATAAACATTTTCTCCTGCGCTCAAAATCAAGTCATGCCGTCTGGCGTGAACATGAAGAACACCTTCCTCATCAAACTCTCCCAAGTCGCCGGTCTCAAACCACTCATTTGTGATTCTGGGGCGCCCCCAGTAGCCTGGTGTGTTCATGGGACTTTTGACTTCAATTTGCCCGTCGCGTATACGAACTTGAGCACCGGGAATGACTTTGCCGCTGCCTTTAACAAGGTTGAGACGTTCGCCGTAGGGGGTCATCACCACGTGAGAGCAGGTTTCAGTCATTCCATAAGTGGTTACGATGGGAAGACCTTGCCGGTGTGCTTTTTCAAGAAGCTTATCGTTAGCCGACGAGCCGCCAAGAAGAATCACACGCAAAGCCTCCGGAGCCCGCCAATCCGGGTAGGTTTCAAACACTTTGGCAAGCATTGTGGGAACGATACTCGTAATTGTCACTTGATCGTCAATCAGAGCTTGCGTGAAAGATTCAGGGCTAAAGAGAGGTGAAATCGCGAGTGTTTTTCTTGCAAGCAGACAGCGCGTCAAAATGGATAAACCGCCGATGCGAGTTACCGACATGCAAAGCTGCCAACAATCGCCTTCTTGCCAACCCAAATTAACTTCACTGGCTTTAGCCGACTCCCAAAGCATTTTCCGAGTGATGATGGCCGGTTTCGGCAAGCCCGTTGTGCCGGAAGTAAAAAGCACCGCGACAGTGTCTTCGGGCAGGGGATCTTGAATTTCCCTGATACTGGATAAAAGCACATACCGCTCTGCAGCTGTGAGCTTAGGGTGAAGCATCAGAGCCGGAACTTTTAATTCAAAGAGCGCGTACAAAAGCACAATGGTTTCGACGGTGTTTTTACCTTCGACAACCATCGGGCGACCTTTCTCGGGCAACACCTTTTCTTTGTGCAAACGATCAATGGTGTTTTGTGTGAGGGTGGCAAGGCGTGCAAAAGAGTAGTCTTCACCCGCACGGCGCAGGCCGATTTTATCCGGGCACTGCGCCGCAGCCTCAAAAATACTGAAGCAATTGGCCATATCGATTACGGCAGGCGCGGGAATTTGGAGAAGTCAGGGCGGCGCTTTTCCAAGAACGCGTTTTTGCCTTCTTTGCCTTCATCGGTCATGTAGTACAAAAGCGTTGCATTGCCGGCCAATTCCTGAATACCGGCCTGTCCGTCACAGTCAGCGTTTAAAGCAGCCTTCAGGCAGCGAATGGCAATGGGGCTGTTGGCAAGGATTTCCTTACACCATTTCACTGTTTCAATTTCAAGCTCTTCAAGAGGAACCACGGTGTTGACCAAACCCATTTGAAGGGCTTGCTGTGCATCGTACTGACGGCACAGGAACCACATTTCGCGGGCACGCTTTTGACCGATCAGGCGAGCCATGTAAGAGGCGCCCCAACCGCCGTCGAAGCTTCCGACGCGCGGACCGGTTTGACCGAAGCGGGCATTGTCTGCGGCAATTGTTAAATCACAGAGCATGTGAAGAACGTGACCGCCGCCGATAGCGTAACCCGCAACCATAGCGATAACGGGTTTCGGGCAGGTGCGGATCATGCGCTGAAAATCCAGCACATTTAAACGAGGCACGCCGTCGCCACCAACGTAGCCGCCGGTGCCGCGAACCTTTTGGGCGCCGCCGGAGCAAAAGGCCAAGGGACCGGCACCGGTCAGAATGATAACACCGATTTCAGGATCTTCTCTGGCATCGGCAAAGGCTTGGCACAACTGCAGTACCGTCTCGGGACGGAAGGCGTTGCGAACGCGCGGACGGTTAATCGTAAGCTTGGCAATGCCTTCAGCCTTATCGTAGAGAATGTCGGAGAATTCTCCGGCCGATTGCCAATCAAGGGCTTTTTTAATTTCAACGTTGGTATCCATAATCACTATTCCTAAAGTCTGAACGTCGTTAGTCTAAAGAGGTTCTTGAGGTTTTAACAAGATCTGTCCATTTTTTCTGTTCACTTTGGACAAAATCAGAAAATTCAGTCGGTGTACAGAAAATCGGCTGCGCACCGCGCGCCTTGAGCGATTGCTGTACTTTATCATCTGAGAGTGTTTTTTGTATTGCCTCAGACAGGGCTTTAACGATCGGTTCGGGCGTGCCGGCCTTGACGGCGATGCCGTCCCAGGCAAAAAGCTCATAACCATCAATACCCTGCTCGCTTAAAGGTTTGATGGGATTTGAGCTGTCTTCCTTACGGGCAGAGCCTAAACCGAGTGCTGTGAGCCGTGCACTTTGCACGTGAGGCAAAACATTAGGCGCCACATCAATAGTGAAGTCAATTCTGCCGGCTAACAGATCTGTCATAGAAGCAGCACCCCCGCGATAGGGGATGTGTTCAAAGTTGACTGCTGTCAGCCTGCTCAATAAAACGCCAGCCAGGTGGCTTGTTGTACCGTTGCCTGCTGAAGAAAATGTCATCGGCATGTCGGTATTTTTAGCCAACTTGAGAAATTCGTTTACATTGTCAGCCTTTATTCGTTTGGGGTTGACAGCCATAACGAGCGTGATGTCCGTTAACCGAGCGACAGGTTTAATATCGCGGATGACATCGTAACCCACCTTGGGATAAAGGGCAGGATTGGTGCAGAGGGTACCGTTAGTGACGTAAATTAATGTTTGTCCGTCGGCTTTCTCTCGGAGAGCAAGTTCTGTTCCAAGGCTGCCGCCTGCGCCTGTGCGATTTTCAATAATAATTTTCTGACCGATGTTTTTTGACAATTCCGGGGCGATTGTGCGGGCGATGATATCTGCGCCGCCCCCTGAGGGAAAGGGTACTACCAGCTTGATGGGTTTTGTGCCGGGCCAATCAGCGGCATGAGCACTGAGGGCAAAGATTGTCAAAAGGGCAAGAGAAAACTTTCTGATGCTCATATTTAAAGAATAAAAGTTGAACAAATGGGTTCAATATTTTTAGGGAATCAGCCCCATCTGTGCAGCTTCGTAGACGGCTTCGCCTCGTGAGTGCACTTGAAGCTTGCGATAAATTTTTTTGATGTGGGCAGTCACTGTGTGCGGTGAAATCGTGAGAATGTCACCGATTTCATTAAAACTCATGCCTTTGGCAAGAAGCTGAAGAATTTCCGTTTCGCGCTCCGAGAGCGGATTAGGCTGCATGGAGACGGGGCTTTTTTCGATGCTGTGAGAAGTGTAGGTTCTCAAAGCCCTCAATACGCTTTTCGCTACTGTGGGACTCACCGGGGAGCCGCCCGCAGCCAACAATCTGATGGCGGAAATCAGGTTGGATTCAATTTCGGATTTCAGCACGTAGCCTGTCGCACCGGACTCAATGGCACTGACGATATGAGGATCATCGTTTGTATCGGCCAAAACCATAATGTCAATGTCAGGATGGCTGACGGCCATACGTCGGATAATGTCTAAACCGAAACCGTCAGGCAGCGCAAGATCCACCAGAAGCATTTGGAATTTAAATTGTGACAGCAACACATCGGCTTCACGACGCGTAGTCGCAGAACCGATGACATGAATGTCAGCTAAATCACCAAGTGTTTTTTCAAGGCGAAAAGCAACACTGGGGTCATTTTCCACGTAAATCACATTGATACGATGAGTCTCTGCCATGAGAATATCTGAAGATGATTATGCTGGGGGCAAATTTTAAGTATTTGACCGAAATTTTGTGTTGCTTTTTATGTCTGAACTCAAGCACAGTCGGGAAGACAAAAGTCAGAACCCGATCTTTCTTAAAGTAGATTGTGGAATTTAAGACAGCGCGGCAAAATCGTTCAGTCGTTTAAGACAAGCTTTTGACGACTGAGCGAAAATTTGTTTACTGCCAGTTCCGTAAAGCCCCGGCATTGATGCCGAGGATATAAGGAACGCC